>JAPOKX010000001.1 GCA_029977425.1 Actinomycetota bacterium
GCGGCCATCGCCTCGACGCTCGGCTCATAGCCCCACACCGCATCCAGCCCCGGTGTGAGGGGGAAGTCGATCCCGACCGCTCCCATGAGCCCGAGGCGACGGACTCGGTCGGGGTGCCGGATGGCGAGTGAGAGGGCGAGCGAGCCACCGAAGGAGTTGCCGACGACGTGCGCCTGATCGATCTCGAGGGCATCGAGCACGCCGACGACGTGCTGCGTCCAGGTATCCAGGCTGTAGTCGTCGACGGCCCGTTCGGTGTAGCCGAACCCGACGATGTCGGGGGCGATCACGCGGAAGTGCGACGCGAGCGCGGGCATGGTGAGGCGCCAGTTTGCCCACGCGCTGACCCCGGGGCCCGAGCCGTGGATGAGGATCACCGTGCCGCCGCCAGGGTCGATCGCTGAGTCGTGGACATTGGTCGGGATGCCCGCCGCGACGAGCATCTGGCCGATCTCAGGATTGGCGTTCACCTGTCTCCCTCCCGTCGTGTCGCTCGCGCCAGCGTGGACTTCGAGAGCTTGGCGCCGGACGCATCCGTGACGAGCCCGTGGTGCACGTAGACGGCATCGGCGACGTTCTGGGCGTCCGTCCACCGCGCAAGGTGGACCTGGGCCGCACTCGACGGAAGGAGATCGCGGCCGCGCACGATATGCGTGACTCCCAGGTCGCGATCCTCCACGACGGACACCAGCTGGTAGGCGGGAAGATCGTCGCGTCTCCAGATGACGAAGTCGCCCATCGCCTCCGCGAGCGGCACCACCTCGTCGCCCAACATCACCTGCGTTCCGGCGTCGATCGTGACCCTCAAGGCGGTGCGCCCGGGCTCGAGCGCGAGCGATCGCGTGCGGCAACCCCCCGCGCATCCCTTTGACGCCGGACCCGATTGCTGGGCTCGAGAGCAGGCGCATGCGTAGACGGGGAGGCCCGATGCGATTGCCTGTCGGAGCGCATCCCGGTAGTACTCCGTCTTGGTGCGCTGGGTCCAGTGCCGCTCGAAGTCGTCCACGTCGCGCGGGCCCACGGTCCAGGAGATGGCCATCTCGCGCAGGGTCACGAAGATGTCCTCGGCGTACTCTCGCCGGTAGCGGGTCGCGTCCGCGTCGTCGATCCGCAGGGCCAGGGTCGCGCCCAGTGAGGCGGCGAGGTCAGCGGTCGCGCGGAAGTTCAGCCGGTTGCCCTCGTGCAGGAAGCCGCTGGGCGTGGGAGCGAGCCGCGTGAGCGGCGCTCGCCCGGGTGATGACATGGCTCCATCATGCCGCGGCGACAGGGTCGTCTCATCCGCCGCCGAAAAGGGTGCGAATCGGGTCGATAGCGAAGTAGACGAGGAAGGCTCCTGACACGATCCACATGAGCCAGTTGACCTCGCGCGCCTTGCCGGTCGCGACCTTGATGATGCAGTAGCTGACGAAGCCTGCGCCGATGCCGTTGACGAGCGAGTAGGTGAAGGGCATGAGCACGATCGTGAGGAAGGCCGGGATGCCGATCGAGAGGTCCGTGAAGTCGATGTGCCGGATCTGGCTCATCATGAGAAAGCCGACGACGACCAGCGCTGGCGCGGCAGCCTCGTAGGGGATGACGGTGACAATCGGGGAGATGAGCATGGCGACGAGGAAGAGCGCACCCGTGACCAGGGAGGCGATACCGGTCCGCGCCCCATCTCCGATCCCCGCGGCCGACTCGATGTAGGCGGTATTGCTCGAAGCGGACGCGGCTCCGCCTGCGGCTGCGGCGACGGAGTCGACCACGAGGATGCTCTGGAAGTGCGGGATCTCGCCCTTGTCGTCGAGCAGGTCTGCCTCGGTGGCCAGCCCGAAGGCCGTGCCCATCGTGTCGAAGAAGTCGCTGAGCAGGAGCGCGAAGATCGCCAGCAGTGCTGCGACGACGCCGATGGCCTGGAACGATCCGAAGAGATTGAACTGGCCGAGGAGTCCGAGGTCAGGCGTGGAGATCCACGTGCTCGGTATGGCCGGCACATTGAGTCCCCAGCCGGTGGGGTTTGCCACTGCCCCGTCCGGTCCGGTCTTGGGCCCGACCTTGAACAGCGTCTCGATGACGATGGCGATGATGGTCGTCGCGATGATGCCGATGAGGATGGCGCCGCGGACCTTGCGCACCATGAGGATGATCGTGATGACCAGGCCCAGGACGAAGGTGAGGATGGGCCAGCCGCGGAGCTCGCCGAAGACGCCGAACGACAGCAGCGGCACGCCGGGACGGACGATGCCCGCATCGACGAGCCCGATGAGGGTGATGAAGAGGCCGATGCCGACGCCGATGGCGTACTTCAGCTGCTCGGGCACCGCCTTGAAGACGGCGGCGCGGAAGCCGGTGAGGACGAGCAGCAGGATGAGGATGCCCTCGAGGACGACGATGCCCATCGCATCGGCCCAGGTCATCTGCGGAGCCAGGGTGAACGCCACGACGGGGATGAGCCCGAGTCCCGCGGCGATGGCGATCGGGAAGCGTCCGATCGCACCCATGAGAATCGTCATGACGCCGGCGACGAGCGCGACCGAGGCCGACACCATCGTGATCGCCTTGACGACGTCCGCGGTACCTCCCACGTACAGGCCGTTGACATCCTTGGCGGTGCCGAGGATGAGTGGAGCCAGCACCACGATGTAGGCCATCGTGAAGAACGTGACGAATCCGCCGCGGATCTCTCGACCGTAGGTAGAGCCTCGGGCCGTGAGGGAGAACCAGCGATCGAAGGCGGAGACCCCGCGCTGGCCGGTGTGAGTGGGGGGTGCAGACAAGGAAACCTCCGGGACCATGGCGACGGAGGCCTGCCGGTCAGGGGAAGGCGCCGCGGGAGCGGCGCTGCACGACGAGCCAGGAAGGAGGCTAGCGACCGCATCGTCCTCGCGGGTAGCAAATGCGCGCACAGGCGTGTAGCGAGTGTCCGAGGGGGGACTTGAACCCCCATGCCCTTTTGGGGCACTAGCACCTCAAGCTAGCGCGTCTGCCAATTCCGCCACCCGGACGTGGGAGGTGACCTGGCCGTGAGGGGACACGACCCGATCGCCGACGGAGAGGATAACAACAGGCCAAGGCCTGCCTCCCACTGCCTCGGCAGGGCAGGATGGGCCTGTGACTGCGACGGCTCCGGACCCCAGCGTCGAGGCCGTGGCGGCTCAGGCCGAGGTGATCGACATCCTGCGCGACCTCATCCGGATCGACACCACCAATGACGGCACGGACACCGGCCCGGGAGAGGCGGCCGCAGCGGAGTACGTCGAGGCATCGCTCACGGAGGCGGGCCTGGAGGTGGAGAGGTTCAGCACGACATCCTCGCGGCGTCAGGGCGTGGTCGCGCGCATCCCGGGCTCGGATCCCTCCCGGCCCCGGCTGCTCCTGCACGGGCACCTTGACGTGGTGCCCGCCCGGGCTTCGCACTGGTCCGTGCCGCCCTTCGCCGCCGAGGTGCTCGACGACATGGTGTGGGGCCGCGGCGCAGTCGACATGAAGGACATGGACGCGATGCTCATCGCGCTCGCGCGGGCGTGGAGCCGATCCGGGCAGCGCCCCTCTCGCGACCTCGTCTTCCTCTTCATCCCCGATGAGGAGGCGGGCGGGCAGCACGGATCCCACTGGATCGTCGACCATCGGCCCGACATCCTCGAGGGCGTGAGCGAGGGCGTCAGCGAAGTGGGTGGCTTCTCGCTCACTCTTCCCGACGATCGACGCCTGTATCTGATCCAGACGGCGGAGAAGGGCATCGCCTGGATGCGGCTTGTCGCCGAGGGAACGGCGGGCCACGGGTCCGCCCTCACGGGCGACAACGCGGTGACCGAGGTGGCGGCCGCCGTCACTCGGATCGGCCAGCACCGCTGGCCCGTGAAGCTCTCGCCGACAGCCCGCCACATGGTGAGCGCGATCAGCCAGGCCTACGGGATCGAACTCGACCTCGAGGATCCTGAGTCGCTCACCCGACAGCTGGGCCCGGTGGCCCGCTTCATCGGAGCGGGGACGCGCAATACGACCAACCCCACGATGCTCGAGGCGGGATACAAGGCGAATGTCATCCCCGCGGATGCCACGGCTGTCGTCGACGGCAGGTACGTCCCCGGTGAGGAGCATGCCTTCCTCATGGAGATCGACCGACTCCTGGGGCCCACGGTGCGTCGCGAGTTCATCAACCACGATGTCGCGCTCGAAGCGTCATACGACGTCCCCTTGGTCGATGCCATGCGCGCAGCTCTCGACGCAGAGGATCCCGGCGCGGCGGTCGCTCCGTACCTGCTGTCCGCGGGCACGGATGCGAAGGCCTTCTCGCGCCTCGGGGTGCATGGTTACGGCTTCTCCCCGCTGCGCCTGCCCCCCGATCTCGACTTCACTGCGCTCTTCCACGGCGTGGACGAGCGCGTGCCGATCGACGCCGTGCACTTCGGGGTGCGGACACTCGATCGCTTCCTGCGACTTGCCTGATCACCGGGCGCACTGACCTTCAGGGGATCCGGGGCTCAGGCCGTGCGCTCCACCCTCATCACTCGGCGGCGCAGCCACACGCGACGTCGCCCATCGGGATACAGGCGCAGCCGGGCCAGCTCCCAGTGCCCGTACTCGGCGTACTCGGTCAGCACGCTTCGGGCCACGTCGCGAGACGTCTCCCGCGGCAGGGCGAACTCGCGGTACTCGTATGCGCTGCTGCGCGACGCCGACATCGCTGCCCTCCCGCGGCTGGCCTAGGCGGACCCTGATCCCGTGTCACCATCATGGCCGACACGCGCCGCCTCGTCAGCGACTTCGTCGAGCGCCTGACGGATCTCGGTGGGCATGGGGACATCAGCGCCGGCGAGCGCCGCCCGCCATTGGTGCACCGTTCGCGCGCCCACGAGCGCTGCGGCGACACCGGGGCGGTCCCGCACCCAGGCCAGGGCCAGCGCACCCGGCGTCGAGCCGAGGCCTTCGGCAGCGGCGCACAGTCCGTCGACGACGGGGCGTGACCACGGTGAGCGGTAATGGTGCATGCGAGCGGCATGCCGCTCGCCAGCACCGCGCGAGTCCGGGGGAGTGGCGTGGCGGTACTTCCCTGTCAGGACGCCACCGGCCAGTGGCCATGCCGCGAGCAAGCCCGCGCCCACCGCCTGCGACACCTGGGCGACCTCTTCCGCAGTTGCGCTGTCCAGGAGCGAGTAGGGGGTCGTGATGGCGGCGAGCGGCGGCCGGTCGGGGTGCATCGCGAGCCCGGCGCCGACGAGCGCGGATTGCCAGGGTGCTGAGGGGCAGATGCCGACGTATCGAGCCCGCCCCGTGGCGACGCCGATGGCGAGAGCCGAGACGAGCTCCGTCCACGGAAGGTGCGGATCCCATCCCTCGACGGTCCACAGATCGGCGTGCTCCATTCCGAGGGCCGTGAGGCCCTGGTCGAGATCGGACAGCAGGTCGCGCTGGGAGCCCGAGGCGGGGAGGCGGACGCTGATGAAGGCCTCGCGGCGCAGGCCGGCGTCCGAGAGCGCTTCGCACGCGAAGCCCGAGAGCCATGACGACGCAGCGAGGTCCACGAGGTTGCCGCCCGCCTCCACGAGCAGGGATACCTGCGCGCGGGCCTCATCGAGGTCGGTCCCGCGACCCCACGTCGCCGTGCCCAGGCCGATAGTGCCGACGGTCCCGCCGGTGAGTCCCAGCGCGCGACGCTCCACGTGGGCAACCTAGCCAGGGCGCGGCCCGGATAGGCTCGTCCGACACGCGCAAGGCCACCGGTCCGCCGAGGGCGCGCCACGCACTCGGGAGGACGCATGAAGCTGGGTCTCAATCTCGGATACTGGGGTGCGGGCAACGACGCCGACAACCTCGCACTCGCGCGGGAGGCCGATCGCGTCGGCTACGCGGTGGTGTGGGCGGCCGAGGCCTATGGATCGGATGCCGCCACGGTGCTCGCCTGGGTGGCGGCCCAGACCGAGCGCATCGACGTGGGTTCGGCCATCTTCCAGATTCCCGGCCGCACACCGGCCAATACCGCCATGACCGCGGCAACCCTCGACACGCTCTCGGGCGGTCGGTTCCGACTCGGCCTGGGCGTCTCGGGCCCGCAGGTGTCGGAAGGATGGCACGGCGTGCGCTTCGACAAGCCGCTGGCGCGCACGCGCGAATACGTCGCCATCGTCCGCAAGGCTCTCGCGCGCGAGCGACTCACCTACGACGGTGAGTTCTTCACGCTGCCGCTGCCCGACGGCCCTGGCAAGGCGCTCACCCTGACGGTGCACCCGGTGCGGGAGCGGATCCCGATCTACCTCGCGGCCGTCGGGCCGCGCAATCTCGAGCTAGCCGGGGAGATCGCCGACGGCTGGCTGGCGATCTTCTTCGACCCCGACCATGCCGGTGAACTGCTTGCCCATGTCCGTGCTGGCCGGGACAAGGCAGGCCTGGGCATGGAGGGCTTCGACATCGTCCCCACTGTCCCGGTGATCATCGGCGACGACATCGAGGCGTGCGCTGAACCCGTGCGCGCGTACTGCGCGCTCTACATCGGCGGGATGGGCTCGCGCGAGAAGAATTTCTACAACGCACTCGCCGTGCGGATGGGGTTCGGCGAGGCCGCCGAGCGCATCCAGGACCTCTACCTCGCCAAGGACTACGCAGGGGCGGCAGCGGCCGTGCCCCTGGAGTTCATCCAGCGCACGGCCCTCATCGGACCGCCCGATGCGATCGTCGAGCGACTCAAGTCGTATGCCGCCGCGGGTGTCACCACCTTGAGCATCGCGAGCTACTACGACACGCTGGAGAGTCGTATGGAGACGGTGCGGATGATGCCCGAGCTCCTCGCCCAGGCGGGGCTGTCGGAGGCCTAAGGGCGATGCTCACACAGGCGGCCACGCGGCCACGGGTCATGCGACTGGCGCCATGACCTGGTTCGAGGCTGTCGTCCTCGGCGTGATCCAAGGGCTCACGGAGTTCCTCCCCGTCTCCTCGAGCGCGCACATCCTGGTGCTCTCGCGCATCTTCGGCTGGGGGGATCCGGGCGCGGCCTTCACCGCTGTCACCCAGATCGGCACGGAGGCCGCCGTCCTCATCTATTTCCGCCACGACATCGCGCGCATCATCAGTGCATGGGCGCGCAGTCTCGTGCGACCACAGTCTCGGGGCACCGCGGACGCCCGTCTCGGCTGGTATGTGATCCTCGGGACAGTCCCGATCGTGGTGCTGGGCCTGGCCTTCACGGAGCAGATCGAGACGATCGCGCGGAACCTGTGGATCACGGCCACGATGCTGGCCGTCTTCGGCGTGCTCCTGGGTCTGGCAGACAGGTTCGGACGCAAGGAGCGCGAGATCACCGACATGCGCACCCGTGACGCCATCGGCCTCGGACTCGCCCAGGCACTCGCGCTCATCCCCGGAGTCTCCCGCTCGGGCGCCACGATCACGATGGGCCTCACGCTCGGCTACACCAGAGAGGCCGCCACCCGATACGCGTTCCTCCTCGCCATCCCCGCGGTGCTGGGGTCCGGGTTCTACGAGGCCACGCGCATCGGCGACGATCCGCAGGTCGCCTGGGGCCAGACCATCGTGGCCACGGCGATCGCCTTCGCCGTCGGCTATGCCGTGATCGCCTGGCTGCTGCGCTACCTGCGGACGGGGTCGTACCTGCCGTTCGTGGCCTACCGGCTGGCGCTCGCGGCGCTCATCGTGGGGCTGCTGGTCACCGGCACGATCACGGCTACGTGAGCTCGAAACGCACCCGAGTCAGAGCCAGCCCGACTTCTTGAAGCCGCGGTAGAGCAGCAGGCAGATACCGGCCATGATGGCGAGCACCACGGGATAGCCGAAACTCCAGTGCAGCTCCGGCATGTCGTCGAAGTTCATGCCATAGATCCCTGCGATGGCCGTGGGGACGGCAATGATGGCCGCCCACGCGGAGATCTTGCGCATGTCCTTGTTCTGCAGGAGATCCTGGCGCGCGGTGCTCGCCATCAGCATGGTCATGAGCGTCGAGTCGAAGCCATCCACCATGTCGCCGGCCCGCAGGATGTTGTCGCCGACATCGCGCATGTAGGGATGCAGGGGCGGGGGCACCAGGGGAAGCGACTCGCGTGCCAGCCTCTGGGAGTCCGGCAGGAGCGGCTGGACAGCCCGCCGCATCTCGATGTTCTCCCGATTGAGCCGGTAGATCCGGTTGGCCGCCTGGGAGGGCTGGTCGGAGAAAACCTGCTGCTCGATCTCCTCGATGTCGGACTGGATCGCCTCCCCGACGGCGAGGTATTCGCGTGCCACGACGTCAGCGATAGCCCAGAAGACGGAGAGGGGGCCGGTGGCGGCCAGCTCGGGATGCGCGGCAAGTCGCGCGGACACGATGTCGGTGTCCTCCGCGCGGCCCATCCTCATGGTGATCGCGTACCCAGGGCCGACGAAGCACGCCACCTGGCCCGTTTCGACGTCCGAGGTGTCGTCGACCCATTCGAGGACCTTGAGGAGCACGAAGAGCCGCTGGTCGCCGATCTCGATCTTGGCTCGCTGCTGCCGGGATGTGGCGTCCTCCAAGAGGAGAGGCTCCAGGTGGAAGACATCGGCGACGAGGTCGACTTCGGCTCGCGTGGGGTCCGAAAGCGCCACCCAGGTGAAGTCGGTCGCCGCCGTCGCGGCGTCGCGTGCCCGCTCGAGGGCCTCTCTCGACGCGGTCCCGGGAGCACCCCTGGAGCCGGAAACCAGCCTTCCGTCGTGGTAGAGCCCCATGATGCCGATCACGTGTCGCCTCCCATGGCAGCCGCGCGGCGCCCCTATCGTCCGATAGCGTCGCGGCATGTCGCTGGTGTTCCTCGTCCGACATGGTCGCACGCAGGCCAATGCGAGCGGGATCCTCGCCGGCTGGACGCCCGGGGTCCACCTGGACGAGCAGGGCGAGGCCCAGGCCAGGGCGGCAGCCGAGCGCTTGAGCCCTGTCCGCCTGGCCGCCATCGTGAGCAGCCCCCTGGAACGGACGGTGCAGACGGCCGAGGCCCTTGCCCTCGGGCAGCGGCGTCCCCCCGCCATCGAGCTGGATGAGCGCCTAGGGGAGTGCCGATACGGCGAATGGACGAACCGACCGTTGAAGGATCTCGCGAAGACGGCGCTGTGGCGCACCGTCCAGGAGCGGCCGAGTGCCGTGACCTTCCCCGAGGGCGAATCCCTTCCCGAGATGCAGGCGCGAGCCCTCGCCGCCGTGCACGATTGGAATGCGCGCCTGGGGGAGCGCGCCACGTACGCGATGGTGTCGCACGGCGACGTCATCAAGGCGATCCTTGCGGACGCGCTCGGCGCGCACCTCGATCAGTTCCAGCGCATCGTGGTGGATCCCGCCTCGGTGTCGGTCGTGCGCTACGGCCCTCGCGGAGTACAGGTGCTCCACGTCAACGACAGGGGTTCCGATCTCTCTGCATTCGCGCGCACGCGCTCTCGGCGGAGTGTCGAGGGCACGGTGGGCGGTGGCTCGGGGGAGCGCTAGCGGCGGCCCCCGGATACGGTGACGTGGTGCCACGCCGCATCCATTCGTATGTCGCACCTCGTCGATTCGTCGCGGGCACGGTCGGCCTGCCCGGGGAGCGGACGTTCTACCTGCAGGCGAGTGATGACCACTCGGTGACATCCGTGTCGTTGGAGAAGGCCCAGGTGAGCATGCTCGCCGATCGAATCGACAGCTTGATCGACCAGGCGGGGGCGTCGACGATGGCCGGACGAGAGGACAACGATCCGCTCGCCCTCCCGCTGGAGGAGGAGTTCCGCGTCGGTGCCCTCGGCCTGGCGTGGATCACCGACGAAGGCGCGGGCGAGGGGCTCCTGCTCGAAGCGCACGCGCTGGGCGAGGACGAGGCCGCTGAGCCCGGCGACGACGATCCCGATGCGGCCGACACCCTGCGCGTCTTCCTCTCGCCGGATGCTGCGGCGGCGTTCGCCCGACGCGCCAGGGCGCTGGTCGCCGCGGGGCGTCCTCCCTGCCCCTTCTGCCTGCAGCCCCTCGATCCCTCCGGGCACATCTGCCCGCGCGCCAACGGCTACCGGCGACGCGCGTGAGCGATCGGCACGACGTGACGGACGGCATCGAGGCGCTGCTGTCCACAGGCGACATGGGTGTCGAGGGTCGGCTCTGGGACTCCTCCAACTCGGCGATGCGCGTGGAATGCACGGCGGGCGATGCTCGCGTGCAGGCGGTGTACAAGCCCCGCCGCGGCGAGAGGCCTCTGTGGGACTTCCCCACGGGCACGCTGGGGCTCCGCGAAGTGGCGACCTACGTCGTCGACCGGGCCCTGGGATGGGGACTCGTGCCGGTGACGGTGTGGCGGGAGGACGCCCCGATGGGACCGGGAAGCCTTCAGGCGTGGGTGGACATCGACGGAGGCACGCCCCCCGTGGACGTCGTCGAGGCCCGCACGGTGCCCGAGGGCTGGCACATCGTGGCGGAGGGCGAGGGGGCCCGAGGGGATCACGTGTGCCTCGTGCACGAGGATTCGACGGAGTTGAGGCGCCTTGCCGTACTGGACGCGATCGTCAACAACGCGGATCGCAAAGG
Organism: Actinomycetota bacterium; assembly: GCA_029977425.1. Lineage (GTDB taxonomy): Bacteria > Actinomycetota > Actinomycetes > S36-B12 > S36-B12 > Mxb001. The sequence goes on from JAPOKX010000001.1 coordinate 10,481, forward strand.
CGGGCATGTCCTGCGATCGGGCTCCGCGCGCGTGGCCGGCATCGACCACGGCCTGACCTTCCACGAGGAGCCCAAGCTCCGCACGGTCCTGTGGGGATGGGCGGGCACCGACCTGGACGATGCGATCCTCGCGGACCTCCAGACGATGGCCGACGGATGGGAGAGCGTGAGCGACCGCCTGGACATGCTGCTCACGCAAACGGAGATCGCGGCAACCGCGGATCGCCTCGCTGCCTTGCTGAGCGGCCGCGCATTCCCCAGTCCCGATGGAGCCTGGCCGGCCCTGCCCTGGCCCGCCATGTGAAGGCAGACGCGGCAACCTCCTAGGCTCGCGGCATGGAGTCCTGGCCGAGCCCCATCGTCCCCACGCTGGGCCCGGGCGGGCGTCCCGTCCGAGTGCGCGACACCTCAAGCGGCGAGCTGCGACCCACCGCCCCCGGCGAGGTCGCCCGGCTCTACGTATGCGGCATCACGCCGTACGACGCAACGCACATGGGTCATGCCGCCACCTACCTCGCCTTCGACACCCTCGTGCGCGCATGGCGAGATGCCGGACACCACGTGCACTACGTGCAGAACGTCACCGACATCGACGACCCCTTGCTGGAGCGGGCGGTCGCCACCGGACAGGATTGGCGCGACATCGCGCGTCGGGAGACGCAGCTCTTCCGTGAGGACATGGAGTTCCTGCGGGTGGTGCCACCGGATGACTACATCGGAGCGGTGGAGTCGATACCCAGCGTCGTGACGTGCATTCAGGGCCTGCGGGAGCGGGGCGCGGTCTATGACGTCGAGGGCGATCTCTACTTCGACATCTCGGCGGATCCGCTCTTCGGGGACGTCTCAGGCCTCTCCCGCGACGAGATGCTTGCCCTCTTCGCGGAGCGAGGCGGGGATCCTCTGCGGCCCGGCAAGCGGGACCCGCTCGATCCGCTTCTGTGGCGCTCCGCGCGACCCGAGGAGCCGGCGTGGGACACGCCGCTCGGGCATGGGAGGCCGGGATGGCACATCGAATGCGTCGCCATCGCCCTGGACCACCTGGGCATGACCTTCGACGTGCAGGGCGGGGGTCGAGACCTGATCTTCCCCCACCACGAAATGGGCGCGAGCCATGCGGAGGTCCTCGAAGGCGCTCGCCCCTACGCCCGTGACTACGTGCATGCAGGAATGGTCGGCCTCGACGGCGTCAAGATGAGCAAGTCTCTCGGCAACCTGGTCTTCGTCCATCGCCTGCGGGAGGCGGGGGTTCGGCCGGGGGCCATTCGACTGGCGGTCCTGACCCACCACTATCGCGAGGACTGGGACTGGACGGATGCCGGTCTGCATGAGGCCGAGGAGCGCCTGGCGCGCTGGTGCAGGGCAGCGTCGCTGCCCGCCGGGCCGCCAGCGGAGTCAACGGTCGCGGACATGCGGGTGGCCGTGGCGAACGACCTGGACACGCGTTCAGCGATCGTCGCGGTCGACAACTGGGCCGACGAGGCGATCGCGCGCGGAGGCGACAGCGGAGAGGCGCCCGCCCGCATCCGTGACGCGGTCGATGCGCTCCTCGGGGTCGATCTCAGTGACTAGGCCTGCACCACCTGGTCCCCCGTGACTACGAGGACTTCTCGTCGTGGCCGCCGAACTCCTTGCGTTGCGCCGACATGATCTTGTAGGCGAAGTCGGCCATGCCCTGGCTGTCGAAGCGCGAGTAGAGCGCCTCGGTGAGCACGGGTGCCGGGACGCCCTCCTCGATAGCTGCGATGGACGTCCATCGTCCCTCGCCCGAATCCGACACGCGGCCGGAGAATTCCGTCAGATCTCCGGACCGCGACAGGGCGAGTGACGTGAGGTCCAGCAGCCACGATCCGACGACGCTGCCGCGACGCCACACTTCAGCGATCGCGGGCAGGTCGAAGTCGTACTGGTAGTACTCCGGATGCTCCAGGGGAGCGGTCTCTGCGTCCGCATCGCGCTGGTGCAGGCCGGTGTCGGCATGCTTGAGGATGTTGAGCCCCTCGGCGTACGCGGCCATGAGGCCGTACTCGATCCCGTTATGCACCATCTTCACGAAGTGACCCGCACCGTTGGGACCGCAATGGAGCCAACCTGCCTCCCCGGGCACGAGATCCCCCGTGCGATCACCCGTGCGGGGCGCAGAGTCCACGCCGGGCGCGACGGAGCCCCAGATCGGGTCGAGTCGGTTCACGGCTTCGTCGTCACCACCGATCATGAGGGAGTACCCGCGCTCGAGGCCCCACACGCCGCCTGAGGTGCCGCAGTCGACATAGTGAATTCCCTGCGGTCGCAGCGCCGCGGCACGGCGGATGTCATCCCGGTAGTAGGAATTGCCCCCGTCGATCATGGTGTCGCCCTCGGCCAGGAGGCTCCCGAGCTCGTCCACGACCGCCTGAGTGATGGCGCCGGCAGGGACCATGATCCAGACGTTGCGTGGTTGCTCCATCTTGGCAACGAGGTCGGCCAACGAGGTGGCGCCGATGGCGCCTTCCGACACGAGGGCCGCGACCGCGGCCGGATCCCGGTCGTAGACGACCGCCGAGTGTCCATCGCGCATGATGCGGCGCACGATGTTGGCGCCCATACGACCGAGTCCGATCATGCCCAGCTGCATGGGCTGCGATGTCGCCATGGCCCTTCCCTTCGTCACGTGGTCACCGCGCGACCGCAGGGTGTCCCTTGCGGCATACGGTGTACGACCCGGACACCGTAGTGCAAGGCTTCGCGCATGAACGTCACGGAACCGAGCGATCCCTCCCGCACCGCCGCGTGGGCCCGCCTCCTCGAACAAGCCCCTGCCATGCGCGAGAGGCACCTGCGGTCGCTCTTCGCGGAGGAACCTGACCGGGGGCCCGCGTGGACCCTCGAGGCCGCGGGGCTTCGGGTCGACTTCAGCAAGCAGCGCGTCACCCACGAGGTCATGGACCTCCTCCACGAGCTGGCACGCGAACAGGGCGTGCTCGCCCGACGTGACGCGATGTTCGCCGGGGAGCACATCAACGTCACCGAGGGCAGGGCGGTGCTGCACACGGCGCTGCGCCTGCCCACGGGTGCGTCGCTCCAGGTGGACGGCGGCGATGTCGCCACCGAAGTCCACGACGTCCTGCGTCGGATGGAGGACTTCTCCGACCGCGTGCGCGACGGGGAGTGGACGGGGGCCACCGGTCAATCGATCCGCAACGTCGTGAACATCGGCATCGGCGGATCGGACCTCGGGCCGGCGATGGCGTACGAGGCGCTCCGCTACTACTCGGACCGCGAGATGACCTTCCGCTTCGTCTCCAACGTGGATCCCACCGACATCACCGAAGCGCTCCGAGGGCTCGACCCTGCGCGGACGCTCTTCATCGTGGCGTCCAAGACGTTCGGCACCCAGGAGACCCTGACGAACGCCAAGGCGGCCCGCCAGTGGATCGTCGAAGCGCTCGGGGAGTCTGCCGTGGAAAGGCATTTCGTCGCGGTCTCCACCAATGCCGAGCGCGTGGCTGCCTTCGGCATCGACACCGCCAACATGTTCGGATTCTGGGACTGGGTCGGCGGACGCTACTCGATGGACTCGGCCATCGGGCTCAGCACCATGATCGCGATAGGACCGCAGCACTTCCGCGAGATGCTCGACGGATTCCACGCCATGGACCAGCACTTCCTCCTGGCGGATCCGGCATCCAACATCCCGTTGCGCATGGGACTCATCGCCGTGTGGAACCGGGACTTCCTCGACATCCCGACCAATGCCGTGCTGCCCTACGCGCAGTTCCTCGCCCGGTTCCCGGCGTACCTGCAGCAGCTCACCATGGAGAGCAACGGCAAGTCAGTGCGCCTCGACGGGGCGCACGTGGACTACAACACGGGTGCGATCTACTGGGGGGAGCCGGGCACCAACGGCCAGCACTCGTTCTACCAGCTGCTGCATCAGGGCACGGAGCTCGTGTCGTGTGACTTCGCGCTCTTCGCGCAGGCGCTCGAGCCCGTCTTCGACATGCAGGACATGCTCGCCGCCAACGCGCTGGCGCAGGCTGCGGTGCTCGCCTTCGGGCGCACGGCCGAAGAGGTGCGTGCCGATGGCACTCCTGAGGACCTCGTGGCACACAAGGTCATGCCGGGCAATCGTCCTTCGACGTTCATCCTGGCGGCGCGACTGGAGCCGCATGCCCTCGGCGCCCTCATCGCGCTCTACGAGCACAGTGTCTTCGTTCAGGGGGCGGTGTGGGGCATCGACAGCTTCGATCAATGGGGGGTCGAGCTCGGCAAGCAGATGGCCAACTCGATTCTTCCGGACCTCCAGGATGCGGACCGCCCGCTCGACCGGGACTCCTCGACCGACGCCCTCATCCGCGCGTACCAGGCGATGCACGCTCAGGGTTGATGCGAGACTCAGGTGCCGTCCGTGCCGCGGCGTCGCAGATAGCGCTCGAACTCCCGCGCGATGGCCTCACCGCTCGCCTCGGGCAGGTCCGTGGTGTCGCGCGCCTCCTCGAGCTGTCGCACGTAGTCGGCGACCTCTTCATCGTCGGCGGCGAGCTCGTCGACGCCGATCTCCCACGCGCGGGCCTCCTCGACCAGGTCACCGAGGGGCACGGGGACGTCGAGAAGGTCCTCGACGCGACGGACGAGTGCCAGGGTGGCCTTCGGCGAGGGTGCCTGAGCCACGTAGTGGGGGACGGCTGCCCACAGCGACACTGACGGCAGGCCTCGACGGGCACAGGCCTCCTGGAGGACGCCCACGATCCCGGTGGGCCCCTCGTAGTGGGAGGGCTCGACGCCCAGGCTCAGTGCGGTCCCCGGATCGGTGGCCGTGCCCGTGACGGGCACCGGCCGGGAATGCGGGCTGTCGGAGAGCAGGGCGCCCAGCGTGACGGACAGCGTGACTCCGAGTTCCGCTGCAAGGCCGAGGATCTCCTCCGTGAACTGCCGCCAGCGCATGTTGGGCTCGATGCCGTGCACGAGCACGACGTCTCTCGTCGCGAGCGGAAGCCGCGCGACGTACACGCGCGTCGTGGGCCAGGTGAGGCGTCGCACGCCCTCATCGTCGAAGGCGATCATCGGCCGGTTGACCTGGTAGTCGTAGTAGTCCTCGGGGTCGATCTCCGCGAGCGGCATCGCGTCCCACACGCGGATGAGGTGATCGACGGCATCGCTTGCGGAATCACCCGCGTCGTTCCATCCCTCGAAGGCAGCGACCAGGACGGGATCGACGAGCTCGGGCAGGGCCTCGAATTCGATCATGCGGCCACCTCCGGTCCCCGAGGCGCGCGCCCCCGGGCGCGTTCACCCTATGTCACGCAGCCCGCCGATAGCCTCCATGCCCATGACCCTTCCCGCAGCGGTGCTCTTCGACCTCGACGGCACGCTCTTGGACTCCGAGGACCTGTGGTGGGACGCCGAGTGCCGGGTCGTCTCGAGTTGGGGTGGCACCTGGACACGGGAGGACCAGGCGCACTGCCTCGGCGGGCCCCTCGAGCGCGTGACGACGTACATGGCCCGCGAGACGGGTTCACCCCATGGGCCCGACCTCATCGGTGCTGAACTGCTGGCCGAGATGGAGTCCCTGCTGCGGGCAGGTGCACTCGAGTGGCGCCCTGGGGCGTTGGAGCTCCTCACCGAGTGCCGTGGGGCGGGGGTGCCCACGGCACTCGTGTCGGCCTCCCACCGCCGGCTACTGGACGCGGTCGCCGATGCGGTGGCTGACCACCCCGGGATGCCGGATCCCGCGTTCGACACGACCGTGGCAGGCGACGAAGTCGACCAGGGAAAGCCCCATCCCGAGCCCTACCTGGAAGCCGCCCGACGGCTGGGCGTGCCCATCGACGCCTGCGTCGTGATCGAGGACTCACCGACTGGCGTCGCCTCCGGCCAGGCCAGCGGCGCGTTCGTCCTCGCGGTGCCGCACCTCGTGGACATCCCGCAGCATGATCGGCGCCACGTCATCGCGTCGCTCGAGGGCGTGACTCTGGACGACCTGCGCGCCTGGGCTAGCCTCCCCGGATGACCGGCGACCGCGTCCTCTCCCCGGGCGACATCGTGCAGATCACCGATGATCGCGGGCGCCATCACACCCTGAATCTCCAGCCGGGTGCGACGTTCCACACGCATCGCGGTTCGATCGCCCACGATGACCTGCTGGGCCGCCCCGAAGGGATCGTCGTGACGACGACGGGGGGCACTCGGTACGTCGCCCTGCGTTCACTCCTCGAGGACTTCGTGCTGTCGATGCCGAGGGGCGCGGCCGTCATCTACCCCAAGGATGCCGCGCGGATCGCGATGCTGACGGGCCTGCGTCCGGGGTGGTCGGTCCTCGAGGCGGGGGCAGGCTCGGGGGCTCTCACGTGCACGCTCATCCAGACCGTCGGCGCACAAGGCCGCGTGGTGTCGTGCGAGCGCCGGCCCGACTTCGCCGAGACCGCGAGGGCCAATGTCACGCGATGGTTCGGCGGGGAGCCCGAGACATGGACCTTGCACGTCGGCGATCTCGCGGAGCGCCCCTGGGATCCCGGCCTGTCCGGTGGCTTCGATGCCGTCGTCCTCGACATGCTCGATCCCTGGGAGCACGTGGACACGGTTGCCGCAGCGCTGCGACCGGGTGGGGTGCTCGTCGTCTACGTCGCGACCACGACCCAGCTGTCGCGCATCGCGGAGGATCTCCGAGCGGACGGTCGGTGGACGGAGCCGCGCGCGGAGGAGTCGCTCGTGCGCACGTGGCACCTCGAGGGGCTTGCGGTGCGCCCGGATCACCGCATGGTGGGGCACACCGGCTTCCTCCTCACGTCGCGCCGCCTCGCCGAGGGGACTGTCGCACCCCCGCGTCGCCGGCGCCCGGCCAAGGGGTTGACCGGGGGCGCGCCCGGCGCGTGACGGGCGTACCGCACCCCATGTAGGTAGGGTCGAGGAGACCGAACCGACAAGGGAGGCGTGGCATGAGCGAGCGTGACGCTGCGATGCGCACCCCCGAGGAGCGCCTGCGCGTGCTCGAGTCCGAGTTGGCCGCCGCCCAGGCGCACAACGGCCGGCTCGTGGCCACGCTCCGTGATGCCCGCGAGCAGATCGTGGCGCTCAAGGCGGAAGTGGATCGCCTCGCCGAGCCTCCCGGGAGCTACGGCGTATTCCTGTCCCGTCTGGAGGATGGCTCGCTCGACGTCGCGGTTGCCGGACGCAAGATGAGGCTCGTCGCCTCCCCGGAGGTCGATGCGTCCGCGCTGCAGCCTGGCCAGGAGGTCATGCTCAATGAGGCCCTCAACATCGTGGGCGTGCGCGCGTTCGAGCGCATCGGCGAGATCGTGATGCTCAAGGAACTCCTTGCCGACGGCGAGCGTGCACTCGTCATCGGCCGCGCCGACGAGGAGCGCGTCGTGGGCCTCGCCGAGCCTCTGCGCCAGCGGACGCTGCGAGCGGGGGATTCGCTGCTCATGGAACCGCGCAGCGGCTACGTCTTCGAGGTGATTCCCAAGTCCGAGGTCGAGGAGCTGGTCCTCGAGGAGGTTCCTGACGTCGACTACGCCGACATCGGGGGTCTCGGGAGCCAGATCGACGCCATCAAGGACGCGGTCGAGCTTCCCTTCCTGCATCCCGATCTCTTCGAGGAGCATAGACTCGCTCCTCCCAAGGGCATTCTGCTCTACGGGCCTCCTGGTTGCGGCAAGACGCTCATCGCGAAGGCAGTCGCCAACTCCCTGGCCAAGAAGGTGGCCGAGCGCACGGGTCGTCAGGAAGGCCGGTCCTACTTCCTCAACATCAAGGGCCCTGAGCTGCTCAACAAGTACGTCGGCGAGACCGAGCGGCACATCCGCCTCGTCTTTCAGAGGGCGCGGGAGAAGGCGTCCGAGGGCATGCCCGTCATCGTGTTCTTCGACGAGATGGATTCGCTCTTCCGCACGCGCGGCTCCGGAGTGTCCAGTGACGTCGAGAACACGATCGTGCCCCAGCTCCTCAGCGAGATCGACGGCGTGGAGAGCCTCGAGAACGTCATTGTCATCGGCGCCTCCAATCGCGAGGACATGATCGACCCTGCCATCCTGCGCCCGGGTCGCCTTGACGTGAAGATCAAGATCCAGCGCCCCGACGCCGAGGCTGCACGCGACATCCTCAGCAAGTACCTCACGCCCGAGCTGCCCCTTCACTCCGAGGACCTGAGCGAGCACGGCGGCGACCCTGCGGCGACGTGCGCTGCGATGATCCAGCGCGCGGTGGAGCGGATGTACTCCGAGGAGGACGAGAATCGCTTCCTCGAGGTGACCTACGCCAACGGCGACAAGGAGGTCCTCTACTTCAAGGACTTCAACTCAGGCGCCATGCTCGAGAACATCGTGTCGCGCGCCAAGAAGATGGCCATCAAGGACTACCTCGACTACGGGCAGAAGGGCATCCGCGTGCAGCACATGCTGAGCGCATGCGTCGACGAGTTCCGCGAGAACGAGGACCTGCCCAACACCACCAACCCCGACGACTGGGCGCGCATCTCGGGCAAGAAGGGCGAGCGCATCGTCTTCATCAGGACCCTGATCCAAGGCAAGCAGGGCACGGAGGCCGGACGCCTCATCGACACGGTGCCCAACACCGGCCAGTACCTCTGATCGCGTGGTGACGCAATGAGCGTGCACCGCGTGATGGGGATCGAGACTGAATACGGCATCAGCGTCCCCGGTCACCCGCACGTCAATGCCATGACGACCTCGTCCGCGGTCGTGACCTCCTACACCGGGATCGCCGTCGGCGACCGACGCAGCCGGGCCCGCTGGGATTTCGACGAGGAGCACCCCCTACGCGATGCGCGTGGCTACGACATGTCACGGGCGGAGGCCGACCCGAGCCAGCTCACGGACGAGGATCTCGGGCTCGCGAACCTCATCCTCACCAACGGGGCCCGCCTCTACGTCGACCACGCGCACCCGGAGTTCTCGAGCCCTGAGGTGACCAACCCGCTCGACGCCGTGCTGTGGGATCGGGCGGGGATGGAGATCATGGCCGATGCCGCCGAGGCCGCCACTCGCTCGGGGCCATTCACCATCCAGCTCTACAAGAACAACACCGACAACAAGGGCGCGTCCTACGGCTGCCACGAGAACTACCTCATGCGACGCGCGACACCCTTTGTCGACATCGTGCGCGATCTCACTCCCTTCTTCGTCACGCGCCAGGTCTTCGCCGGTGCCGGGAGGGTCGGGCGCGGACAGGAGGGCAGGGAGCCGGGCTTCCAGCTCTCGCAGCGCGCTGACTTCTTCGAGGTGGAGGTCGGGCTCGAGACCACGCTCAAGCGACCGATCATCAACACTCGCGACGAGCCGCATGCGGACCCCGAGAGGCACCGGCGGCTTCACGTCATCGTGGGGGATGCCAATCTGGCGGAGGCCGCGACCTACCTCAAGATGGGCAGCACCTCCCTTGTGCTCGCCCTCATCGAGGCCGGCGGCCTGCGCGAGGACCTCGTCCTCGCGGATCCGGTGAGGGAGATCCACGCCGTCTCGCATGATCCCTCGCTCACGCACCGGCTGACGCTGCGCGATGGGCGCCGGATGACCGCACTGGAGATCCAGCGTGCCTATCTCGAGGCGGCCGCAGACCTTGCTGAGAAGCAGGCGGTGGCCGGCGTGGACGCGCAGACCGACGACATCCTGCGCCGCTGGGATCGCGTGCTCGTGGATCTCGCGGAGGATCCCCGATTGGCCGCTGACCGCGTCGATTGGTCGGCGAAGCTGAGCCTCCTGGATGGCTACCGTCGACGCGACGGCCTCGACTGGGGGAGCGCCCGCCTTGAACTCGTCGACTTGCAGTACGCCGATATCCGCCCCGAGCGGGGATTGGCACTTCGCCTCGAGGCCGGGGGACGATTGGAGCGACTGACGACCGAATCAGATGTCGATCGTGCGCGCGAGCATCCACCGACGGACACCAGGGCCTACTTCCGGGGCGAGTGCCTGCGCCGCTACGGCGACGCCGTGGCCGCGGCGTCGTGGGACTCGGTCATCTTCGACATCCCGGGCCAGGATGCGCTCCAGCGGGTGCCGACCCTGGAGCCGGTCCGTGGAACGCGCGATCACGTAGGTGGCCTGCTGGACGCCTCGAGCACTGCCGAGGAGCTTCTCGAGGCCCTTCGAGCCCGCTAGGCCACGGCCTGCGCCCTGGCGTGCAAGAGGGGCACGGTCGGTCCCCGGCGTCTAGGGTGTAGCCATGAGCACCCAGGACAGCCAGCGTCGCCCCGCCCGCCCCGGGCAGGACGAGCAGGAGGAGGTCGCTCTCCCCGAGCGGGCTCCGAGCGATATCGACGCGGATGTCGACGCGATCCTCGACGAGATCGATGAGGTCCTCGAAGAGAACGCCGAGGAGTTCGTGAAGTCCTTCGTCCAGAAGGGCGGCCAGTGACGGTCGAGCGACCCGCGGGGCCCATGCGCGGCCTGCCGGAATCCTTCATGGCACACGGGTCCTCCTTCGCCGATTTCCTCGCGGACACAGGCATGTGGCCTGGTCCCCGCCTGACGGGGGCGGGCAGCGTCGACGTCCCGCATGCCACGACGATCGTTGCCCTGGCTACGTCCGATGGCATCGTCATGGCCGGCGACCGGCGCGCGACGATGGGCAACATCATCGCCCAGCGCGACATCGAGAAGGTCTTCCCGGCCGATGAGCATTCCGTCGTGGGCATCGCCGGCGCGGCGGGCGTGGCCGTCGAGCTCGTGCGCCTGTTCCAGGTCGAGCTTGAGCACTACGAGAAGATCGAAGGCCTGCCTCTCTCCCTCGATGGCAAGGCAAACCGGCTCGCCACCTTGTTGCGCGGCAATCTCGGGATGGCCATGCAGGGCCTCGCGGTGGTCCCGCTCTTCGCCGGATACGACCTCGACCGCGAGCGCGGCCGGATCTTCTCGTACGACGTCACGGGTGGCCGCTACGAGGAGCGCGATCACCATGCGGTCGGATCGGGCTCCGTCTTCGCCCGGGGCTCCCTGAAGAAGCTCTACCGCAGCGGGATGTCGACGGAGGACGGCGTCATGGCGACCGTCGAGGCCCTCTACGACGCCGCGGACGACGACTCAGCGACGGGAGGCCCTGACCTCACTCGTCGGATCTTCCCCGTCATCGCCGTGGCGGAGTCAGACGGCGTGCGCATGCTCCCGGACGAGGAGGTGGGTGCGGTCGTCGAGCGCGTCGTCGGTGCGCGCCTCACGAGCCCCGACGGTCCGACGGCGCCGCTCCCGGGGGCAGGCCGATGAGCGTTCCGTTCTACGTCTCGCCCGAGCAGATCATCAAGGACAAGGCGGACTACGCCCGAAAGGGTATTGCGAGAGGTCGCAGTGTCGTCGTCCTCCAGTACGACGGAGGGATCCTCTTCGTCGCCGAGAATCCCTCTCGGTCGTTGCACAAGATCTCGGAGATCTACGACCGCATTGGCTTCGCGGCAGTGGGCAAGTACAACGAGTTCGAGAATCTGCGCGTCGCGGGAGTTCGCCTCGCTGACATGCGCGGCTATGCGTATGACCGGCGCGACGTGAGCGGCCGAAGCCTGGCCAACGCCTATGCCCAGACGCTCGGCTCGATCTTCACCGAGACGACCAAGCCCTACGAGGTCGAACTCGTGGTTGCCGAGGTGGGCCCCGAGGCCGACCAGGACGAGATCTACCGGCTTACCTTCGACGGCTCCGTCGCTGACGAGCACGGCTACGTGGCGATGGGCGGCCAGGCCGAGGACGTGGCCGCGGCGCTGGGAGCGTCGTGGCGGCCGGGGATGACGCTCGAGGAAGCGGTGCGCGCAGCCGTTGCGGCGCTCGGCGCGACCGCCGCCGCTCCACCCGGTCCCGATCAGCTTGAGGCCGCCGTCCTGGAGCGGAGCAGGCCGCGTCGCACCTTCCGGCGTCTGAGCGCGGATCGCCTCGCGGGGATCCTCGGCGTCGACAAGCCGTCGCCGCCTCCCGCAGGTGTGGCCGAGTCGCCTGACCTGCCCGTCGCCGGGGGCGAGGGGCCCTAGCCGTGGACCGGCGCATCTACGGGATCGAGACGGAGTACGGCATCACGTGCACCTTCCGTGGCCAGCGTCGGCTCAGCCCCGACGAGGTGGCGCGGTACCTCTTCAGGCGAGTCGTCTCCTGGGGGCGCAGCAGCAATGTCTTCCTGCGCAACGGATCGCGGCTCTACCTCGACGTAGGAAGCCACCCGGAGTACGCGACCGCTGAGTGCGACGACGTGGTCCAGCTGATCACGCACGACCGGGCGGGGGAGCGCATCCTGGAGGGCCTGCTCGTGGATGCGGAGAAGCGCCTGCATGACGAAGGGATCGCCGGAGACGTCTACCTCTTCAAGAACAACACGGACAGTGCCGGCAACTCCTACGGCTGTCACGAGAACTACCTCGTCGCACGCCATGGCGAGTTCCAGAGGCTCGCGGACTCGATCCTGCCCTTCCTCGTCTCGCGCCAGGTGATCTGCGGCGCCGGCAAGGTGCAGCAGACGCCGCGAGGCGCGGTGTACTGCATCAGCCAGCGGGCCGACCACATCTGGGAAGGCGTGTCCAGCGCCACCACGCGCAGTCGGCCGATCATCAACACGCGTGACGAGCCCCATGCCGATGCGGAGCGCTACCGCCGACTGCACGTGATCGTGGGCGACTCGAACATGAGCGAGACGACGACGCTGCTCAAGGTGGCGTCAGCTGATCTCGTGCTGCGGATGCTCGAGTCGGGTGTGGTCCTCCGCGATCTGAGTCTCGAGAATCCCATTCGCGCGATTCGCGAGATCAGTCATGACCCGAGCGGCCAGCGGACCGTGCGCCTGGCCAATGGCAGGGAGCTCACCGGGCTGCAGATCCAATCGGAGTACTACGAGAAGGCCCGCGACTTCGCGGACAGGCAGGGCCTGGCGGATGACCCGGACGGGGTGCACGCACGCTGCCTCGACCTGTGGGAGCGCACACTCAAGGCGGTGGAGACACAGGATCTCTCGGGGATCCAGGAGGAGATCGACTGGGTGATCAAGATGACCCTCATCGATCGCTACATGGCCAAGCACGGTCTCACGCTCTCCGATCCCCGCGTCGCGCAGCTCGACCTCGCGTACCACGACGTCACCCGCTCGCGGGGCCTCTTCTACCTCCTGGAGCGCCACGGCAAGGCCGCCCGCGTCACGCACGAGCCGGCCGTATTCGAGGCGAAGTCGATTCCCCCGCAGACGACCCGTGCACGACTGCGGGGCGAGTTCATCCGGAGAGCCCAGGAGCGCAAGCGGGACTTCACCGTCGACTGGGTGCACCTCAAGCTCAACGACCAGGCCCAGCGGACCGTCCTCTGCAAGGACCCGTTCGCCAGCGTCGACGAGCGTGTCGAGAAGCTCATCGCGAGCATGTGAGCGTGGCGACGACTAGGGTGTCGCGCATGAGAATCGCGCCCATCGTCATATCCGCCGCCCTCGCCTCTGCTGCCTTGGCCGGATGCGGCTCGGGCGGTTCCAGTGCTCCCTCGACCTCCTCCGCGGCTTCATCATCGGCCGCCCCTGTGGACGGACCGTGGGCCACGAGCGACTGCTCGATGATCGCGCCTCCCGTGACCGGTGCGGGTGCCCCCGAGGGCTCAGTGGTCGAGGGTGAGGTGGCCACGACGACCGATGTCGCGACGGCGCCTGTGGTCGCGGTGCTCGAGGGCGCGGTGCCGGTCACCAGCCTGGTGATCTCCGATGTGGTTGCGGGCTCGGGCAGCGCCGTGGCCGAGGGCGCGACGGTGACGGTCGAATACTGCGGAGTGGGGCTGGCGTCAGGTGCGCTCTTTGACTCATCCTGGGCCCGGGGCGAGCCCGCGACCTTCCCGCTCTCGGGCGTCATCGCGGGCTGGCAGGAGGGCATCCCGGGCATGCAGCCGGGGGGTCGGCGCCTCCTCGTGATTCCGGCTGACCTGGCCTACGGCGAGCAGCCGCCTCCCGGGTCAGGCATCGCGCCGGGAGAGTCCCTGGTCTTCGTCGTCGACCTGGTGTCCAGCCCGTAGCATCGCCGTCGCAGAGCGTTCGTCCTAGCCCCGTTCCCACGATCGCCCCCAGGCGAGGAGGTCCCGTGTCCGAGAAGCCCGAGATCGAGTTCATCGAAGGTCCGCCGCCGGCGGAGCTCGTCATCACCGATCTCGTGGTGGGCGACGGGGCCGAGGCCACCCCAGGGGCTCAGGTGCTCGTGCACTACGTCGGCGTCGACTTCGAGACCGGCGAGCAGTTCGACGCGTCGTGGGACCGGGGCGAGCCCATCCGCTTCCCGTTGGCGGGCCTCATCGCGGGCTGGCAGGACGGCATTCCCGGCATGCGCGTAGGCGGTCGTCGGCAGCTCGTCATCCCACCCGCGCTTGCCTACGGCGAGTCCGGCGGCCATCGTCTCGCCGGTCGCACCCTGGTCTTCGTGATCGACCTCCTCGCCGTGGGCTGAGCACTCCATGGCGACCGATCGCACGGAGCGCCTGCTCAACCTGGTGATCTGCCTCCTCGGTGCGCGACGGCCCGTCAGCCGTGCGGCCCTCCGCGAGGGCATTCCCGGCTACGGGGATGCCGCGAGCGACGAGTCCTTCGAGCGGATGTTCGAGAGGGACAAGGAAGAGCTGCGCCAGATGGGTATCCCCGTCGAGACCGTCGTCAACGTCCAGGGTGAAGTCGAGGGCTACCTCATCGATGAGGCCACCTACGCCATGCCCGCGATCGACTTCGACGCGGCGGAGCGAGCCGTGCTCGGCCTCGCCGCGCGCGCGTGGAGCGAAGCGGCCTTGGCAGCGGAGGCGGGTGCGGCCTTGAGGAAGATCGAGGCGGCGACGGGGGAGAGGTGGTCCCCGCTCATCCCCGGGGGACCGGCCGCGGGCGAGGAGGCCCTGCCCGTGATCTGGGAGGCCATCCGCTCGCGCAGCGTCGTGCGCTTCGACTACCTCGCGCGCGGACGCGAGTCGGTCGAGGAGCGCGTCGTCGAGCCATGGGCCACCGCGTACCGCGAGGGCGCTTGGTACCTCGTGGGACGCAGTCGTGAGCGAGGTGCGGGTCGAGCCTTCCGCCTGTCGCGCATCCAGGGTGCGGTGTCGCGCCTACGAGAGCAATGCGCCCCTGCCGAGCGCACGGAGGTCCAGCGCCTTCTCGACGAGTTGGTCGAGCCCGAGACACGCGGGACAGCACGCGTGCTTCTGCCGGAGAGCGGTGCGGCGCGTCTGAGGGGCGAAGCACGGTCGCTGGGCGACGGGACGTGGGAGGTCGACTTCACTGAGATGGCGATCCTGGTGGCGGACGTGATCGAGTCTGGTGGCACCATCATCGACCCTAAGGCAGCAGCACGGATGCAGCGTGAGGCCCTGGCCGCCGTAGTCGAGCATCACGGCGGCGCACATGCGTGAGACCGCGGCGGCTCGGCTCTCGCGCCTCCTCGCGCTCGTGCCCTGGCTCGAGCAGCATCCAGGTGTGTCAATCACCGATGCCGCGGCTCACTTCGGCGTGAAGCCAGAGGAACTTGAGCAGGACCTGTGGCTCACCATCTGCTGCGGACTGCCGGGCCACGGCCCTGATCAGCTGATCGACATCCAGTTCTGGGACGAGGACGGCAGCATCCATGTCATCGATGCGCAGACGCTGGACCGGCCCCTGCGCCTGAGCCCTGCGGAGGCCATGTCACTCCTCGTGGGCCTGCGCCTGCTTGCCCAGGTCCCCGGCGATCATGACCGCGCTGCGCTGGCGAGTGCCACGGCCAAGTTGGAGGCGGCCGCAGACGTAGCTCAGGGCGCAGCAATCGTGCTCGAGGATTCGCTCGAAGGGACGGTGACAGCCCTCACGCGCGCAATCTCCGAGGCGCGGCCCGTGCGCGTCGTCTACGCAGGCGCGAGTCGTGATGAGGTGACCGAACGCATCGTCGAACCCACCGAGATCGTGCGGCATGGAGGCCGTTCCTACCTGGCGGCATGGTGCCGTGAGGCAGGCGCCCAGCGGACATTCCGGCTCGACCGCATGCGCTCCGTGGAGGTGCTCGACGAGACGCTCCCGGCGCGGACGGCAACGACCGCCGATCGGCCGACGGTGGCCCCGACTGAGGGCGTCAGCGTGCGGGTGAGGGTCTGGCCGAGATCTCGCTGGATCCTGGAGGCCTTCGATGCGGGCGGAGTCGTCGACGACGGAGCCCTTCGGGAGGCGACCCTGGTCGTCGCCGATCCCGCCTGGCTCGTGAGGCTCGTCATGGGCCAGGCCGGAGGGATGGAAGTCCTCGAGCCCCCCGAGGTGCGGGCCCAGTTGCACGATGCGGCCCTGTCCGCGCTCGAGCGTCTGCCCTAGGCCCTGGATCGGCCGCTCAACCCCGATGCCGGGTGCGGGGCGCCCCAGGGGGGTTACCATGGCTGAACGCGCGACGAAAGGTGCTGCGATGCCGTTCAACCTCAGGGGACCTGAGCTCCTCGTTCTCGTCCTCATCATCCTGCTCCTCTTCGGCGCCAAGCGCCTTCCCGATGTCGCCCGCGGACTAGGTCGCTCCCTGCGCATCTTCAAGGCGGAGACCAAGGACCTCCAGGGTGCCGACGCGCCCGAGGCGACGGACGCGCCTGCCGCGGTCGAGGGCGGGGCCACCCAGGCGACGCTGCCGCCGGCGCCCGCTGCGGACGCCGCCGCTCCTGCCAAGCCCCAGGCCGAGCGCGCCGAGAGCTGATTCGTGGCCGCCCCGCCGGAGACGAGCGCGCGGCGCCGGCGTCAGGGCACCGGCGGCGATGCGTCGATGCCGCTGGTCGAGCACCTGCGGGAGCTGAGGAGCCGGCTGGTCAAGGCGTCACTGGCGATCATCGCTGGGATGGTCGTCGGGTGGATCTACTACGACGCGATCTTCGCGTGGCTCTCGGCGCCCTTCAATGCCGTCGTCGAGCAGGCACGTGCCGAGGGCCGCGACATCACCCTGGCACTCACCGGAGTGGCGGATCCATTCGTGCTCCAGCTCCAGATCTCCGCGGTCACGGGGCTCCTGCTGTCGTCTCCGGTCTGGCTCTACCAGCTCTGGCGTTTCGTCACACCAGGCTTGCGCCGGCACGAGCGCCGCTGGGCCATCGGCTTCGTGGTGGTGGCGGTGCCACTCTTCGCAGCGGGAGTCATGCTCGCCTACGTGGTTCTGCCCTACGGTCTCGAGCTGCTCTTCGGGTTCACGCCACAGAACGTCGAGAACATCGTCGCCGTCGATCGATACCTGTCCTTCTTCATCCGGATGGTCATCGTCTTCGGGGTGGGCTTCCTGGCGCCGCTCATGCTGGTCCTGCTCAACTTCGCCGGGGTCCTCACCGGCAAGAGGCTGCTGTCCTGGTGGCGTTGGATCATCTTCGTCGTCTTCATCTTCGCCGCCGTCGCGACGCCGACGGGTGACCCGATCAACATGCTCCTGCTCGCAGGTCCGATCCTCGTCCTGATGACGATTGCCATCGGGATCTGCCTTGCCAATGACAAGCGGCGCGCGCGCAAGGGCGAGCCGGCATACGACGAATGGGATGACGACGCGGCCTCGCCACTCGAGCCAGCGGACCAGGAATAGACGCCGGTGACGCTCACGCTCGTGGCGAACCCCTCCTCGGGCCGGGGCCGGGTGGCGCGACTGCTTCCCGACATCCGGGCGGCATTGGCGGCCGAGGGCATCGACGTCAGGATCGCGGTCTCCCGCGACGCAGAGGATCTCCGCCACACCGTGAGACGCGCTCGGGACGCGGGTGATCCTCGCGTCATCGTCTGCGGGGGAGACGGCACGTTGCACCTCGCCGCACAGGAGCTCGCCGGCGGCGACACTGCCCTGGCCATCGTCCCGGCCGGCACCGGAGACGACAACGCCCGGACCCTGGGGATCCCGAGAGGCGATGTCGTGGCCGCGACCCGACTCGCGGCCACGGGTCCGGTGTCGCGCATCGACCTCGGACGCGTGGTGGTCGCAGACGGCACGGAGCGCGTGTTCCTGGGGGTGCTCTCCTCCGGCTTCGACTCACTCGTCAACGAGCGCGCCAACGTGATGACCTGGCCGAACGGCAATGCGCGCTACGTCGTCGCGATCCTCGGCGAACTGCGCACCTTCCGTCCCGTGCCCTATCGGGCGCTCCTGGATGGAAGGGCTGTTGAGGGGGAAGCCATGCTCGTCGCGGTCGGCAACGGGGTCTCCTACGGCGGCGGCATGCGCGTGTGCCCCGACGCCACGCCCGACGATGGCATGCTCGACGTCACCTGGCTCCATGGCGTGAGCAAGGCGACGTTCCTGCGCGTCTTCCCCCAGGTCTTCAGCGGTAGTCATACTCGATCACCGCACGTCTCCACGACCCGAGCGGCCTCCATCGAGCTCGATGCGCCCGGACAACTCGCCTATGCGGACGGCGAGCGGGTCGGTCCGCTGCCCGCGACCATCACGGTCGACCCCGCCGCACTGCCTGTCGTGCGCGGCGTGCCGGGCGCGTAGCCTGTCGGGGTGTCCCGACCGAGGTCCGAGCCGGCCCCGGCCGAACGCCACGCAGCGTCACGCGCGCGGGCCCTGCTGGGCGATTTCCCCGACCTCTATCCCTTCGGCCTCGACGACTTCCAGCGCGAGGGCTGCCTCGCCCTGGCGCGCGGCCACAGCGTGCTCGTCGCGGCCCCGACCGGAGCCGGCAAGACCGTCGTGGGGGAGTTCGCCGTGCACGAGGCCCTGCGCACCGGTCGCAAGTGCTTCTACACCACCCCGATCAAGGCCCTGTCGAACCAGAAGTTCCACGATCTCGCGGAGCGGTACGGCCCGGATCGGGTGGGGCTGCTCACCGGCGACAACTCGATCAACAGCGAGGCGCCCATCGTCGTCATGACCACTGAGGTGCTCCGCAACATGCTCTACGCGGACTCCTCGACGCTCGACCAGCTCGGGTTCGTCGTGATGGACGAGGTGCACTATCTGGCCGATCGCTTCCGGGGGCCGGTCTGGGAAGAGGTGATCATCCTCCTGCCCGAGGGGGTCCTGCTCGCGGCCCTCTCTGCGACGGTGAGCAACGCGGAGGAGTTCGGCGAATGGCTGGGCACCGTGCGGGGCGCGACCGACGTCATCGTGGATGAGCACCGGCCCGTCCCGCTGTGGCAGCAGGTCATGGTGGGGGAGCGCCTGCTCGACCTCTTCGTCGACGAGGCTCACCATCGCGTCAACCCCGAGCTGCTGCGGATCGCGAAGGAGTCGACGCGCTGGCCCGAGCAGCGCCGTCGTGGGCGGCGCCCCTCGAGGGACCGGCTCACCCCGTGGCGCACCGACGTCGTCACCGAGCTCCACGACGATCACCTCCTGCCGGGGATCACCTTTATCTTCAGCCGCGCCGGATGCGACGCGGCGGTCCAGCAGTGCCTGTCGGCAGGACTCACGCTCACCTCGCCCGAGGAGCGCCGGGAGATCGAGGCCACGGTGGAGTCACGGACAGCGGACCTTCCCCACGAGGACCTTGGCGTCCTGGGATTCGACACCTGGCGCGAGGGGCTGCGACGGGGCATCGCCGCGCACCACGCAGGCCTCCTGCCGTTGTTCAAGGAGGTCGTTGAGGACCTCTTTCAGCGTGGCCTGGTCAAGATGGTCTTTGCCACCGAGACCCTCGCGTTGGGCATCAACATGCCGGCGCGCACCGTGGTCCTCGAGCGTCTCGTGAAGTGGAATGGCGAGAATCACGTCGACATCACGCCAGGTGAGTACACGCAGCTCACCGGTCGTGCCGGTCGTCGGGGAATCGACGTCGAAGGACACGCGGTCGTCGTGTGGCATCCCGGACTGGACCCCCAGGCACTTGCCGGCCTGGCATCCACCCGCACCTATCCGCTGCGTTCGAGCTTCCGTCCGTCCTACAACATGGCCGTGAGCCTCATCAAGCGCATGGGCCGCACGCTCGCACGAGACATCCTGGAGACCTCCTTCGCCCAATTCCAGGCCGACCGGGGTGTGGTGGCGCTCGCGGCCCAGGTGAGGCGCAACGAGGAAGCCCTCGAGGGATACCGCGAGGCCATGCAGTGCCACCTGGGCGACTTCGAGGAGTACGCCGCCCTGCGCCGGGAATTGAGCGACGTTGAGCGCGGAGCAGCCAAGGCACGCGGCCAGCGCGACCGCCAGGCGATCGAGGAGTCCCTGCGTGCCCTGCGCCCGGGCGATGTCATCGCGTTGCCTTCGGGCCGCCGAGTGTCGCCCGCCGTGGTCGTCGCAGTCGACGACGCCGGACTCGGCGCACCACCGCGCATCACGCTCGTCACGCTCGACCGCCAGGTCCGTCGGCTCGGCGCAGGCGAGGTGCATGCCGCCCCGCCCGTGGTCGGGCGGCTTCGGGTCCCCAAGGGGTTCTCCGCGCGGTCGGCGACGGAGCGCAAGGTGCTCGCCGAACGCCTGCGCGAGTACGTTGACGACGCGGCAAGCGCGCGACCGTCGCGGAAGGCGCGCGCGGAGGAAGCGGACGAGGCCAGCGAGATCCGCCGGCGGATGCGCCAGCATCCCTGTCATGGCTGCGCGGAGCGGGAGGCGCATGCGCGCTGGGCCGAGCGCTACTACCGTCTTGCCCGGGAGACCGAGTCACTGCAGCGGCGCGTGGACTCGCGCACGACGAGCGTCGCGCGTCAGTTCGACCGGATCTGCGACCTGCTCCTCGAGACCGGCTATCTCGCCGGTGCACCCGAGGCACCGGAGGTCACGGACCGCGGTGACCTGCTTGCGGGGATCTACTCCGATGCCGATCTCCTGGTGGCGCAGGCGATCACCGAGGGCATGTGGGAGGGCCTGGGCCCCCCGGAGCTGGCCGCGATGGCGGGTGCGGTGGTCTACGAGGGTCGCCAGCGCGAGGACAGTCCCCGGCTTCCCAGAGGGCGCGTGCGCGAGGCTGCGATCGCCCTCTCCGACCTCGCCCGAGAGCTGGCCGAAGTCGAGTCTCGATTCGGCGTGCCGACCACGCGAGACCTTGACCTGGGCTTCGTCTGGCCCGTGCACGCGTGGGCACAGGGAGGCCGCCTCGCCACGATACTTGCGGAGTCCGAGATGGCCGCGGGCGACTTCGTCCGCTGGTGCCGACAAACGATCGATCTGCTCGACCAGATCCGTGAGGCCGCGCCGCGTGAGCATCCACTGCACGGCAATGCCCGACGCGCGCGGGACCTCATCGACCGCGGAATCGTGTCCTACTCCGCGACTGCCTGAAGGGCGGCGACCAGGCGCCGCGCAGGTGCCTGGACACCCCAGGTCTCGGCCAACGCCATGCCGTCGTCGAGCGAGGGCGGCATCTCCCACGACAGCGCGCTGCGTCCCGGCCTGGGGGAGAGGCGCACCACGCGCTCGGCGTCGAGCAGGTGCTCATGGGCGTCCAGGAGTCGCTGGCGCACCGCCGGGGTCATCGGCTTTCCCGTCGACGCATCCTGTGCCGCCGCAAGGATGGCGTGCAGGTCGCCGTACGCCATCACGAGCGCCTGCGCGGTCTTGTCCCCGATGCCCCGTGCGCCGGGGAGTCCGTCGGACGGGTCACCGCGGAGGATGGCCAGGTCGGCGTACTGGGTCGACGCCACGCCGAATCTCTCGGCGGCAGATGCAGGATCGATCGTCACCCAGGGCTTGCCTCCGCGACTTGCGGAGCTTCCGCCCGTGAAGAGAAGCGTCACGCGGTCATCCACCAGCTGGACGAGGTCACGGTCCCCGGAGGCGATGTCGACGGGGCCAGGGAGCTCTGCGCTCAGATCGGCGATCACGTCGTCGGCCTCGGCCTCGGGCGCGCCCACCACGGGAACGCCGAGGGCGGGCAGGATCTCGCGTAGGAGGTCGACCTGCGGTGAGAGGGTGTCGGGCACGTCCTCGAGGACCTCGCCTGCGTCGACAGCGAGTGTCGATGCGTCGTCCGCCACTCGATGGGTCTTGTAGGAGGGGATGAGATCCACGCGCCACTGGGGGCGCCAGTCGTCATCCCAGCAGGCGACCACGCGTGAGCTGCCGCGCGCGGAGACCATCGCGGCCACGGTGTCGAGAACGCCGCGCACCGCGTTGACCGGCGTCCCATCGGGAGCGACGAGCGTCTCGGGGAGGGCGAAGTAGGAGCGGTAGTACAGCGACGCGGTGTCGAGGAGCAGAGCGGGTGCGGGCGAAGCGGGCACAGGCCATGGTCCCGCGACCCGCGTCCGGCGGCGTCCCGGGGTAGCGTTCCTCCTATGGCGTCCACCCCTCCAGGCTCCGGGCACGGCACACCTGCGACCGAGGTGCGCGAGCGGCTCTCCCGCGCGGCGCGCCTGGCTGCGGATGCGGGCTGGGATGCGCTCCTCATCACCCCCGGCCCGGACCTGCGCTATCTCGTGGGCTACGACGCGGTCCCGCTCGAGCGCCTCACCTGCCTCGTCGTGCCGGCTTCGGGTGATCCCGTCCTGGTGGCCCCGCTCCTGGAGAGGCCCGCAGCCGCCGCGAGCCCGGTCGGCGGTGCCGGCATCGACATTCGCACCTGGGGCGAGACGGATGACCCCTATCGCCTCGTTGCCGACCTGCTCCCCGGCTCGAGTCGCGTGGGCGTCGACGATCACATGTGGGCCGTGAAGGCGCTGAGCCTGCGCGCGGCGATGCCCGCTGCCGAGCAGTACGCCGCGGGGGCCGTGCTCTCGCACATGCGCATGCGCAAGTCACCGGATGAGGTCGCCGCGCTGATGGGCGCCGGCCGAGCCATCGACGAGGTGCACGCGGCAGTCCCGTCCCTGCTGCGCCCCGGGAGGACGGAGCGTGAAGTCGGACGTGACATCGCTGCACTGATCCTCGAGACGGGTCACGTCACGGCGGACTTTGTCATCGTGGCATCGGGACCGAACGGCGCAAGTCCCCACCACGAGGTGTCCGACCGCGTGCTGCAGGTCGGGGACGCGATCGTGGTCGACATCGGTGGGACCATGCCGGACGGCTACTGCAGCGACGAGACGCGTACCTATGCGCTGGGCGACCCGGGCGAGGACTACCTCCGTGCCTACGCGGTGCTCCAGCAGGCGCAGCGCGCGGCCTGGGAGGCGGTGCGGCCAGGCGTGACCTGCGAGAGCATCGACGCCGTCGCTCGGGACCGCCTCGAGGCCGACGGCCTCGGCCAGCTGTTCATCCACCGCACGGGGCACGGGATCGGACTGGAGACGCATGAGGAGCCCTACATCGTCAGCGGCAACACGCTGCCGCTCGAGGAGGGTATGACCTTCAGTGTCGAGCCGGGCTTCTACGCCGAAGGGCGCTGGGGCGCGCGCATCGAGGACATCGTGGCGTGCGGGGGAGACGGCCCGGTGCTGCTGAACCACCGTCCACGCGATCTCGTGGTCGTGGACTGAGGAGGGGCAGTGGAGGTCACGCGTCTGCTGCCGAGCGAGGAGGCCGAGGACCTGCTCGCACTGGCGCGGGAGATTGCGGCTGCCGAGCTCACCCCGCGTGCGTCGGCAGCCGAGGAGGAGGCCCGCTTCCCGCGCGAGGAACTGCGGGTGCTCGGTAGGGCCGGCCTCCTCTCCCTGCCCTTCCCGGAGGAAGTCGGGGGCGGCGGCCAGCCCTACGAGGTGTATCTGCAGGTGCTCGAGGAGCTCGCGCGATCGTGGCTCGCGGTCGGCATCAGCGTGAGCGTCCATGCACTCGCGTGCTTCCCGCTGGCGACCGCGGGGACCGATGAGCAGGTCGCGGAGTGGCTGCCGTGGATGCTGTCGGGGGAGACCCTCGGGGCCTACTGCCTCTCCGAGCAGCACTCAGGTTCCGATGCCGCGGCCCTGTCCACGCGCGCGGTGCGCGAGGGCGATGCCTATCGCGTGACCGGCAGCAAGGCCTGGATCACGCACGGCGGAGTGGCTGACTTCTACAGCGTGATGGTGCGCACATCCGACGACGGCGCTCGTGGCATCAGCTGCCTGCTCATCCCGGGCGATGCCACCGGACTGTCATCGGCCGAGCCCGAGCGCAAGATGGGTGCGAACTCGTCACGGACCGCGGGCATCCACCTCGACGGCGTCTTGGTGGATGCGGGCCGGCTCATCGGTCGTGAGGGGCAGGGCTTCCCCATCGCCCTCGAAGCGCTGGACGCCGGTCGGCTCGGCATCGCCGCGTGCGCGGTGGGCCTGGCTCAGGCCGCCCTCGACGCTGCGCTGGACTACGCCGGGCAGCGCGAGCAGTTCGGCCGCCCCATCGGTGAGTTCCAGGGGGTGGCGTTCGGCCTTGCCGACATGGCAGCCGCGGTGGCCGCGGCGCGTGCGCTTTACCTCGATGCTGCGCGCTTGCGCGACGCTGGGCTTCCCTTCGGCTCGCAGGCGGCCATGGCCAAGCTCGTCGCGACCGACACGGCGATGCGCGTCACGACTCAGGCCATCCAGGTCCACGGCGGATACGGGTACACCCGCGACTTCCCCGTCGAGCGATACTTCCGTGAGGCCAAGGTGCTGCAGATCGTCGAGGGCACCAATCAGATCCAGCGCATGGTGATCGGTCGAGCGCTCCTCGCCGGCGCATGACCAGCGGTGCCGACGCCAGCCTGCTGCTCACGGGCGGTCACGTCTACTCGCCGGAAGATCCCTTCGCCAGCGCGATGCTCGTGGCAGGTGGACGGATCGCATGGATCGGCGATGACGCGGGCGCGCAGCTGTACGCCGCGGACGCTCATGAGGTGGTGGACCTGCGCGGTGCGTGGGTCGCGCCCGCGTTCGTCGACGCGCATGTGCACCTGACGTCGACCGGGCTGGCGCTGACGGGGCTGGACCTGTCTGCGGCAGACAGCCTCGCGGCGTGCCTGCGCATGATCCGCGAGGCGGCCGCCGGCATGCCCGAGAGGGGCGGCATCCTGCTCGGCCATGGCTGGGACGACACCGCCTGGCCCGAGGGGCGACCACCGACCACCGCGGAGGTCGATGGCTGCGTCGGGGACCTGCCGGCGTACCTCTCCCGCGTGGACGTGCACTCAGCCCTGGCCTCCACCGCACTCAGGGCCCAGGTGCCTTCCGCCGCAGCCGAGGACGGATGGTCGTCCGAGGGCCCGGTGGCGCGGGCGGCGCATCACGCCCTGCGCGAGGCCGCTCTCAGGGCCGTGGATGCCCAGCAACGCGCGCGAGTTCAGCGAGCCGCACTGCATACCGCTGCCGCACGCGGGATCGCGAGCCTCCACGAGAACGCTGGCCCGACGATCAGCAGTGCCGAGGACCTGCTGGACGCGCTTGACCTCGGCCGCCAGGACTCGATGCCCGAGGTCATCGGCTACTGGGGGCAGCTCCACGGGCAGGAGGCGGTCCGTGACCTCGGGGCTCGGGGCGCGGCGGGCGACCTCTTCGTCGACGGCTCCATCGGCTCGCACACCGCATGCCTGTCGGCTCCCTACGTGGATGCGGACCCCGTCACGACAGGCGCGGCGTACCTCACGGCAGAGGACGTCGCCTCTCACGTGGCGGCATCGACGCTGGCGGGCCAGCAGGCGGGCTTCCACGTCATCGGCGACGGCGCGACGCGGATCGTGACGGACGGCCTTCGCCTGGCCGCCGCGGAGGTGGGGAGCGACGCGCTGCGTACGGCCCGTCATCGCCTCGAACACCTGGAGATGCCCGATGACGAGGGTCTTGCGCTCCTCGCGGACCTGGGCGTGGTCGCGAGCGTGCAACCGGCCTTCGACGCAGCCTGGGGTGGATCGCATGGCATGTACGCGCAGCGTCTCGGTGCCGAGCGGGCCGCCACGCTCAATCCCTTCGCGCCGATGCTCGCGCGCGGCGTGGTGCTCGCCCTCGGGTCCGATGCGCCCGTGACGCCGCTCGACCCGTGGGGGTCGGTGCGCGCCGCGGCGTGGCACACGCGCGAGGGCTATCGCATCAGCGTGCGCGCTGCCTTCGCTGCTCACACGCGTGGCGGCCGTCGCGCGGCCCGCGATGAGGGACGCCAGCCGGGGGTGCTCGCGGTAGGAAGCCCCGCGACATATGCCGTGTGGGAGCCGGGTCCGCTCGTCGTGCAGGCACCGGACGGCCGCGTGGCGGCCTGGAGCACCGATCCGCGCTCCGGCACGCCGCCTTTGCCGGATCTGTCCTCCGGAGCGCCTCAGTGCTGGCGCACCGTCCGAGACGGAGTGACGATCTACGACAGCGGCGACCTGACGTGACCTCGAGCGTCGTCTACCTGCGCGGCCTGGGCCTTCCCTGGCGCATCGTCCTGTCGATCGTCTCCGGCGTCCTGCTCGCGCTCGCCTTCCCGCCCGTGGGCGCATCCCTGCTGGCACCGGTAGCCGTGGCCCTGTTCGTCATCGCGACCTTCCGCACGACTGCGTGGCGCGGGGCACTGCTCGGCGCGATCCAGGGCCTGGTCTCGTTCGCCATCCTGATCCGCTGGATGACGGTGGTCGGGGGAGACGCGTGGCTGTTGCTCGTCGGGCTGTGCGCCTTCTGGATCGCGATCGTCGGCGCGGGGCAGGCGCTGGTCACCCGGTTGCGCTGGTGGCCTCTGTGGGTGGCCTGCGTCTGGGTGCTCCAGGAAGCGCTCCGTGACCGCATCCCTCTCGGAGGCTTCCCGTGGGGTCGCCTCGCCTTCGCGCAGACCGCGACGACGCTCACGCCGTGGGCGGCGGTCGCCGGCGCGCCGGCCGTGACCTTCGCGACTGCGCTGGCCGGGGCGGTGCTCGCCTTCCTCGTGCTCGCCGCACTGGGGCGTGGGGCGGCATGGCGTGCCTGGGCGGCGGCAGCAGCGGGGGGACTCATCATCATCGCTCTCGCCGGCTTGCTCGTGCCCCGGCCCGTCGACGGCGAGACCCAGGGCGGACCGGCCACCACGGTGGCTGCCGTCATCCAGGGGGGAGTGCCGAGCACCGGGATGACCGTGGCCGACGAACGACGCGCGGTGCTCGAGCGTCACCTCGATCAGACACTGCGACTCGCGGAGGACGTCGCCGCGGGCACCGTGCCGGCGCCCGATGTCGTCATCTGGCCGGAGAACGCCGTCGACATCGATCCCTACGCCGACCGGGCGGTCGCCGATGAGATCACTGCCGCCGCACGCGCCGTGCAGGCCCCGATCCTGGTGGGAGCGATCATCGATGCGCCGGGCGATCCGAGTCGCATCGCCAACGTCGGCATCGTCTGGGATCCCGAGACCGGTCCGGGCGACGTCTACCTCAAGCGCCATCCGGTGCCCTTCGGGGAGTACATCCCCTTCCGCTCGCTCATCGCCCCCGTCGTCGGCCGACTCGATCGAGTCCCGAGGGACATGGCCCCGGGCCAGGAGGCGGGAGTGCTTCAAGCCGGCCCCGTGGTCCTCGGCGACGTCATCTGCTTCGAGGTGGCCTACGACGAGGTGGTGCATGATGCGGTGACGGCGGGCGGTCGCATCCTCGTCGTTCAGACCAACAACGCCACCTTCGCGGGCCTCGGGCAGCCGGAGCAGCAGATCGCCATGTCGCGGTTGCGTGCAGTCGAGCACGGGCGGGCAGTCCTGGTGGCCGCGACGAGCGGGATCAGCGCGGTCATCTCGCCCGAAGGGGCCGTCGTCTCCGAGATCGGCGAGGCGAACGTCGGCGCCCTCGTCGAGACCGTGGCGCTACGCGACACGCTCACCCTGGCTGACCGCGTGGGTCAGGTGCCCGAGTGGATCCTGGCGGCGCTGGGCTTCCTTGCCATGGTGTGGGCCTCCCTGCGGCACAGGGGCGTCGGCAACCCACGTCCGCTTGCCGCATAGGCTCGACCCGTGTCCGGAGGCGTTCTCGTCATCATCCCGACGTACAACGAGTCGGAGAGCCTCCCCGGCGTCCTCGAGCGCCTGAGGCACGCGGTGCCCGATGCGCATGTCCTGGTCGCCGACGACAACTCACCTGACGGCACCGGTGCCCTCGCGGATGCGCTGGCGGCGAAGGACGACCACATCCACGTGCTCCATCGCGCGGGCAAGGAGGGACTCGGGAAGGCCTATCTCGCCGGCTTCGCCTGGGGGCTCGAGCGCGGCTATGACGTGATCGTCGAGATGGATGCCGACGGGTCGCATCGACCGGAGGAACTGCCGCGCCTGCTGGCCCAGATCCCGCATGCCGACGTCGTCCTGGGATCGCGGTGGGTGCCGGGAGGGTCGGTCGTCAACTGGCCGGCGTCACGGCGCGTCCTCTCGCAGGGAGGCAGCCTCTACACGCGCCTGGCTCTCGGCATCCCGACACGCGACGCGACGGGTGGATACCGCGCCTATCGGGCGTCCGCGCTGCGGGCCCTTGATCTCGGCACGGTCGAATCCAATGGCTACTGCTTCCAGATCGATCTCCTCTGGCGAGCGCTGCAGCGCGGGCTCGTCGTGAGGGAGGTACCCATCACCTTCGTCGAGCGGGAGGCGGGCACGTCCAAGATGAGTGGTCGCATCGTGCGCGAAGCCCTCCTCAACGTGGCACGGTGGGGAGCCTCGTATCGATGGGGCCAGGTGAGCGGGCGGCGATGAGCGAGCGCCCGTGATCCGGCGCTGGGGCTGCATCCTGCTGGTCGCCTACCCCATCGTCGAGATCGTCATCGCCGTTCTCGTGGCGCAGGTCATCGGCTGGTGGTGGCTGCTGGTCGCGGTTGTCGCATGCATCGTCCTGGGTCTCGGCCTCGTGCGCTACGCACTCAGCGCGACGGGCCGGTCCTTCGGTGTCGCGATCGCGACGCTCCAGGGCCCGGGGGAGACGGGCATGGTGACGATCGAGGGGCCGGACCGCGTGAGTCCCGCGCCACCCGCGCAGACACTGCTCATCGTCCCCGCGGGGCTGCTCATCGCGATCCCCGGGCTCCTCACCACGGCGCTTGGCCTCATCCTGTGGGTGCCCTTCGTGCGCGCCCGCATTGCCGCACGCATCGAGCGCGCGGCCCGCAGGCTAGGACCACCCGATATGACCGCCTAGCAGGCGGACGGGCCAGTGGCTAGGCGCTCTTGCGACGCTGATCGGCGTGAAGCAGGGCGAGCCGCTCGTCGAGCAGCTCCTCGAGATCGCGAATGGTGCGCCGCTCCATGAGCATGTCCCAGTGCGTGCGCGCGGGTCGCCCGGGAGCTTCCTCCGGGCGAGTTGCCGCACGCTGCAGCGCTTCGGCACCGCAGCGGCACTGCCACAGAACCGGAATCTCCTCGGCCTCGGTCGAGAAGGGGACGGTCGTCACGTGGCCACGCGGGCAATCGAACGTCACCACGACACGCTCAGCCGGGACGACATGGTCGTCGTTCTCGTAACTGGTCGCACCCAGTCGGGTGCCCCGCAGGCTGCCCTCGGACATGCTGCCTCCCGTCCTCACGTGGAGCGTGCGCTCTCGTCATGCTCAACGTCTCGGACGCGATGCGCGTTCCCGCGGTTCCTGGGAACTCCGTCAGGAGTCCGTGACCACGGCGTGACCGATCGACCGATATGTCCGTTTATCGGATGCAGGCTACTCGGAGATGAGCGGGGACCAGTGCCGCTCCTCGAGGACTGCGCGGAGGACCCGGGGCGAATCCGTCATGATCCCGTCGACCCCGAGGTCGAGCAGCCGGCGCATCTCGCCGGGGTCGTCCACGGTCCAGACGTCCACGGCGAGCCCGATGCGATGGGCACGCGCGAGGAAGCCCGGGTCCACGAGCGTGACTCCCAGGGCGCGCACGGGCACCTGCACGCGGGAGACGTGGGGGAGAGGCCGAGGTCGGGGGAGCGCCCATAGGTTCAGCACCTCCCACGGATGCGCTGACGACTCCGTCCCGGGAGGCATCAGGTGGCGGGCACGAGTGAGGCGACGCGCGGAGAACGACGTCACGCAGACGCGAGACGCCGCGTTGCTCCGACGCACGGCTTCCGCGAGCGCGACGACCGATCCCTCTTCCTTGACGTCGACATTCACGTGCGCATCGGGCAGGTCTTCGAGGAGCTCCTCGAGTCGCAGGGGAGTGGAGCCATCGGCGAGCCGGACTGACCGGATCTGCCGCCATGTGTGGTCGCGGACCTTGCCCTTGCCGTCCGTCGTACGGCCCAGGTCGGCGTCATGGTGCAGCACGGCCACCCCGTCGCGGGTGGGTCGGACGTCCGTCTCAAGATGGGTGAATCCGAGTCCGGCGGCCTGGCGAAACGCCGTCATCGAGTTCTCGGTCGCCTCGCGAGCGCCGCCACGATGGGCATACGCGCGGAACGACGTCCCGGCGAACTCCTCCATGCAGCCATTGTCTCCAGCCTTCGCCACCTCTGGGGTCATGGGTATGCGCGACGACTACCATCGAGTCACGTCCCGGCACGCTGCCGGCGCGGGAATCGAGGAGCGATGACCACCGAGGCCACCCACACCACCCAGGCGAGCACTCCCAATCCCGTCACGTGGCCGGCACACGATCCCAGCACCTGGCGGACCCTGCCGGATGCGTACACGCCCCTCGACCCGGACCGCGTCGAGACCCTCCTTGCCGCGGAGTGGGAGCGGTTCGCGTCCTCCACCCCGGAGTCCGGCGCACTGAGCGCTCGTTCGCGCCGCACGCTGCCCCTCGGCGTCCCGTCGTCCTTCCAGTACTGGGATCCGCATCCGGTGTCCGTGGTGTCGGCCAAGGGCGCCTGGCTCACCGACGTCGATGGTCGGCGCCTGCTCGACCTGTCCATGGGGTTCGGTGCGATGCTCGTCGGGCATCTCAACCCTGCCGTCGTCGCGGCCGTGCAGCAGGCGCTGCAGACCGGCACGCTCTTCGTCACCCCGGCGCCGTCCGCGTCGGAGATGGCCGATCGCTACTGCGAGCGCTTCGACCTGGATCAGGTCCGCTTCGCCAACTCCGGCACCGAGGCCGACATGTACGCCGTGCGCGCCGCACGCGCCTACACCGGTCGCAAGGCGATCATCAAGATCGAGGGCGGCTACCACGGGGGATACGACGCCCTGTCCGTCTCGGTGAAGCCTGATCTGGACGAGGCTGGCCCTGAGGAGGCCCCGGTGGCCGTCGTGCCCTTCGAGGTCGAGGCCGGCACCGTCTATCCCGTGCCCTACAACGATCTTCAGCGCCTGGGGCAGATCCTCGAGCAGCACGGGCGGGACATCGCTGCCATCGTCATGGAACCGGTGCCCGAGAACATGGGCATCGTCCTGCCGGACGCCGGCTACCTCGCCGGCGTGCGTGAGCTCTGCGACGCCCACGGCGTGCTCCTCGTCTTCGACGAGGTCAAGACCGGCCTCACGGCGGGCTACGGCGGCGCAGCCCAGCGCCTGGGCGTGAAGCCCGACCTCGTCACCCTCGCCAAGAGCATCGGCGGCGGCCTGCCGCTGGCGGCCTTCGGCGGCCGCGCCGAGGTGATGGCCACGGTCGTCGACGGCCGCATGCCGCACTTCGGCACCTACAACGGCAACCCGCTCGTCATGGCCGCCGCGGCGGCCGTCGACGAGGTGTGCACCCGGCAGGCCCTGGCCGCTGCCGAGGAGGTCAACGACAAGGCCCTCGAGGAGGCCGACCGCATCATCCGCGAGTACGCCCTCCCGGCCCACACCGTCGGCTTCGGGGTCAAGGGCGCCATCACCTGGTCGCCCACGCCGGTCCGGACCTACCGCGACTACAAGCGCACCGACTTCGGGGCGGCCGAGCTCAGCTGGCTGTGGGGCGTCAACCGCGGCGTCCTCACGCCTCCCGGACTCGACGAGCAGTGGCTCGTGTCGCTCGCGCACACCGACCAGGACATGGCCGTCCTCACGGGCGAGTTCGAGGACCTGGCCCGGGCGCTGCGCTCCTAGGGCTTATCCGATAACGTACATTATGTCAGATCACGGCCGGGATACCTCCCCCCATCTGGCCGTGCTCGACATCGACGGCGTGCTCGCGGATGTGCGCCACCGCCTGCATCACATCGCCGGTCCCCGGCGTGACTGGGAGGCGTTCTTCGACGGGGTCTCGGCGGATCCCGTCCTGGACGAGGGTCGTGCCGAGGCCCTGGCCGCGGCCACGGCGGGACTCGGGATCGTCTATCTCACCGGGCGCCCCGAGCGCTGTCGGGCGGACACGGTCCAATGGCTGACCGCTCACGGACTGCCCGAGGGCGAGCTCGTGATGCGGCGGGATGCCGATCGTCGCCCGGCACGGGTCGTCAAGGTCGAGGCGCTGCGTCGCCTCTCCGAGACCCGGGAGGTCGCCTACCTGCTCGACGACGATCCGGAGGTCCTCGCCGCGGCCGCGTCCGCGGGATACCGCGTGCGGGCGGCGGAATGGCTCCCCCGAGGCGACGCCGGAGGCGAGACGGGCGGCGATGCCTTGCGGGAGGCGCAGGAGACGCTGGGCCGTTCCTAGTCCTGCGGGACGCTCGGGTGCGGGCTAGTCATCGGCGGGGCGTCGCGCGCGCAGAGCACTCACCTGCAGGTCGAGTTCGTGGAGTGCGGGCCGGATGACCGCGTCGGGGGTGCCGCTCTCGCGCAGGCGCAGGAGCTCGTCCTGCTGGGCCCGCAGCACGGCCATTTCCAGGCGGTAGGCGTCGGCGAGCTGACCCGTGTGCGCCGAGGCCCCGCTGGCTGTTTCCAATTCCGCCAGCAGGCGCTGTCGGATGGCCTCCTCCGCACCCTGTGGCAGGGACTCGCGTGCCCCCGCGGCATCCCGCACGGCCTCGTCGAGGGCGTCTAGTCCGCGCGTCGCCACCGCCACGCGCACCTCACGCCGATCGTCGTCGAGGTCGAGCGGCTCGAGGCGCACCGCCCTCGCGACGAGTCCCAGCGTCGGCGACAGGGCCAGCGTGATGCCGATGACGACGAACGTCGTGGCCTGCAGGAGCAAGCCGTCGTCTGCCGCGGCCTCCACTCCGACTCCGAGAGGCAGGGAGAACGCGGCGAGTCCCGAGACGGGGCCCCGGGCGCCTGCCCAGGCGAGGACGATGGCCTCCCGCGGGCCGATATGCCCCTCTCCCCTGCCGGATACGAGGCTGTAGCCGACGACGAAGACCAGTCGACTGGCGACGAGGACGGCGACGACCGCGACGACGAGGACCGGAAGGATCCGCAGGTCTTCGGCGGGCAGTGCCAGGACGGTCTCCGGGAGCTCCAGTCCGACGAGGAAGAACGCCGCGGCCGAGAGGATCAACGTGATCTGTCGCCAGATGGCGACCGACGAGCGGCGCCCCTCGAAGCGTCGGTGCGTGAGCATGGTGTTGGCGACGATGAGCGCGGTGGCGACGACCGCCAGGATGCCGGATCCGTCGACGGTCTCGGCGAGGTAGTACACGGGGATCGGCGCGATGAGGACGAAGGCGTTGACGACCGTCTGATCGGGGTCGCGCCGGATGAGCCAGGCGAGTGCCAGCCCAGCGGCGACACCGACGATCAGGCCTCCGACGACGGACTGGAGCAGGATCCAGGCGATCTCGCCCCCGGACACCGTGCCCGTTGCGGCCGCGGCGAGGGCCACGCGCAGGAGCGTGAGTCCGGTCCCGTCGTTGACCAGGCTCTCGCCCTCGAGGATCGTGACGACGCGGCGTGGCAGCGCCACGCGTCGGGCAATCGCTGCAACGGCCACGGCGTCGGTCGGCGACAGGATGGCTCCGAGGGCGAAGGCCAGCGACAGCGGGATGCCCGGTACCAGGGTGGACGCGACAGCCCCGACGGCCAGCGACGTGACCAGGACCAGGCCGACAGCCAAGGCGAAGATCGGCCGACGGAACCGCCGGAAGTCGACGTACGACGTCGACAGCGCCTCACCGAACACCAGCGGCGCGAGGATGAGGAGGAAGACCTCCCCCGCGTCGTCCGGTGCCGACGGTCCGAAGGGCAGCAGGCCGAAGGCGATGCCCGCCACGAGGACAGGGATCGCGATCCCCCAGCCGCGCCATCGAGCGAACGCCGCAACGCCCAGGGCAACGAGAAGGCCCGCGAGGAGCCCTTCCGACAGGTCGACCACGCCCGCAGGCTAGCGGCCCCGGACGAGCGGCCTTCGGCTACGACGTCGCTGTTGCGAGCTCCCCCGGCGACGGGCACGAGCACACGAGGTTGCGATCGCCGTAGGCACCGTCGATGCGCCGCACCGGCGGCCAGTACTTCGCCGCCGCCTGCACCCCGGGCGGATAGGCCGCCGTGCGCCGGTCGTAGGGGTGGTTCCACTCCTCCACCAGGCACTCGGCCGTGTGCGGGGCGTGGTGAAGCGGATTGTCGTCCGCGGGCCACTCCCCCGACTCGACCTTGTCGATCTCCGCTCGGATCGCGAGCATCGCGTCGCAGAAGCGATCCAGCTCCGCCAGGCTCTCGCTCTCGGTCGGCTCCACCATGAGCGTGCCCGACACGGGAAACGACATCGTCGGCGCATGGAAGCCGTAGTCGATGAGTCGCTTGGCGACGTCGTCGACGCTCACGCCGCTGGACTTCGTCAGGGGCCGCAGGTCGAGGATGCACTCGTGCGCGACGCGGTCGTGGGAGCCGGTGTAGAGGATCGGGTACGCCTCGCCCAGGCGCGCGGCGATGTAGTTGGCCGAGAGGATCGCCACGCCCGTGGCACGCGTGATTCCCTCCGGGCCCATCATGCGCAGGTAGGCGTACGGGATGGGCAAGATGCCGGCCGAGCCCCACGGCGCGCCGCTCACCGGACCGACGACGGGCACCTCGGGGCCGGCCTCGGGACGCAGCGGATGCGACGGCAGGAAGGGGGCCAGGTGCGAGCGCACGCCGATCGGGCCGACTCCGGGCCCTCCCCCGCCGTGCGGGATGCAGAAGGTCTTGTGGAGATTGAGATGCGAGACATCCGAGCCGAAGCGCCCGGGCTTGGCGAGGCCGACGAGCGCGTTGAGGTTGGCGCCGTCGACGTAGACTTGGCCCCCGGCATCGTGCACCATCGCGCAGATGTCGCCGACGGCCTGCTCGAAGACCCCGTGCGTGGACGGGTAGGTGATCATCAGCGCGGCGAGGTGATCCCCATGCTCGGCGATCTTGGCCTTGAGGTCATCCACGTCGACGTTGCCCTGCTCGTCGCAGCCGATGACGACCACGCGCATGCCTGCCATGACCGCGCTCGCCGCATTGGTCCCGTGGGCACTGCTGGGGATCAGGCAGACATCACGGTGGTCGTCCCCTCGTGACTGGTGGTACGCCCGGATCGCCAGAAGGCCGGCGAACTCGCCCTGGCTGCCGGCATTGGGCTGCAGGCTGACGGCGTCGTAGCCGGTCACCTCGCAGAGCATGCGCTCGAGCCCGCGGATCATGGCGACGTAGCCCTCGGCCTGCTCGAGCGGAGCGAACGGATGGATCCCCGCGAAGCCCGGCCACGTGATGGGCTCCATCTCCGTGGTGGCATTGAGCTTCATCGTGCACGACCCGAGGGGGATCATGGTGCGGTCGAGCGCCAGGTCGCGGTCCGACAGGCGCCGCAGGTAGCGCAGCATCTCCGTCTCGCTGCGGTAGTCGTGGAAGATCGGGTGGGCGAGGTAGGGGGTGGTGCGTCGGAGGGCCTCGGGCAGGTCTGCGGTCGCCGGATCGGCAACCGCAGGAGCCAGGCGGGCTCCGAACGCCGCGACGACCCTCTCGAGGGCTCCGTCGTCCGTGGTCTCGTCGACGGTGAGGCCGACGGTGTCCGCATCGACGCGCCGGATGTTGACCCCCTGCGCGAGCGCCGCGGCGACGATCTCGTCGGCGCGCCCCGGGACGCGCACGCTCACGGTGTCGAAGAACACCGGGTCGATCACGGTGAATCCCGCGCTCTCGACGGACGCGGCGAGGCGCAGGGCGTGGCCGCGCACGCGTATCGCGATCTCGCGCAGCCCCTCGGGCCCGTGGTAGGCGGCGTACATCGCAGCGACGACCGCGAGGAGCACCTGCGCCGTGCAGATGTTGCTCGTCGCGCGCTCCCGGCGGATGTGCTGCTCGCGTGTCTGCAGGGCCAGACGGTAGGCGGGGGTGCCCTCGGCGTCCACCGAGACTCCCACGAGGCGACCGGGTAGTGAGCGCTCCAGTCCCGCGCGCACGCTCATGAAGCCCGCGTGGGGTCCGCCGAAGCCCATGGGGACCCCGAAGCGCTGGGCCGAGCCGATGCAGATGTCGGCGCCCATCTCCCCCGGAGGCGTGAGCAGGGTGAGGGCGAGGAGGTCCGTGGCCACCACGGTGCCGATCCCCCGCTCCTTGGCGGCTTCGACGATTCCGCGAATGTCGTCCACCTCGCCTGAGGATCCCGGGTAGGACACGAGGAGGCCGAAGACGTCGTCATCGATGGCGTCGACAAGGCCGCTGCGCGGGGCCGTGCGCACGTGAATGCCGAGCGGCTCGGCCCGGGTCTGCAGCACGGCGAGGGTCTGGGGGTGGGTGTCCTCATCCACGAGGAAGGACATGCCGTCGTGCGAGCGATGGAGCAGCCCCATCCCCTCGGCAGCGGCGGTGGGCTCGTCGAGCAGCGATGCCGGGGCGACGGGAAGTGCGGTGAGATCCTCGACCACCGTCTGGAAGGCCAGGAGCGCCTCGAGCCGGCCCTGGCTGATCTCCGGCTGGTACGGCGTGTAGGCGGTGTACCAGGCAGGGCTCTCGATCACGTTGCGCCGGATGACAGGAGGCGTGACGCAGTCCTGGTAGCCCATGCCGATCATCGAGGTGAGCGGACGGTTGGCGGCCGCGAGCTCCGCCATCTCCGCTGCCATGCTCGGCTCGTCGAGCGGAGCATCGAGTGCCAGGCCATCACGCCACCTGATCGTCTCGGGCACGACGTCGTCGAGGAAGGCTTCCAGCGAGTCGTAGCCAAGGGTCTGCAGCATGTGCGCGACGTCGTGCTCACGCGGACCGATGTGGCGGAGGGCGAAGGGACCGAGCTGATCTGAACCGATCTGACCTGTCATGGCTGCTCCCGGGCACTTAACGGTCGGACGCACGGCGTGCGCCCCACCCCCTCTGGTCTCGCGGGCTACCGCGACCTGAGAGCTTCGTCGTCGCGCAATCTCGCACGGACGACTTTCACCGTCGGTGGGGTGGCGAACCACCCTCTCTCCAGAGTTGCCTTCCCAGAGCGGTCCGTGTGCCTGAGAGTTTCCGGGGCGGTTGCTCCTTCGGCGCCCGGGTTGCCCCGGGTCTCTCCCGTTCTGGGTCGATCAGCAGCGTCAGAGTAGCGCACGCCGGCCCTCTGTGCGCTCAGCCAGCAGAACGTCGTGCCGCACGCCGGGCGGAGAGCTCGTCGTCGGTCCCCTGGAGGGGGGCCTCTCCACCCTCCGCAGGCTCGCCGGGCAGGGAGGCCAGCTGGCCTTCCACCTCCTGCCACACCCGCCCCACGGCGATCCCGAAGACTCCCTGGCCACCCCGGACGAGATCGATGACCTCGTCTTCGCTGCGGCACTCGTAGATGGACGCCCCATCGCTCATGAGCGTGATGCGCGAGAGGTCGTCTCCCCCGCGCTGCTCCAGGTGGGCCACGGCAGTGCGGATGTTGGCCAGCGACACACCTGTGTCAATGAGCCGCTTGACGATGCGCAGGACGAGGATGTCGCGGAAGGCGTAGAGGCGCTGGCTCCCGGAGCCATTGGCCGGGCGAATGCTGGGCTCCACCAGTCCGGTCCGCGCCCAGTAGTCGAGTTGGCGGTAGGTGATGCCCGCGGCAGCGCAGGCGATGGGACCGCGGTAGCCCAGGTGCATGGCCGCCGACTGCAGTGACTCCTCGGGGAAGAGGGCGGGCTGGTCAACGGTCGCCGGGACCGGCACCGCGGGCAGTGATTCCTCGGTGAGGCGCATTGTGGCTGTCCACCGCCCTCTCGGTCCGGGGCACGCCCGGGCTGTCGACTGAGCGCCCTCCAAGAGGGCGGGATGCCACGTTAGGGCTCAGTGGCCACAGGGTCAACGCGACCCGCCGTTGGCGGACGCGGCTGAATGCGTCGGGTCCGAATGCGTCCGGTCTAGGACTCGGCCCCGAAGTCCTCGGGGGTGACCTGGTCGAGGAACTCGCGGAAGCGCTCGACCTCGTCCTCCTCCTCGTCGGGGATGACCACGCCCGCCTCGTCGAGGACGCCATCGTCCACGAGGATCGGGCTACCGGTCCGCAGCGCGACCGCAATGGCGTCGGAGGGCCGGGCGCTGACGACCGCGCCCTCTCCCAGGTCGAGTTCGGCGTAGAAGACGCCCTCCTCCAGGCGGGTGATCCTCACCTCTGCCAGGGTGCGTCCGACGGCGCCGACGACGTCCTTGAGGAGGTCATGCGTGAGTGGCCGTGGCGGCACCACGCCCTGCTGGACGTACGCGATCGACGTGGCCTCGGCGGCCCCGATCCAGATCGGCAGGTAGCGATCTCCCTCGACCTCGCGCAGCAGCACGATGGGCTGGTTCGAGGGCATCTCGACCCGCACGCCCATGACATCGACCCGCTTCATGATTCGAGAGTAGACGACCGCTGCCGGACCAGGGCGACGTGGAGGTCCAGCAGGAGGGCAAGGAGCTGTGCAGACAGCTCTCGCTCCTCCATCGATGAGGCGCTCCCCCTTCGGGGAGCGAGTGCCTGCTGCACGAGGCCGATCTCCCGGTCAGCCGCGACGCGGAATGACCTGAGGTGCCGCGGCTCGATGCCGTATTCGTGGAGTCGCGCGACGAGCCGGCACACGTCCACCGCACTGCTGTCCATTTCCGTGACCAGTCCGTGCGCGGTCAGTTCCTTCAGTGTGGAGGCATCCACGCCACCGCGCTGGGCGACCTCTGCGGGCGACATCCGTCGCGGACGCGGGGCGCGCAGCCGGGTCGCTTGGACAGTCCCGGGGCCATCCGACGCCGCATCCGGCTGTGCGAGACGCTCGGCGATGACCGATAGGGGCAGGAACTCATCGCGCTGGAGGCGCAGGATGCGACGCAGGCGATCCACATCCGCGTCGGCGTACCGCCGGCTCCCCCGCGCCGTGCGCATGGGTTCGATGAGGCCCTCGGCCTCGAGGTAGCGAACCTTCGATGCGGTGAGGTCGGGGAACTCCTCGGCGAGCTCCGAGACGACAGCCCCGATGGGGCGCATCGCGCTCACGACGGCGACCCGGAGTCCCCTCCGACGAGGTAGGCAAAGCGGTACTTGCCGATCTGGACCTCATCGCCAGGCGAGAGCGCCGTCTCCTCGATGCGCTGACGATTCACGTAGGTGCCGTTGAGGCTGCCCACATCGCGCAGGAGCCAACCGGTGCCCAGGCGTCGCAGTTCGGCGTGCCGCCGGCTCACCGTGACGTCGTCGAGGAAGAGGTCGGAGTCCGGCTCCCGCCCCGCGGTCACGAGGTCCCCGACGAGCAGGTACGACGCTCCCCCGCCCATTCCGCGCTGGACCACGAGCACCGCCTCGCCTGGACCGAGGTCCGGAGCGACTCCTGAACCCACGGCCGGCAGGGATCCGCTCGAACCGGGGCCCGCCATGCCGACCGAGGTGACGTCATGGGCGACCGGCGTCCCGCATACCCGGCAGAAGCGATCGCTGGGATCAACGGGGTGGCCGCAGGCGGTCATGCGCGCGTCACTCGCCGATGAGCGCGCGATAACCGGCAGCGTCGAGGGTGCCCTCAGGCTCGCCCGCGATGCGCACCTGCACCATCCAGCCATCTTCGTAGGGCTGCGCGTTGACCGTCTCGGGAGCGTCAGAGAGAAGCGCATTGACCGCCACGACCTCACCGGTGACGGGGGCGTAGATCTCGCTCACGCTCTTAGTCGACTCCACCTCACCGCACGGCTGCCCGGCGGTGAGTGCCTGTCCCACCTTCGGAAGGTCGACGTAGACGATGTCGCCGAGGGAGTCCTGGGCATAGTCGGTGATGCCGAATCGGACGGTGCCGTCGCCGGCATCGGCGATCCACTCGTGCTCGGCCGTGAAGCGCAGGCCATCGGGTACGTGCGACATGTCATGCCCTTCGTCATGGTCGGGCCGGCCGGCGCGCTGGCCCAGCGCCGAACCTAGCCCCCGGACCGGGGCACATCAAGCACGGGGCCGTGAATGCACGCGCCACCGCTTCGCGGGGGTCATGCAGTGGCGCGTAGGACCCGCCGTGCCTGGTCGAGGTAGAGGAGCGCGGCGTACCAGTAGAGGGCCGTACCCCAGATGACGAAGGCCCAGCCCAGCGCGCCGAGGACCTGCTCCCAGGTCGCCGACCCTGCGCCGACGAGGACGAAGGGGAAGCCCCAGTAGAGGGCGAAGGTGGAGGCCTTGCCGAGGTAGTGGACGGGAAGGGCGATGAGGCCTCGCTTGCGCAGGGCGGGCACGAGTGCCAGGAGCAGGATCTCGCGGCCAGCAAGGAGCGCGACGAGCCACCACGGGACGAGGTCGCGCAGGGCAAGGCCGATGAGGGTCGCCGCGATGGTGAGGCGGTCCACGAGCGGGTCAAGCAGACGGCCCAGGCGCGTCATCTGTCCCGTGCGCCGGGCGATGACCCCATCCGCCCAGTCGGTGATTCCCGAGACCGCCAGCACCGCGACCGCGACCAGGTCTGCCTGCACGCCGAGCACCAGCCACAGGAAGACGGGGATGAGCGCGAGGCGAAGGAAGCTGAGGACGTTGGGGATCGTGAGCACCCGATCCTCGGGCGCGGTCACTGCGCCCGGCTCCTCCGGCCGACGACGAGCCACCCCCCGAGCAGGACGAGGAGGAATCCTCCGATGGCCGCCGCAGCCGCCGTGACCGCGGCGCCCCGGAGGGCCGTGTCAGCGCCGGGAAGGCGGTATTCCAGGCGCAGCGCCGCCTCGGGGCCAGGGGACGCGTCGGTCCGCATGAGCACGAGCGTGAGCCCATTGAGCTCGTCCGCGGGCAACTCAGGCGCCGCGCCGGTGGCCGAGCGGACCCAGAAGTCCTGGTCCAGCGGCGGTGCGGGATCGCCGGTGCCTGGCACGGACACTGTGGGCCAGTCCCCTGCGTCCTTCACCGCGACGGAGTACGGCGTGCCATCGAGATAGTCGTTGACGGCCTCGACTGGGGCGACGCCGACGAAAGCCTCCCCCTCCGAGGGCGTCGCGACCAGCGCGACGCCTCCCAGGTCGGAGGCGAGAGCGGAGATGTCGGTCCGGGCCAGCGCCAGGGCGCCGGCCATCCACTCAGGTGCCTCCGGTGCGACCAGGCGGGCGCTCACTCCGTCCACGACGACCGCGCGGTCGTCGGGGGCGGCACGCAGCACGCCCAGTTGCGCGGTGACGATCCCCGATCGGCCCACGCTGGCCTCGATCGTCGCCGCGGTGATTGCCGCGGGGACCGCACCGATCATGAGGAGCGTGCCGAGCGCGGCCAGGCCGATGCCCGCCGCGAGCCGGATGGCTCCCCACGTGCTCAGGCGCGATGAGTCAGAGGCGAGTGAGCTCATGCCCTCGGGGCCACGGTGAGGATTCCGAGGCACATCTCGTCGGTCGTCCCCTCGCCCCACGTGATGTAGCGAGGATCCGTGTCCGCCAGAGCGGGGAGCTGGCTGCGCAGCTTCGCGTCATGGGTGCACGTCACGGTGAGCGTGTCGCCTGCATCCAGGTCGAAGGGCTTGGGCAGCGGGCGGGCTCCCTGGTTGTCGAAGTCCCACGTGTCGATATCGAGGAGCGTCTCCTCCTGCGGAGTGCCCTCGTTCGCGACGATCGTGATCTCGCGTCCCAGCAGGTGCATGTGGCCCGC
Organism: Actinomycetota bacterium; assembly: GCA_029977425.1. Taxonomy (GTDB): domain Bacteria; phylum Actinomycetota; class Actinomycetes; order S36-B12; family S36-B12; genus Mxb001. The sequence continues at coordinate 51,855 of JAPOKX010000001.1, forward strand.
CGACGCATAGACGGTCACGGGCTGCTCGACGTCATGCGTGCATGATTGGGTCGCCCCGGCCCGCGGCTCGACGAGGTCCCCGTCGCAGATGAGCTGAAGTCCCCAGATGGTGCGCAGCGATTCCCCGCCGAATCGCTCGATGGTGTCCTCCACGGCGGCATCGCGGTCGCAGAGCGGCCCCTCTTCCTCCGGAAGGCAGGGCAATTCGACGGGTGCCGGCAGGAGCATCGTCTCGAGGGGACGCAGGTCCGAGTCGCCCGGGACAGTCCGCAGGCGCACGGAGGTGCTGTCGGGACCCTGGCCCGCGAGCAGGTTGTAGTGGACCTGGAGGATGACGCTGCTGCCCTTCTCGAGGAACACGCCGGTGCCCTCGGGGTAGCGGGCCTCGCGACCGCCGGGAGCCCATGCCGCGAGCAACGGGGCGGAGTCGAGCGAGCGCACGGCATCGCCGCCCACATTGGGTAGGTCCGGACCTCCGAAGCAGCTCCAGCCCTGCCCCGGGTCGTCGGCGTCCCGCTGCTGTGCCGCTTCGATCTGCTGCGAACGGACGCGGTAGAGGATCGCGTGATGGACCACCGCCGGGTTGTCCGGCATGAAGCGCACGCCGGTGATGAAGCGATCCTCCTGCACTCCGGTGTCGAGGAGGAAGCAGCGGTAGTCGTCCGTGGAGGTGCCCTCGCTCGCCGGCGAGTAGGGCTCCACGAGGCCCACGGTCACGATGCCCTCGGAGTCCATCTCCCCCGTGGTGGCCGGGGCCTGGTCGCCGGACTCCGGCGCCGCCGCGGATGAGGAGGCCGCCGGTGCGGGCTCGGGTGCTGCCCCCGGCATGGAGGAGCAGGCAGCGAGCAGCCCGGCGGAGGCAAGCGTGGCCGCGACGGACGCGAGGAGGCGGGGCATCCGGTCATGCTACGGGTCTTCGCGGCTTCAGGCGTCCCGACGGCACCGTGAGCGCGCGTAGCAGGCGACGGCGGTTGCGGCCGCGACGTTGAGCGAGTCCTCCGGCGAGGCCATGGGGATCCGGCAATGGAGGGTGGCTCGGGCCAGCGCGACCGGGCTCAGGCCTGGACCCTCCGAGCCGACCATGAGGGCCACGTCCTCATCCGCCGTCTCCTGCATCGCATCCTCGAGGTCGCGCTCACCCTCAGGCGTGAGAGCCACCAGGCGTCGGCTCTCCGCGAGCAAGTCGAGCGTGGCCTCCCAGTCGTCGCTGCGCGCCCAGCGACACCTCAGCACCGAGCCCATCGACGACTTCACCGCGCGTCGGTAGAGGGGATCCGCGCAGCCCGGGGACAGGATGACGCCGCGCACGCCCTGCACGACGGCCGACCGCACGGCGAGTCCGACGTTGGTGGGGTCGACGAGGTCCTCCAGGACCAGGATGTCGCGCTCCATGCCGAGGACATCGGCAACGGTGAGCCTCTCCGGTCGTGACACGACCGCGAGGGCTCCACGGTGCACGCGGTAGCCGGTGATGTCCCGGAGGACGGACTCCTCTGCAACGAGGACGGTCACGTCGGTGGACTCGAGCGAGGGCGCCAGGCGATCGAGCCAGCGCTCCGACGTGAGCACCGAGCGAAAGCGCAGGCGCAGGCTGGCGCAACGCTCGATGATGAGGTGGCCCTCTGCCATGAAGAGCCCGCGATCGGCCTCGATGCGCTGGCGCAGGTCCATGTCCGTGAGCTGGAGGTAGTCGACGACGCGGGGATCCTCGGCGTTTGCCACCGGGACGGGGTCGATTCTCATTGCGTGGCGCTCACGGCGCTTGCGAGCCCCGGTCGGCCTCTTGCGCGAGGAGCTCGTCGCGGTCCGCGAGGCGCTCGAGCCCGCGCACCGGCTGGGCCATGCGGGGATGCTTCCTCCACTCGTCCGCATGGCGCGCGATGAACGCCCAGTAGCCCGCTGTCACCGGGCAGGCCTGGTCGCCCACGCGTCGGTCCGGGCGGTAGGCACAGCCGCCGCAGAAGTCCGTCATGCGCTTGATGTAGGCGCCTCCGGCCGCATACGGCTTGGATGCCATGCGTCCGCCGTCTGCGTGCAGCGCCATCCCCACGACGTTGGCTGCCATCACCCAGGGATAGGCGTCGACGTAGTTGGCCGTGAACCACTCGGTCACCTCGCGGGGATCGTAGGCGCGCTGGAGGGCCCAGTTGCCCAGCACCATCAGCCTGAGGATGTGGTGGTTCCAGCCGCGCTCGCGCACCTCGCGCAGCGCCGTGGCGATGCACCTGGCCTGGACCGCATCGGCATCGAGGTCCCGGAACCACTCAGGCAGCGGGACGCGGGCATCCAGTGCGTTGGACGTGCCGACGTAGTCCGGACCGAAGTGCCAGTAGAGATGCCAGACGTAGTCACGCCAGCCCATCACCTGACGCACGAACCCCTCTACGCTCGCGAGGGGCGCATCCCCCCGATCCCCCGCAGACACGACCGCGTCGATCACCTCCCGAGGGTCGAGCAGGCCGAGGTTCATGGGGACCGACAGCAGTGAGTGGGCCATGCTCCAGTCGCCCGTCAATGCCGCATCCTCGTAGGGGCCGAAGGCGGGGAGACGGTGCTGGATGAAGTCCGCAAGTGCTGCCAGGGCTTCGGCGCGCGTCACGGCGAAGCGCCTCGGGCCATCCTCGCCGGAGAAGGCGATCCCCTCCTGCTCCCACCGGTCGAGATCGGCTCGCACGCCGGCGTCGATGTCGTCCTCCACCGGCCACGCCGGCTCGGGCAGGCCCAGGGTCACTGCTCCTCGCGGGGGTGGCAGGCGGTTATCCGAGTCGAAGTTCCAGCGTCCCCCCTGCGGCTCCTCACCTGCCATGAGCACGCCGGTCCGACGGCGCGCCTCGCGGTAGAAGTCCTCTTGGCGAAGCTGTCGGCGACCGTGAGCCCATTGCTCGAAGTCCGACTGCGAGGTGATGAAGCCGCGAGCGGGCAGCACATCGGCGTCGAGCTCCCTCACGAGACGGCGAGCCGCGTACGACGTGGGATCCACGACGCTGACGTTGTCCGCCTGGGCCTTCACGGCATCGCGGTAGCCCTCCGCCTGGACGTAGACGCAACGCGGCCCGAGTTCGGCGGCGCGATGGCGCAGCGCAGACAGGATGAGGTGCGCCTTGGCGCGGTGGTAACGGCGTCGACGGAATGCGGATTGCGATTCGATGAGGAGCACCGGCTCGACGCCGTCATCCCCCGGCGCGTCGGCAGGGCCCAGGAAATGCGGGCCCAGCTGGTCGGCGAAGAGCCATCGACGCATCACGGGATCGCTCGCGCTGCCCATCGACCGTCGCGCCTCGTGATCTCCAGCGGGGTCGCATAGGTGGCCGATAGCGCCTCGTTGGTGAGGACGTCGGAGACAGGCCCCTGGGCCACTGCTGTGCCCCCTCGCAGCAGGAGCGCGTGCGTCATGCCCGGAGGGATCTCTTCCACGTGGTGCGTGACGAGGACCGTCGTGGGAGCGGTCGGGTCGCTCGCCATGTCACCCAGGCGGCGGACGAGTTGCTCGCGGCCACCCAGATCCAGGCCGGCTGCTGGCTCGTCGAGCAGGAGGATCTCAGGGTCGCTCATGAGGGCGCGGGCGATGAGGACTCGCTTGCGCTCTCCGTCCGAGAGCGTGGCGAACCTTCGTTCCGCAAGATCATGCACGCCCAGGAGTCGCAGCAGTCGCTCCGCGCGACGTGCATCTGCATCGTCGTACTCCTCGCGCCAGCGGCCGGTGATGCCCCACGATGCCGTGAGCACGACGTCGCGCACTCTCTCCCGGGGCGGGATGGCGTCAGTGAGCCCGGCGCCGACGAGGCCGATCTGCGGGCGCAGGTCGAATACATCCGTCATGCCCAGTGTCTCCCCGAGGATCTCGACCGTGCCGGTCGTCGGGTGCTGTCGCGTGGACGCGAGGGACAGCAGCGTCGACTTGCCGGCGCCGTTGGGCCCCAGGAGGACCCAGCGCTCCTCCGCGCGGACCGTCCAGGTGATGTCGGAGAGGATCCACGACGAGCCGCGCCGGACGCCGACCGACTCGAGGGCGAGCACGACGGTCACGACGACAACCTAGCCGGATAGCGTCGGCACATGCCTGGCGCATCCCTCGAGGTCTTGTCGCCCGCGTGGCGCGCGGGCCGCGCGTCTGCGTGTGTCGGCGCGCTTCTTCAGGGGCGTGCGGCTGCAGATGACGTACTCGATCACCTGTCCGGCGTCGGAGAGCCCCCCGGGGGATGGTGGGAGGCTCTCGGCGGCGCACGCGCAGCAGGCGGCGTGATGCTCCTCCTGCCCCGACCCGGTGATCCGCGCGGTCTCGCGCTTCCGCGCGGGATCGCTGCCGAGGCCGCTCTCGGATGGACAGTGGGATCGGGGACGATCTGGTTGATTCCCGACGCGCCCTCTGGCTGGAGCCGCGTCGACGGGCCCCAGCTCACCGCCGCTCCCCTGCACCCTGACGAGGCGATGCGAGGCCTCCGCAAGGCCATTGTCGATGCGGCTCACTCCGTGGACGCCCGGGAACTCGATGCCCGCGAGGGGGATACGCGCGCACGCCAGGACCAGGAATCGCTGGTCGATTCCTGGGTGCTCGGTCCCCCAGCCTTGCCGACAGCGACGAGGCATCTTGCTGCCATGGGCTTGCGCATGCTTCTGGCCCTCGACGATGCGCGCGCTCTCGTGGACACCCTGCCGCTGGAACAAGCCGCTCGCAGCGCGGTCGAGTCCGCATTCACCCGCACGGCGACGCCTGGCTAGGCTCGCGGCGTGGACGGCACCCTCCTCGCCATCCTCAGCGGCCGTGATCGGCCCGGAGTGACCGCTTCGCTCTTCGATGCCCTCCGGCTCACGCCCTGCGAGGTTCTCGACATCCAGCAGATCGTGGTGCGCGGTCGCCTCGTGCTCGCCGTCCTCCTCGGGCTCAGCGCCGACGCTGTCGGCGACACGCGGGCGATCATCCATGCAGAGGCGTCGCGCCTGGGCATGGAGGTGGAGACAGTTCCCGGGGCAAGCATCGCCCGCAAGGATCCTGAGCGCCGCCGCATCCATGTCACCGTGATGGCTCGTCATCTACCCCCGGGCGCGGTCGCCGAGCTTGCGCGCACCATGGCCGAGCGCGGGTGGAACATCGACCGCATCCGGCGCATCGCCTCCTACCCCGTGACCGCGGTGGTCTTCGAGGGGTCCGGTGAGGACATCGCCGACCTGCGGCGTGAGCTCTCCGAGGCGGCGCCGCGGCTCGGAGTGGACGTGGCGGTCCAGCACGCGGGGCTCGACCGACGCGGCCAGCGTCTCGTCGTGATGGATGTCGACTCCACCCTCATCCAGGACGAGGTCATCGACCTCCTTGCCGAGCGCGCCGGCGCCCTGGCGGAGGTGGCCGCCATCACCGAGCGCGCCATGCGCGGCGAGATCGACTTCGCGGAATCCCTGAGGCAGCGCGTGTCACTGCTCGCGGGTCTCCCTGTCGATGTCCTCCAGGACACCGCGAAGCGGATTCGTCTCACGCCCGGGGCGCGCACGCTGTGCCGCACGCTACGCCGCCTGGGCTTCCGCGTCTGTCTCGTGTCAGGTGGGTTCCGCGAGGTGATCACCCCATGGGCAGAGCTCCTGGAGGTGGACGGGCTGCGCGCCAACGCGCTCGAGGTCCGCGATGGCGTCCTCACCGGGGAGGTCCTCGGGCCCATCGTCGACCGGGAGGGCAAGCGCGAGGCACTCGAGGACTTCGCCCGCGAGTTCGACATCCCCCTCGCGCGCACCATCGCGATCGGCGACGGGGCCAATGACCTGGACATGCTCGACGCCGCCGGCCTGGGCATCGCCTTCAATGCCAAGCCTCTCGTCCAGGCGGCCGCCGACACCACCGTCAACGCGCCCTATCTCGATTCCGTTCTCTACCTGCTCGGCATCACCCGTGAGGAGATCGAGGAGGCAGATGCGGAGTCGCCCGCACCCCGCTAGCCCCGCGGGACGGCGAATGCCGCAAGTTCCACCGCCCCCGGGCGGTCCCAGGCTCCCGGCACGAGCAGCACGGTGATCCCCGACGTCGGGTACTTCGTCATCAGCCGCGCCCGCGCCGACGCATCGCCCCCTTGGGCGACAGAGAGGGCGAACTCCTCGATCCCCGGGTTGTGACCGACCACCAACGTGATCGACGCGTCTGGTGAGAACGCCGCCATCACGTCTCGCAGGCCCGAGCCCCAGTCCTCATAGATCCGCGGGTCCTCTCGCACCGTTCTCGCATCCACGCGCGCGGCCACCCGCGCCCACGTCTGCTGCGCCCGCCGTGCCGGAGATACGGCGACCTCGTCCAGCCGAGGATAGGCAGCGGCAATCCATGCGGCCGCCGCGTCGGCGTCGCGCTCTCCGCGGGGCGCGAGGGGACGGTCGCGATCGGGGACCCCGGCGGGGTAGTCCGACTTCGCATGCCGCATGAGCAGCAGCGTGCGCACGCTCAGGCCCCCTGAGAGTGCACGCCTCCGTCGACGTGCACGATCTCCCCGGTGGTGGCGGGAAACCAGTCCGACATCAACGCGACGCACGCGCGTGCCGCCGGTCCCGGATCGTCCAGGTCCCAACCGAGCGGCGCCCGCGTCTGCCACACCGTCTCGAAGTCCTCGAAGCCCGGGATGCTCTTCGCTGCCATCGTCCGGATAGGCCCCGCGGCCACGAGGTTGACTCGGATGCCTGCCGGGCCGAGGTCCCTGGCGAGATAGCGCGCGGTCGATTCCAGAGCAGCCTTCGCCACGCCCATCCAGTCGTACGTCGGCCACGCCACGGTGGCGTCGAAGTCGAGGCCGACGAGCGAAGATCCTCGGGCAAGGAGCGGGCGGCTGGCGACTGCGAGCGACTTGAGCGAGTAGGCGGAAACCTCGAGGGCCGTGCTTACGTCCGGCCAGGGCGTGTCGAGGAAGCGCCCTCCCAGGGCCGACTCGGGGGCGAAGCCGATCGAGTGGAGCACGCCGTCGAGGCCGTCGAGGTGCTCGCGCACCCGCGCCGCCAGTGCGTCGAGATCCTCCGACGAGGTGACGTCGAGCTCGATGACCGGTGCTTCCGACGGCAGTCGGGATGCCGTGCGCCGCGTGAGGGAGAGAGCGCGGCCGAACGACGTGAGCACGACATGCGCGCCCTCTTCCTGAGCGAGCCGCGCCACGTGGAAGGCGATGGACTGATCCGTGAGCACACCCGTCACCAGGATGCGCTTGCCCTCGAGAATTCCCATGTCCGCTCCTCTCCTCAGTGACCCACGTACTCAGTGACCCACGTACTCAGTGACCCATGCCGAGGCCGCCGTCCACGGGAATGACCGCCCCGTTGACGTAACCGGCTCCCGGACCTGCGAGGAACGCAGCCACCGCCGCCACTTCGTCCACGGTGCCGTAGCGCCCCGCGGGGATCTGGCCCAGGATGGTCGCGCGCTGCTCCTCGGAGAGCGCGGCCGTCATGTCGGTGTCGATGAAGCCCGGTGCGATCACATTCGTCGTGATGCCCCGCGAGCCGAGCTCGCGGGCCAGGCTGCGGCCCGCGCCGATCAGGCCCGCCTTGGCGGCCGCGTAGTTGACCTGGCCCGCCGACCCCAGCGCCCAGACGACGCTCGACAGCAGGATGATCCGGCCCTCGCGCGCCTTGATCATCCCGCGAGCGACGCGGCGGGCACAGCGGATCGCGCCGACCAGGTTCGCCTGGATCACCGCCTCGAGGTCGGCATCGTCCAGGCGCACCAGGAGCGTGTCCCGCGTGATGCCCGCATTGGCCACGAGGACGCCCACCGGCCCGTGTTCGGCCTCAACCCAGTCCACCGCGGCATCGACCGACTCCGTGCTCGTCACATCCATGGCCACCGCCGCGAGGCCCTCCGGGGCCTCGCCCGAGCGGCTACCCACGATCACGTCATGGCCGGCCTCACGCAGTCCGCGAGCGATCGCCAGTCCTATGCCCCGGTTCCCACCGGTGACGAGCGCGATCACGGGTCTCCTCTCCGTGCGCCCTCCCGGCGCCATCACGACCAGACGCTAGTGGTCCCCGGCTGCCTCCGTGACAGCGACATGCATGGGAGCATTCCGGCATGGCGCAGTGGGAGCTGAGGTCGGGGACGAGCGTCGATCGCCTGCTCTTCTTCTCGGACGCGGTCGTGGCCGTGGCCATCACGGTCCTGGCACTGCCTCTCTTCTCCATACCCGGACCGAAGCCCGGGGAGACGGTCGTCAACGTCATTGCATCCAACTCAGGCCAGATCATCACCTTCGTCGTGACGTTCCTCGTCATGGCCGTGATGTGGAACATACACAACAGGGTCATGAATTCACTGTGCGCTTACGACGCAGTCGTCTTCTGGCTCGCCATCGCCTGGCTGATCGGCTTCGTCTTCCTCCCCTGGCCGTCGACGATGTACGGCGCAGGCGACCACTGGGGCTCCACGAGCGTGAGCCTGTTCACCAGTGACGGGACTGGCGCCCTCTACTGGTGGACCATGGCCTACATCAGCGGCGTCGGCACCCTCGCATCGATTTACATCAACCGTCACCCGTACCTGATCAAGCCGAATGACCGCTCCTACTGGGCAGGGCTCGTCAAGACGCGCGCGCGTCTGCGTGGGGCGGCGTTCTTCATCGTGTTCGTGATCGCGGGCCTGGCGACCCTCGTCTACCCCTTCCTCGGCTACTGGTCACTTCTCCTCATCTGGCCGCTCAACCTGATCCTCCAGCCCAGCAAGGCCCAGCGCGGCAAACTGGAAGCCCTGAGATCCCAGGGGCAGGAGGGCTGAGCGCTGCCTCGTCCTGCGGGACCCCGGAAGCCGTCGTAGCGTAGGGGCATGTCCTCCCCCGGCAGTCCCGAAGTGCACAGCATCACGGGTGCCGGGGAGTCGTTGTCCCAGGAGCAGACCGGCCGCACCAAGCGCTACCTCGTGTCCATGACCATCCGCACCGCTTGCGTGCTGCTCGCGATCGTGGTGCCCGGCTGGCCCCGCTGGGTCTTCCTCGCCGGCGCCGTCGCCATTCCCTACCTCGCCGTCGTCGCCGCCAATTCCGGCAGGAGCCGCCGAGGCTCTCCCCCGCCGGCGCCGGTGGTCGCCACCACGCGCATGCTGCCTGCCGGACCGGGCGTCTCGGACGCCCGTCCCTGACCTACCGTGGTGTCGTGCGGTCCCTGCTGAAGACCCGGCGCTGGATCGCCTTCACCCTGCTCGTCGTCATCGCCATCACGGCCTTCGGCTTCCTCAGCAGGTGGCAATGGAGTCGTGCTGAGGAGGAGCGCACGGCACGTCAGGCCTGGGCACAAGAGGCCGAGGCCCCGCCCATCTCACTCGCCGACGCCGTCTCGGATCCACGCGAGTGGACTCCTGTGCGCGTGAGCGGGCAGTTCGACGCCGACTCCACCGTTCTCGTGCGCCAACGACCGCTGGACGGCCGCAACGGCTTCTGGGTGGTGTCGGCATTGGACACCGCCGAGGGCCGCGTCTGGGTCTCGCGCGGCTGGATTCCCGTGACGGGGGCGGCCACGGGATCGGTCGCAGCCCCTGCGCCGCCCGCGGGCGACGTCACCGTCGAGGGACGGGTGCGACTCGCGGAATCCGCTGCCGAGCCCGAGCCCGGGGACCTCCCGCCAGGGCAGGTGTCGTCCCTCGTGCCGGCACGTCTCGGAGCTGACGTCACGCCGTTCTACCTGGAGGCCACGGCTTCGGAGCCCACCGACCCAGAGGTCATGCGCATCCCCGCGCCCGCAATCGATGAGACACAGAACATCAGCTACGCCGTCCAGTGGATGGTCTTCGCGGCGATCGCCATCACCGGCTGGTGGTTCTTCCTCCGACGTGAGGCGCGCGAGGACGCTGCGGCATCCGACGTGGCTATGACGGAGCGTCCCTGATGGACCTCGGTCTCGAGGGACGTCGCTACGTCGTCACGGGTGGGAGCAGGGGCCTCGGCTTCGCGACCGCGCAGGCCTTGGTCGCCGACGGGGCGACCACGCTGCTCGTGGCGCGTGATCCGGATCGCCTGGCCGAGGCGTCGCAAGCACTCGGGCCTGGTCACGACGTCCTCGCACTGGATCTCGCCGATCCCGGTGCAGCGGAACGCATTGCGGGGTCCGCGGGGAGCATCGATGGAGCTCTCATCAACGTCGGTGGTCCCGCGCCGGGATCCGTGCTCGAACTCGATGATGCGCAGTGGCACACCGCTATCGATGGCGTCCTCATGTCATCCCTGCGACTCCTGCGCGCCCTCGCGCCACGGATCGAGGACGGTGGCTCCCTCCTCGTCGTGCTCTCGTCGACCGCCAAGGAACCAATCCATGACCTCGGCGCCAGCAACGCACTGCGTCCGGGTCTTGCCATGGTGGTGAAGGACCTCGCGAACGCGCTCGCCCCCCGGGTCCGCGTCAACGGCATCCTGCCCGGTCGGATCGCGACGCAACGGCTGCGCGCCGTGGTGAGCGGGGACCTAGGCGTGGGGATCCCCATGGGCCGCCCGGGCGATCCCGAGGAGTTCGCCCGGGTCGCGGCGTTCCTCCTGTCCCCCGCCGCGTCGTACGTCACGGGCGCCTTGGTGCCCGTCGACGGAGGACTCCTGCGCTCGCCCTGGTAGCTCAGTCGTCGAACTGCGTGGAGTAGAGGTTCGCGTAGGCGCCACCCGCAGCGAGGAGCTGCTCGTGCGTGCCCCGTTCGATGATGCGGCCCTGATCGACGACCAGGATCATGTCCGCTTGCCGGACGGTGGACAGGCGGTGGGCGATGACGATCGACGTACGGCCGCGAAGTGCCTGCGCGAGTGCCTGCTGGACCGCTGCCTCGCTCTCGGAGTCGAGATGCGCTGTGGCCTCGTCGAGGATGACGATGCGAGGTGCCTTGAGCAGCAGCCGGGCGATAGCCAGCCGCTGCTTCTCGCCGCCTGAGAGCCGGTAGCCGCGGTCTCCCACGACGGTGCCCAGGCCCGCGGGAAGGCTCTCGATGAGTTCGAGGATCCGCGCGTCGCGCAGGGCATCACGGATCTCCTCCTCCGTGGCATCGGGGCGCGCGTAGCGCAGGTTTGCCGCGATGGTGTCGTGGAAGAGATGGGCATCCTGCGTCACGACCCCGACAGCGTCGCGCAGTGAGCCCAGTTCGAGCCCTCGGACGTCCAGTCCACCGACGCGCACGCTGCCGTGCGTGACGTCGTACAGCCGAGGAATGAGGGCGGTGATGGTGGTCTTCCCCGCACCCGAGGGGCCCACGAGCGCGACCATCTGACCTGGCTCGGCCCGGAACGACACGTCATGGAGCACCGGCTCCTCGGACCGCAGCGAGTCCTCCCGCGCCACGGCCTCCAGGGACGCGAGGCTCACCTCCTCGGCGGTCGGGTAGCGGAACCCGACATGGTCGAATTCCACTGCCAGCGGGCCGGACGGGACAGGCACCGCATCGGGCGCATCACGGACAAGCGGCGGGAGGTCGAGCACCTCGAAGACGCGCTCGAAGCTGACGAGCGCCGTCATCACGTCGACACGGACGTTGGACAGTGCCGTCAGCGGACCGTAGAGCTGGGCGAGGAGGGCGACGAGGGCCAGGAGGGTGCCCAGGGTGATGGCGCCGTCGATGACGAGGTTGCCGCCGACTCCGTAGGTGATCGCCGTGGCGATCGATCCCACCAGCAGCAGCGCCGTGAAGAACCAGCGATTGGCCATGGCGATGCTCACGCCAGCGTCGCGGACCTGGGCTGCCCGGCCGGCGAACTCCTCGTGCTCGCGCTCGGGTCGGCCGAAGAGGGACACGAGCAGCGCGCCGGCCACGTTGAATCGCTCGGTCATCTGCGTGCTCATCTGCGCATTGACCTGCATCTGCTGCTTGGTGAGCGCCTGCAGGCGCCGGCCCATCCAGCGTGCCGGCAGCAGGAAGAGGGGCACCAGCACGAGTGAGAGCAGCGTGACCTGCCAGGACAGCAGGAACATCGTCACGAGGACGATGGAGGCGGTGATGAGGTTGCCCACCACGCCTCCGAGGGTCGACGTGAACGCCTGCTGGGCTCCGATGACATCGCTGTTGAGTCGCGACACGAGGGCGCCCGTCTGCGCCCGCGTGAAGAAGGCAACCGATTGGCGCTGTACGTGGTCGTACACCTGCGTGCGCAGGTCGTAGATCAGCCCCTCGCCGATCCGTGCGCTGTACCACCGTCCCACGAGATTGATTCCCGCGTCGAGCAGGGCGAGCACCGCGACCAGGATGGCAAGGCTGGTGACGAGCGCCGCGTTCCCCTGGGCGATGCCGTTGTCCACGATCTGACGGAAGACAAGCGGCTGGGCGACCGTGAGCAGGGACGCGAACACGAGAGTCACGAGGAAGGCGATCACGAGGACGCGGTAGGGGCGCGCGTAGCCCAGGATGCGCTTGACGACCGGCCACCCCACCCGGGACACCTGCGAGGGATCCCGCGTCATCGACTGGTAGATCTGCCAGGGATTGACTCCCGACACGGTCAACTGCCCCCGAGCAGTGCCCGCAGGCGGGCCACCTGCGCACGGCGCTCGACGGCGGCCTGGTCGACGCGCGAGGCCCCTTCCGCGCCGGCCAGCAAGGGCATGAGTTGAGCGATCGCACCCGGCGGCGGGCTCGACACAGCGGCGACGACCTCCGCCACGCCTGCCTCCAGGTCTTCCACCACGCGCGTCACGAACCCGAGCCGGTAGCCCTCTTCCGCGCCCATCGTCCTCCCGGTTGCGCAGATATCGACAGCCCTCGCGTAGCCCACGGCGCGGACCAAGGGCTGGGTGCCGCCTAGGTCGGGCACGAGGCCATAGGAGGTCTCGCGCATCGCGAACGTCGCCGCGGGCGAGGCCAGGAGGATGTCGCAGGCGAGTGCCAACTGGAAGCCCGCGCCGATCGCAGGCCCCTGGACGGCGGCGATCGTCAGTGCGGGTGCCTCACGCTGCCACAGGAACGCTCGCTGGAACTCGGCGATCGTGTCGGCGAGCGCTTCGTCGGGCATAGCGGCCATCTCCGCCAGCGACGTCTCCCCTGGGATGCCCTCCGGGGTGAACATGCGCCGGTCAAGCCCGGCCGAGAAGGCACTTCCGGCTCCGCGGAAGACCACGACGTCGGCAAGGCCGCCGGCGCAGGCATCGCCGATGGCGGCCAGGGCGGCCCAGGTCGCCGGGGTCTGCGCGTTGCGGGCATCAGGGCGATCCAGCGTGACGTGGAGCACCCTTCCGTCGCTGACGGCTCCCACGTGACCGCGCTCCAGCAAGTCGTGGGGCAGGGTGATCGTCACGGGTCCTCCGGCTCAGGCGGGTGCTCAGGCGAATTCGGGCGCATCAAGCGAGTTCAACGAGTTCAGCGTAGTCGTCATTCCAGAGGTCCTCGTCGCCCTCCGGGAGGATGACCACGCGCTCTGGGTCGAGCGCACGCACGGCGCCCTCGTCATGGGTGACGAGGACGACGGCGCCCCGGTAGCTCCGCAGCGCCGCCAGGATCTCGTCGCGGCTCGCGGGGTCCAGGTTGTTTGTCGGCTCGTCGAGCAGCAGGACATTGGCGCTTGAGACGACCAGCGTGGCCAGTGCCAGCCGCGTCTTCTCACCGCCGGAGAGGACCCGCACGGGCTTGGCGACATCGTCGCCCGTGAAGAGGAAGGAGCCGAGCACGGAACGACGATCGCTCTCGGCCAAGTCAGGCGCTGCGCTGGCGAATGTCTCGAGCACCGTGCGCTCCGGATCGAGGGTCTCGTGCTCCTGCGCGTAGTAGCCGACACGCGCCCCGTGGCCGTGCGTCACCTCCCCCGTGTCCGGGGTGTCCACGCCGGCGAGGATGCGGAGCAACGTGGTCTTGCCTGCGCCATTGAGCCCGAGCACCACCACGCGCGATCCGCGGTCCACGTTGAGGTCGACATCGGTGAAGACCTCCTCGGAGCCGTACGAGCGGGAGAGGCCACGCGCGCTGAGCGGAGTCTTCCCGCAAGGCGCCGGCTCCGGCAGCCGGATCTTGGCGACGCGATCGCTGGCGCGCGCTTCCTCAAGGCTGTCGACGAGCCGATCCGCACGCTTGAGCATGGACTGGGCCGCCCGGGCCTTGGTCGCCTTGGCGCGCATGCGCTCTGCCTGCTCGCGGAGCGCGCTCGCCTGCCGCTCGGCGTTGGCGCGCTCGCGGCGCCTGCGTCGCTCGTCGGTCTCGCGCTGCTGAAGGTAGGCCGACCACCCCATCGCATAGGTGTCCAGCACGGAGCGCTGGGCATCGAGGTGCAGCACGGTGTTGACAGTGGCCTCGAGGAGGCCCACGTCGTGGCTGATGACCACGAATCCCCCGGCGTACGAGGAGAGGAACCTGCGCAGCCACATGATCGAGTCCGCATCCAGGTGGTTGGTGGGCTCATCGAGCAGCAGTACGTCGTAGCCGCCGAAGAGAATGCGCGCCAGCTCCACGCGACGGCGCTGTCCGCCGGAGAGGGTGCCGATCGGCTGGCCGAGCACCCGCTCCGGCAGTCCCAGGCTCGCGGCGATCCGCGCGGCCTCGGCGTCCGCCGCGTAGCCGCCGAGCGCCTCGAACTCCGCGGTGGCGCGGTCGTAGCCGCGCATGGCCCGCTCGCGCGTCGCGCTGTCCTCGTCCCCCATGCGCTCGGCCGCAACCCGCATCGACTGGGCGGCCTCGTCGAGCCCTCGCGCGCCCAGGATCCGATCCCTGGCGAGGATCGAGAGATCTCCGGTGCGGGGATCCTGGGGAAGGTAGCCGACCGATCCGGTCCGCCTCACGATGCCGGCTGCGGGCTCGGCCTCTCCCGCGAGCACGCGCGTCAGCGTGGTCTTGCCTGCCCCGTTGCGGCCGACGAGGCCGACACGGTCTCCGGGACCCACCTGGAAGTTCGCATCCTCGAGCAGGAGGCGGGCTCCGGCGCGGAGTTCGAGTGCCTGGGCGGTGATCACAGCCCGGCGAGCGTACCCCTAGACGTTGAACCCCAGGGCGCGCAGCATCTCGCGTCCGTCGTCGGTGATCTTGTCGGGACCCCACGGCGGCATCCAGACCCAATTGATCGTGAAGCTATCGACCAGCCCGTCGAGGGCGGCCCGCGTCTGGTCCTCGATCACGTCTGTGAGGGGGCAGGCAGCGGAGGTGAGGGTCATGTCGAGCGTGGCCACGTTGCCCTCATCGACATGGACGTCGTACACAAGGCCCAGATCGACGACGTTGATGCCCAACTCGGGATCGACCACATCCCTCATCGCCTCCCAGAGGTCCTCGGCCACCGCCTGCGAACCGACCTGCTCACCCATTGCTGTCTCCCTTTGCCTGTCCGCCATCCGTCGCCTGGACAACCGCGTCCTTCCATGCCATCCACGGAAGGAGAGCGCACTTCACGCGCGCGGGGTACTTCGCGACGCCTGCGAAGGCGACGGCGTCGCCCATGGTCTCCTCATCGCCCGCAACCTCGCCCTTGGACTGCACCATCTCCTGGAATCGGGCGAGAGCCTCGAGTGCCTCGTCGAGCGTGCGTCCCGCGAGGCTCTCGTACATCACGCTTGCCGATGCCTGGGAGATGGAGCATCCCTGGCCTGCGTAGGACACGTCGGTCACCCTCGTGACGCCGCCGTCGTCCTCGAGATGGACGCGCAAGTCGATCTCGTCACCGCAGGTGGGGTTGACGTGGTGCACCTGTGCCTCGAAGGGCTCACGCAGCCCTCGCCCCTGGGGATTGCGGTAGTGATCAAGGATGATCTCCTGGTAGAGGTCCTCCATCACGACTCCCCGAAGACCTGGCGCACGCGGTCAAGGGCCTGGATGAAGTCGTCGATGTCGCGCGTGTCGTTGTAGATGTACGGGGACATGCGCGTGGTCGCCGGCACTCCCATGGCGCGGCAGCCAGGCCAGGCACAGTGATGACCCACGCGCACGGCGATGCCGCTGGAGTCGAGGACCTGCCCGACGTCGTGGGGATGCACCCCGGCGATAGTGAAGGAGATGGCGCTTCCCCGGTCGACGAGGTCGGCCGGACCCACGATGGACACTCCGGCGACGCCGGCGAGTCCATCGAGGGCGTAGGCGGTGAGGGACGCCTCGTGTGCCGCGACGTTCTCCATGCCGAGGGCGTCGAGGTAGTCGCACGCAGCGGCCAGCCCGACCGCCTGGGCGACCATGGGCACGCCCGCCTCGAACCGCTTGGGTGGCTCGGCGAAGGTCGAGGCCTCCATCGTCACCGTCTCGATCATGGATCCGCCCGTGATGAACGGGGGCATGGACGCGAGGGTCTCGGGCGTGGCCCACAGGCAGCCGATGCCCGTCGGCCCCAGCATCTTGTGGCCGCTCCATGCCACGGCGTCGACGCCCAGCGCGGTCACGTCGGTGGGCATGTGCGGGATCGACTGACACGCATCCAGGACCACAAGGGCGCCCACGGCGCGAGCGGCCCGCACCAGGGGCGCAACCGGATTCACCGTGCCGAGCAGGTTCGACTGCTGCGTGAAGGACACCACCCGGGTTCGCTCGGTCACCAGGTCGTCGAGTGCGGAAAGGTCAAGACGCCCCTCGGGCGTGAGCGGGATCCACCGGAGGACGGCACCCGTCTTCGCGCACACCTCCTGCCAGGGCACGAGGTTGGCGTGGTGCTCCATCTCCGTCACGAGGATCTCGTCTCCCTCGCGCAGGACGAAGCGCTCTGCCCCGCTCGGCAGAGGGGCGCCGTGCGCGGCCTTGGCGGTCGCATTGCTGAAGGCGTACGCCATCAGGTTGAGCGACTCCGTCGCGTTGCGGGTGAAGACGACCTCGTCAGGCCCCGCGCCCACGAACTCGGCGATCCGGGACCTCGCGCCCTCGAAGGCCTCGGTCGCCTCCTCGGCCAGTTGATGCGCCCCGCGATGCACGGCCGCGTTGCTGGTGAGGTAGTAGTCACGCTCGGCGTCCAGCACGGCGAGAGGCTTCTGCGTGGTGGCTGCGGAGTCCAGGTAGACGAGACGGCCTCCCCCGCGCACGGAACGATCGAGGATCGGGAAATCCTCGCGTACGCGCTGCACGTCGATCGTGCTCGGGGAGGTGGCCACGCTCACGCCGCGCTGCCTGCCTTGACGAAGCGCTCGTAGCCCTCGTCCTCCAGCCGCTGCGCGAGCTCGGGTCCCCCGCTCTCCACGATGCGTCCGTCCACGAAGACGTGGACGAAGTCCGGGTGGATGTAGCGGAGGATGCGCGTGTAGTGGGTGATGAGAAGCGTCCCGGTGGTGCCGTCGGCCTGGAAGCGGTTCACTCCCTCGGCAACGATCTTCAGTGCGTCCACGTCGAGCCCCGAGTCCGTCTCGTCGAGGACCGCGATCCGCGGCTTGAGGAGCTCGAGCTGCAGGATCTCGTGGCGCTTCTTCTCGCCGCCGGAGAATCCCTCGTTGATGGAGCGCTCCGCGAAGGACGGATCGATCTGCAGCGCAGACATCGCGTCCTTCATCTCCTTGATCCACAGGCGCAGCTTCGGCGCCTCGCCGCGCACCGCGGTCACGGAGGTCCGGAGGAAGTTCGAGACGGAGACGCCGGGGACCTCGACGGGATACTGCATGGCGAGGAACAGCCCGGCGCGTGCCCTCTCGTCGACCGACATGTCGAGGACGTCGGCGCCGTCGAGGGTGATGGAGCCCTCGGTCACCGTGTACTTCGGATGGCCTGCGATGACGTACGCGAGGGTTGACTTGCCGGAACCGTTGGGGCCCATCACCGCGTGGGTCTGGCCACTGGCAACCGTGAGATCGACGCCGCGCAGGATCTCGCGTGGCTCGCCATCGGATTCCACCGTGGCGTGGAGGTTGCGGATCTCGAGGGTGGACATCGTCGCTCCTATTCGGCGTGCAGGGATGGGCTCACGGGGTGCTCCCCCACGAGGACACGGGCGTCCGCGCCATCGCCGCTGACGGCGACGTCGAAGACAGGGACGGGTGCAGTGGCGGGCAGGGACAGCGCCTCGCCCGTGCGCAAGTCGAATCGGGATCCGTGGAGCCAGCACTCGATGCTGCAGTCGTCCACCTCTCCCTCACTCAGGGCGACATCCGCATGCGAGCAGATGTCGAGGACGCCACGGATCTCTCCGTCGCACCAGGCCAGCGCGACCGGTCGGTCGCCCACCATCACGCGCAGAGCGGCGCCTTCGGGGATGTCTGCCACGGCGCAGACGTCGATCCGGTTCATCGGGCCACCTCGTCGTCCGCCTCGCCATCGTCGACGCCGAGGCCCTCGACATCGACGCCGAGGCGCGCGTCCACATCGGACATCACCGATCGCGACAGCTCCGGCTCCCCGAGTCGGCCCAGGATGTCGGCGAAGAAGCCCCGGACGACGAGGACGCGTGCGAGATCCTCGGGGATGCCACGGGCCTGCAGGTAGAACAGCTGCTCGTCGTCGAAGCGACCTGTGGCGCTCGCGTGGCCGGCTCCCTGGATCTCCCCCGTCTCCAGCTCGAGATTGGGGACGGAGTCGGCGCGTGCGCCGTCAGTCAGGATGAGATTGCGATTCACCTCGTAGGTGTCGATGCCCACGGCCTGAGCACGCACGAGCACATCCCCGATCCACACGGTGTGCGCGCCCTCGCCCTGCAGTGCGCCCTTGTAGAGCACGGAGCTGGAGCAGTGGGGAGTGTCGTGATCGACGAACACTCGGTGCTCGAGGTGCTGTCCGGAATCGGCGAAGTAGAGGCCGAGGAGCTCGGCCTCCCCGCCCGGTGCGGCATAGGACACCAACGGGCTCAGGCGCACGAGATCACCGCCGAGGGTCACGTGTGCCATCAGCAGTCGTGCGTCTCGGCCGAGGTGCGCCGCATGGGTGCCCACGTGCACCGCATCGCGATCCCAGGCCTGGTGGGAGATGACCGTTGCCTGGGCGCCGTCGCCCAGGCGAATCTCGATGTTGCCGGCGAGGA
Source organism: Actinomycetota bacterium (assembly GCA_029977425.1). Lineage (GTDB taxonomy): Bacteria > Actinomycetota > Actinomycetes > S36-B12 > S36-B12 > Mxb001. The sequence goes on from JAPOKX010000001.1 coordinate 70,655, forward strand.
CCGCCGAGCCACGATGCTCGATGACGACGGTGCCCTTGCTGAACGGTGCGAACTCGATGACGAGGTGGCTCGCCGCGGGGACGCCTTGGCCGGTCATCACGACGCGGGCGCGTCCCATGGCCTCGGCGGCGAGCGAGAGCACCACGGCGCCCGCCGAGCCGGTCAGCGCCTGCGCGGCCACGATGTCCGTGGGAACGAGCGTCGCGCCCACACGTGGGTCATCGACCGTGACCGTCTCCGCAACGAAGCCCTCGGACTCGATCGCCAGCCCCACGCTGCCCGAGAGGTCGAGGCTCCCGGTGTGCAGTCCGCGTAGCCGGTCGAGGGGCGTGAAGCGCCACTCCTCCTCGCGCCCCGACGGGACCGGGTGATCTGCGACGGCGCGCGAGCGAACAGTCGGCGAGTGGTCGCTCGCCGGGATGGTGACGGACATCAGCCGACGGCTCCTTCCATCTGGAGCTCGATCAGCCGGTTGAGCTCCAGCGCGTACTCCATCGGCAGCTCGCGCGCGATGGGCTCGACGAAGCCGCGCACGATCATGGCCATCGCCTCGTCCTCCGTCATGCCTCGGGACATGAGGTAGAAGAGCTGGTCCTCGCTGATCTTGGACACCGTCGCCTCATGGCCCATGGAGACATCGTCCTCGCGCACGTCGACGTAGGGGTAGGTGTCGCTGCGCGAGATGTCATCGACCAGCAGGGCGTCGCACTTGACGGTGCTCTTCGCGCCATGGCAGCCCTCGAGCACCTGCACGAGCCCGCGGTAGGAGGTGCGCCCTCCCCCGCGCGCCACCGACTTCGACACGATCGTCGACGACGTGTGGGGTGCGGCGTGAACCATCTTGGCTCCGGCGTCCTGGTGCTGACCCTCGCCCGCGAAGGCCACGGAGAGGGTCTCGCCCTTGGCGTGCTCGCCGAGCATCCACACGGCCGGGTACTTCATCGTCACCTTGGACCCGATGTTCCCGTCGATCCACTCCATGGTGGCGCCCTGGTGCGCAGCGGCGCGCTTGGTGACGAGGTTGTAGACGTTGTTGGACCAGTTCTGGATCGTCGTGTAGCGACAGCGAGCGTCCTTCTTGACCACGATCTCCACCACTGCTGAGTGGAGTGAGTCCGAGGAGTAGATCGGCGCGGTGCAGCCTTCGACATAGTGCACGTAGGCGCCCTCGTCGACGATGATCAGCGTCCGCTCGAACTGGCCCATGTTCTCCGTGTTGATCCGGAAGTAGGCCTGGAGCGGGATCTCGACGTTCACGCCGGGAGGCACGTAGATGAACGAGCCTCCCGACCACACTGCGGTGTTGAGTGCCGCGAACTTGTTGTCGCCGACGGGAATCACCGAGGTGAAGTACTCGCGGAAGAGGTCCTCGTGCTCGCGCAGGCCCGTGTCGGTGTCCAGGAAGATGACGCCCTGCTCCTCGAGGTCCTCGCGGATCTTGTGGTAGACGACCTCGGACTCGTACTGGGCTGCCACGCCGGCGATGAGCCGCTGCTTCTCAGCCTCGGGGATGCCCAGCCGGTCATACGTCGACTTGATGTCATCGGGCAGCTCGTCCCAGCTTGTGGCCTGCTTCTCCGTCGAGCGGACGAAGTACTTGATGTTGTCGAAGTCGATCCCACTCAGGTTGGAGCCCCATGCGGGCATGGGCTTCTTCTCGAAGAGCCGCAGGCCCTTGAGTCGCAGGTCGAGCATCCACTCGGGCTCTCCCTTGAGCGCGCTGATCTCGCGCACGACGTCCTCGTTGAGGCCACGCTTCGCCTGGGCGCCGGCCACGTCCGGATCGTGCCACCCGTACTCGTAGCGGCCGAGGCCGTCGAGCTCGGGATGTGAGGTCGTCGTCATGCGGAGGTCCTCCGGTTCATGAGAGCGGGTACGAGGGTGGTGCATACGCCATCGCCACGTGCGATCGTGGCCAGGCGCAGGACATGGGTTCCCAGGAGTTGCTCGAAGGCCTCGGTCTCGGCCTCGCACAACTGAGGGAAGCGCGCGGCGGCGTGCCGCACGGGGCAGTGATGCTGGCACAGCTGTGGTCCGGTCTCAGTCTCCACCGTGGTCGCGGCATAGCCGTCCTGCGCGAGTCCGTCGGCCAGGAGCACGAGGCGCGCCTCGGTGTCCTGTCCTCCGGCCAGCGATACGCGCAGGCGCTCGACGAGCGTGTCCGCGCGCTGGCGCGCGAACGCGAGGACGGCCTGCTCTCCATACGTGCGCCCGAGGTAGTCCAGAGCCGAGACCGCGAGGTCGTCGTAGTCGACGTCGAAGGCATGGCTGCCCGCGTCCGTCAGCGAGAACACCCGCGCGGGTCGGCCTCGGCCGCGCACGGGCGTGGGTCCGAAGGGTCGCTGGTCGTCGGCCTGGACGAAACCCTCGGCAACGAGTGCATCGAGATGGCGGCGGACGACCGTCGGGGTGTGGCCCAGGCGCCCGGCCAGCTCCGAGGCGGTCGCGGGACCGCCGTCGAGCAGCGAGCGGGCGACGCGCTCGGCACCGGGGCTGGGGAATTTCACACCCTTAGTGTGTCGCAAATCCGCGAATGCGCAACCCCGGGGCCTCCCTGGTCCGGAGGCGCGCGGGCCTGCGGGAGACTGCCCCCGTGGATGCGGCAGCGCTCGAGGGGGTCCGGGTGTCCTTCCCGGGCGGAAGAGATGCCCTCGCCGGCCTCGATCTGGTCGTCCCGCAGGGACGGGTGACCGCACTGCTCGGCCCCAACGGCGCAGGCAAGTCCACGACGGTGGCGGTGCTCGCGGGCCTCCTCCGGCCGGATGCCGGGAAGGCCCAGGTCCTGGGCGGGTCCCCGGGTCGCCCCGAGGCTCGCCGCCGGCTCCACGTCATGGTTCAGGACGACGGCCTGCCGACGGGAGCTCATGCGACGGAGATCGTCCGCCACGTGGCCCGCCTGCGCGGCGCGCCCGAGACCGCCGCGCCGATCATCGAACTGTTCGGACTCGCCTCGCTCGGTCGGACGACTATCCGGCGTCTCTCCGGCGGCGAGCGTCGGCGCGTGAGCCTCGCCTGCGCCCTGGTGGGGCATCCCGATTTCGTCATCCTGGACGAGCCCACCGCCGGGCTGGACCCCCGCGGACGGGCCATCGTGTGGGAGGCGATCGCGGGTCTGCGCGCGTCAGGCCGGAGCGTTCTCCTGTGCACGCACCTCCTTGATGAGGCAGAGGCGCTCGCCGACGACATCTCGATCATTGCCGCCGGCCACCTGCGCGCGAGCGGTCCGCTGGCCTCGCTGGTCCCGGGCGGCGCCGATGCCGTGACCTTCGACGGGCCCCTCCATCTCGACGTCGCCGGGCTCGTCCAAGCCCTTCCCGAGGGCGCACGCGGCGAGGAGGTCTCCCCCGGCCGCTATCGGATCGAGGGCGGCGCCAGCCCGCAGATGCTCGCCACGGTGGCCTCCTGGTGCGCTCAACACGGAGTGCAGCCGCGCAACCTCAGCGTCGGGGGCGAGTCCCTGGCCGACGTGTACTGGCGACTCACCGAGGAGCGGGGAGATCACACGTGATTGCGCAGGCAGGCTTCGAACTGCGGCTCCTGCTGCGCAACGGCGAGCAGCTCCTGCTCACCCTCGTCATTCCCGTGGCGCTTCTCGTCGGGATCACGCTCGTGCCCGCCGTTCCCCTGGATGCACCGGCGGGTGCCGCGCGCGTGCCGGAGGCCCTGGGCGGCGTGCTCGCCGTCGCGATCATCGCGAGTGCGTTCACCTCGCTCGCGATCAGCGTGGGATTCGATCGCCGATCGGGGGCCCTCGTCATGCTGGCGACCACTCCCCTGTCGCGCCAGGCGATCCTGGGGGCCCGAGCGCTGGCCGCATTGGCCATGGTCGCTCTCCAGGTCCTGCTCCTGGCTCTCGCCGCGCTCGCGCTGGGGTGGCAGCCCACGGCGAGTGCGCTCGCACTGCCCGCATGGGTGATTCTCGGCACCGCCGCCTTCGCCGCCCTCGGTTTCGCCCTGGGGGGCGCCGTACGCGCGGAGGCCACCCTCGCGATCGCCAACGCGGTCTTCCTCGTGCTCCTGGCCGTGGGAGGCACGACCTTCCCCGCTTCAGAGCTTCCCGGTCCGCTTGCCACGGTGGTGTCCGTGCTGCCCTCCTCCACGCTCGCGGATCTCCTGCGGTGGAGCACCGGCACGGTCGGAGGAAGCGCAACCGCCCTGGTCGTGGACGCGGCACTCGTGCTCGCCTGGGGGATTGCCGGGGCGCTCATCGCATCGCGCACCTTCCGCTGGCGCTAGTACGCCGTCGTCATAGGCTCGAACCATGACGGCGGAGACGACGGAACGCCCCGACACCCCCATCGTTTCGGCTGGCCGGGCTCCTCGCTGGCTGCGTGGCATCTTCATCGCCAACCTCGTCGCCCAGATCGCGATCGTCGTCACCGGCGGGATCGTCCGCCTCACCGGATCGGGCCTCGGCTGCCCCACCTGGCCCGAGTGCGTCGAGGGCTCCTACGTGCCGACGTCGCGGCAGGAGGAGGCCTGGCACAAGTACGTGGAATTCGGCAACCGCCTTCTCACCTTCGTGCTCGCCGCGCTCGCCATCGCCGCCATCGTCGGGGCCTTCGTCTGGTGGCGTCGCCAGCGGCGCGGCGGTGGACCGGGCAGGGGGCCGGTGCTCGCCCTGGCCGCGATTCCCATCGTCGGGACGGTCGTCCAAGCGGTCCTCGGTGGCATCACCGTCCTCACCGGCCTCAGTCCGTGGGCGGTGGGCGCGCACTTCCTGGTGTCCATCGCGATCATCGCCGGTTGCGTCGTGCTCGTGGTGCGCTCCGGGGAACCCGGCGACCGTCCCGTGACGCGGCTCGTCCGCCCCGAGGTGCGCATCCTCGGCTGGGCCCTCGTGTGGGTCACGTTCGTGGTTGTCGTGCTGGGGGTCGTCGTCACGGGCAGTGGCCCCCACTCCGGCGATGCCGACACGGAGGCGAGGTTCGGGTTCGACCCGCGCACGGTCGCCTGGCTCCACGCGGACGCAGTCCTTCTCTTCCTCGGCCTCACCGCAGGCTTCCTCGTCGCGCTGCGGGTGACCCGGGCTCCCGCGCGGACGATGCGCCTCACCCTGGTGCTGCTCGGCGTGGCCCTCGCGCAGGGACTCATCGGCTATGCGCAGTACTTCAGTGGACTGCCCTGGGTCCTGGTCGCCATCCACATGCTCGGCGCGTGCCTGGTGTGGGCCAGCGTGGTGTTCGTGGCCCTCAGCATGCGCGCTCGAGGTCCCGTGCTGCCCGATGAGGACAGCGCCGTCGACTCGCCGGGACTCGTCACGGCCTAGGCGCTAGTGGGTCAGCTCACGATGAAGGGGTCGATCGCCACGGCGAGGAACAGCAGCGCGAGATAGGTGATCGACCAGTGGAAGAGGCGCATGGGGCGCACGTCGGGGGCGCCCGACAGGGCCCGGAGGCGCAGCAGGTGGGCTTCCACGAGGAAGACAGCTCCCAGCACGACTGCTGCCACCGTGTAGACCGCGCCCATGGGCGCCACCGGGATCAGGGCGAGTGAAGTGAGCACCATGATCCACGAGTAGACGACGATGCTGCGGGTCACGGAGCGGGTATCCGTCACGACGGGGAGCATCGGCACACCGGCGGCGGCGTAGTCCTCGCGATAGCGCAGTGACAGGGGCCAGTAGTGCGGTGGCGTCCACCAGAACACGATGAGGAAGAGGATGACGGGCGTCCAACTGAGCGTGCCCGTCACCGCAGCCCAGGCGATGAGCACGGGCATGCACCCCGCCGCCCCGCCCCAGACGATGTTCTGCGAGGTACGCCGCTTGAGGAGCATGGTGTAGCCGACGGCGTAGAACGCGATGGCCACGATGGCAAGTGCAGCTGCGAGCGCGTTGGCGAACACCGCGAGGATGGCGACGCTCGCCACCGACAGCAGGGTCGCGAGAATCAGACCCCCGCGCGGCGAGACAGCGCCGGTCGCCACGGGTCGCGCATGGGTCCGCGCCATGACCGCATCGATATCGCGGTCGTAGACGCTGTTGTAGGCATTGGCTCCGCCGGCCGCCAGCATCCCGCCCACGATGACGGCCACGGCGGTGACGGGCTCCGGCCAGCCACGCGCCGCCAGGATCATGGAGGGAATCGCGGTCACCAGGAGGAGCTCGATGATCCGTGGCTTCGTAATGGCGACGTAGTCGCGCACCGCGCGCCAGGGACCGCGCGCGAGGTCGCCGCTGCCAGGTCTCTGCTCGACCTGGGCCATGGCATCCCCTCGGTGAGCCGCAGCAGGTGGACCGCGGGCTAAGGCAATCGGAACTTCCCTTGGCAGTGTAACGATGCTCCCCGCGCGCGGGGATCGCCTCGCTAGGCTGCCCGGGTGACTCACACCGAACCCATCCCTCAGCCGCGCCCCCTTGTCGGCGAGGGCCCCCTCACGTGGGACGACGCGGATCGTCGCACGGTCGCCTCCATCCGCGGGCTGGCGATGGATGCGGTGCAGCGCGCCGGCAACGGCCACCCGGGCACCGCCATGAGCCTGGCGCCCGCGGCCTACCTGCTCTTCCAGCGCTTCCTGCGCCATGACCCGAGCGATCCGTCCTGGCTCGGCCGCGATCGCTTCGTGCTGTCGTGCGGGCACTCGAGCCTCACGCTCTACATCCAGCTGTTCCTCTCCGGCTACGGCCTCGAGATGTCGGACCTCGAGTCGTTCCGCACCTGGGGCAGCCTGACGCCCGGCCATCCGGAGCACGGCCACACGGTCGGCGTGGAGACCACTACCGGCCCGCTCGGCCAGGGGATTGCCACGGCCGTCGGCATGGCCATGGCCTCGCGCTACCAGCGCGGCATGCTCGATCCGGACGCTCCGTGGGGCTTCAGCCCCTTTGATCACCGCATCTGGGTCATTGCTTCGGACGGGGACCTCGAAGAGGGGATCTCGGGCGAGGCGTCGTCCTTGGCAGGTGTCCAGCGCCTGGGCAATCTGACTGTCATCTGGGACGACAACCACATCTCCATCGAAGGTGACACCGCAGTTGCCTTCACCGAGGACGTGGTCGGGCGCTACGAAGCCTATGGCTGGGATGTGCACTACGTCGGGATGACGCCGGACGGGGATATCGACATCCTTGCACTCAACACGGCACTCGAGGCGGCCGTGGACCAGCAGGAGCGCCCCACGTTCATCGCCATGCGCAGCACCATCGCCTGGCCCGCACCCCATGCCCGCAACACCGCGAAGGCGCATGGCGCAGCTCTCGGCGCGGACGAGGTCGCGGCCACGAAGGTGGCCCTCGGCCTCGACCCGGCGCGCGACTTCCAGCTGCCCGACGGCGTTCTCGACCACGCGCGCGGCGTCGTCGCTCGCGGAAAGGCACTGCATCGCGAGTGGGATGTGTCCTACCAGGCGTGGCGCCGCTCCCACCCCGATCGCGCGGCACTCCTCGACAGGCTTCTCGCCCGCGAGCTGCCGCCTGAGATCGCCGAGGCCCTTCCCGTGTTCGAGGCGGGCACGTCGATCGCCACGCGCGCGGCATCGGGCAAGGTCATCAACGCCATCGCCGAGGTCATGCCCGAGTTCTGGGGCGGATCGGCGGACCTTGCAGAGTCCAACAACACCACGATCGAGGGCGGACTGTCGTTCCTGCCCGCCGGCAGCGGAGGGCGCGACTCCTCCCCCTATGGACGCATCATCCACTTCGGCATCCGCGAGCACGCGATGGGCGCCATCCTCAACGGCATCGCGCTCGAAGGGCTCACTCGGCCCTTCGGAGGCACCTTCCTCGTCTTCTCCGACTACATGCGCGGCTCGGTGCGCCTCGCGGCGCTCATGCAGACATCCGTGGTCTTCGTCTGGACCCACGACTCGGTCGGGCTGGGCGAGGACGGACCCACCCACCAGCCGGTGGAGCACCTCTGGTCACTGCGCGGCATCCCCGGGCTGGCCATCGCGCGACCGTGCGATGGCAACGAGACCGCGCAGGTCTGGCTCGAGGCCCTGAGGCGCGCCACGCCCACGGGGCTGGTGCTCTCGCGCCAGGGCCTTCCCGTCATCGACAGGTCGACGCATGCACCGGCGAGCGAGGCAGCCCGGGGCGCCTACGTCCTCGCGCCTGCCTCGGCGAAGCCTCGCGCCGTCGTGATCGCCTCCGGCTCGGAGGTGTCGGTGGCGCTGGCCGCACGCGACATCCTGGAGGCGGAGGGGGTGCCCACCCAGGTGGTCTCCGCCCCCTGCCTCGAGTGGTTCGACGAGCAGGACCCCGACTACCGCGCCTCGGTGCTCCCGGACGACACATCCGTGCGCGTGGCCGTGGAGGCCGGTGCGACGTACGGATGGTGGCGGTATGTCGGCTCGCGAGGAGCCGTCATCGGCATCGACCACTTCGGAGCCAGCGCCGACGGCGCCCTCCTCTTCGAGAAGTTCGGAATCACGGCCGATGCCGTCGCCGCATCCGTGCGGAGCCTGCTGGCCCAGGAAGGAACATCGTGACCGCACCCCAGTCCCTCGTCGAGCTCACGCGCGCGGGTGTCTCGATCTGGCTCGACGACCTCGACCGCGGTCGCATCGTGTCCGGCGATCTCTCGCGGCTGATCGACGACGACGAAGTGCGCGGCGTGACCACCAATCCGACGATCTTCGCCAAGGCACTCTCAGGCGCGGGGTCGGCCTACGCCGCGCAGGTGCACGAGCTCGCTGAGTCGGGTGCCTCAGTCGATGATGCCGTGCGCGCACTGACGACCACGGACGTGCGCGATGCCTGCGATGTCTTCTCGTCCCTGTGGCGCGCATCTGATGGCGTCGATGGACGCGTGTCCATCGAGGTCGACCCGCGTCTTGCGCGCGAGACCTCCGCCACGGTCCTCCAGGCGCGCCTGCTTCACGGGATGGTCGATCGCGACAACGTGCTCATCAAGATCCCCGCCACTGCCGAGGGCCTGCCCGCGATCACGGAGACCCTGGCGGCGGGCATCAGCGTCAACGTCACGCTCATCTTCAGCATCGAGCGCTACGCGGAGGTCATCGACGCGTGGATGACGGGTCTCGAGCGTGCCCACGCGCACGGCCATGACCTCGCCTCGATCCAGTCCGTCGCATCCTTCTTCGTGAGCCGCATGGACTCGGAGGTGGATGCGCGACTCTCCGCCATCGGCACACCCGAGGCCCTGGGCCTGCGCGGCCAGGCAGGCCTCGCGAGCGCGCGTCTCGCCTGGGGTGTCTTCGAGCAGGCCATGGAGTCGCCCCGATGGAAGGCTCTCGAGGCCCTCGGTGCATGGAAGCAGCGCCCCCTGTGGGCTTCCACCGGGGTCAAGGACCCGGCTTTCCCACCGACGATGTACGTCATGGGACTTGTCGTCTCCGGCTGCGTCAACACCATGCCGGCCGCCACGCTCGACGCGTGTGCGGCGTACACCGGCCCCGTGATCGACACGGTGACGGGCACCCAGGCTGCCTCCCAGGCCGTCTGGGACCAGCTCACCGCTCTGGGCATCAGCGAGCCGGAGGTGTGCCAGAAGCTCGAGGATGAGGGAGTGGAGAAGTTCGACGCCTCGTGGGCCGAGCTGCTGCAGACCGTGCAGCAGGCACTGGACGACGCACGAACGCACCACACGCCAGGCTCATGAGCAACCCCCTCCGCGACCCGCGTGATCGAAGGCTCCCGAAGGTCGCCGGGCCCTGCGGCCTCATCCTCTTCGGGGTCACGGGCGACCTCGCGCGCAAGAAGATCATGCCCGCGATCTACGACCTTGCGAATCGCGGCCTGCTCCCACCCGGCTTCGGCCTGGTCGGGTTCGCCCGACGGCAGTGGGATGACGAGGACTTCGCCCAGGAGGTGCACGACGCCGTGCGTGAATACGCACGCACGCCCTTCCGCGAGGAGGTTTGGGCCCAGCTGTCCGAGGGCATCCGCTTCGTCGAGGGCGACATCGCGGACCCGGAGGCCTACCGAGAGCTGCGCCGCGTGGTCGAGGAGGTCGACCAGCAGCGCGGCACCATGGGCAATCACGCCTTCTACCTTGCGATCCCCCCGAGCCTCTTCCCCGTGGTGGTGGAGAACCTCAAGGACAGCGGCCTCACCGAGCGCCACGGCCGGGAATGGCGCCGCGTGGTCGTGGAGAAGCCGTTTGGCCACAACCTGGCCAGCGCGCAGGCGCTCGACCGCGTGCTGAGCACGGCCTTCACCCCTGACGAGATCTTCCGGATCGACCACTACCTGGGCAAGGAGACGGTCCAGAACATCCTCGCCGTGCGTTTTGCGAACACGATGTTCGAGCCCATCTGGAATGCGAACTACGTCGACAACGTGCAGATCACCCAGGCCGAGGACATCGGCGTCGCCGGGCGCGCCGGCTACTACGACGGCATCGGAGCCGCCCGTTACGTGATCCAGAACCACCTGCTCCAGCTCCTTGCACTCACGGCCATGGAGGAGCCCCTCTCCTTCCGCCCGCATGAGGTCCGGATGGAGAAGGAGAAGGTGCTGAGCGCCGTCACCCTGCCCTCGAACATCAGCGCGCACACCGCCCGCGGCCAGTACGCGGCAGGGTGGCAGGGAGGAGTGCCGGTCAAGGGCTTCCTGGAGGAGGCGGGGATCCCCCCGGACAGCACGACGGAGACCTTCGCGGCCATCCGGGTGACGGTCGACAACCGCCGCTGGGCAGGCGTGCCCTTCTACCTGCGCACCGGCAAGCGCCTGGGACGGCGCGTCACCGAGGTGGCGGTGATCTTCAAGCGCGCACCGCACCTGCCCTTCGAGTCGGCCTCCATCGGGGAGCTCTCGGACAACGCGCTGGTCTTCCGCATCCAGCCCGACGAAGGCGTCACGGTGCGCTTCGGATCCAAGGTCCCCGGCACCGCGGGCATGGACGTCCGGGACGTGACGATGGACTTCCAGTACGGCGACTCCTTCGTCGACACGAGTCCCGAGGCCTACGAGCGACTCATCCTCGACGTCCTACTCGGGGAGCCGCCGCTCTTCCCCAACAGCACCGAGGTCGACCTCAGCTGGGCCATCCTCGACCCGGTCCTGGACGTCTGGGCCACGCAGGGGCAGCCGGAGCAGTATGCATCCGGCGGCTGGGGACCTTCCTGCGCCTACGACATGATCGCGCGCGACGGGCGCGTGTGGAGGCGACCATGATCCGGCTCGAGGACACCAGCGGCGGCGACATCGCGCGCGCCATCGCCGAGGAGCGCCACAAGATGGGATCGCCCGCCACCGGGATGGTTCTCACCATGCTCATCCTCAGCGACGAGGAGTACGCCTCGGATGCCACGGAGGCGGCGGTGCTCTCGGCCCGGCAGCACCCCATGCGGATCCTCACGCTCATCCCGCGCCCTGGCCGGGGCCCCGACCAGATCGATGCGCAGGTGATGGTCGGAGGAGACGACGGACCCGGCGAGGTGGCCATCGTGCGCCTGCGCGGAGACCGCGCCGGTCACGCGAATTCCGTGGTGATCCCGCTTCTCCTGCCGGACACCCCGGTCGTGTCGTGGTGGCCCACGGATCCCCCGCCGGTGCCCGCCGACGACCCGATCGGCCGCCACAGCCAACGGCGGATCACCGACCTCGCCACCAGTGCGGATCCGCTTGCCGCGCTGCGCGAGCGCCAGGCCGGATACGTGCCAGGCGACTCCGATCTTGCCTGGACACGGCTCACGTCCTTGCGCAGCGCCCTCGCATCGCTCCTCGACGACGGCGCCACGATCGCGACTGGAGCCTCCGTGGAGGCCGAGGCGGACAACCCCAGCGCCATCCTGCTTGCCGCCTGGCTGCGATGGGCGCTGGACGTTCCCGTGGACCTGACTCCCGTGGCGGGCCCGGGGATCACCCAGGTGCAGTTGGACACGCGCCAGGGGCTCATCACCCTCGCTCGCCCCGATGGAGCCGTAGCCCTCCTGTCCCGCCCCGGCGTACCGGACTCCACCATCGCCCTCCCCCGCCGCGGACTCCCCGACCTGCTCAGCGAGGAGCTTCGCCGGCTGGATCCCGACGAGGTCTACGGAGACGTGCTGCATTCGCTCGGTGAGCCGACGTGGGAGGTCCCGTGAGCGTCCCCCGCATGAGCATCAGCGAGGACGAGGAGGCCTTGGCTGGCGCAGTCGCCGAGGCTCTGGCGAGCGTCCTCGCCGCCCCCGGGTCCCACCATCTCGTGCTGACGGGAGGGGGCGTGGGCACGCGCGTGCTCGGCGAGCTCGCGGACAGGGGAGCGGCGATCGACTGGGACCGCGTGCACGTCTGGTGGGGCGACGAGCGGTTCCTCGCCGCAGGCGATCCGGAGCGCAACGAGACGGGCGCACGCGCGGCCCTTCTGGACGTCGTGCCCATCCCCTCAGACCACGTGCATGCGATGCCCGCGGACACCGGCCAGGGGGTTGAGGCCGCGTCGGCGGCCTACGCGGATGAGCTGGCCGCGCATTCGGACGACGGCTTCGTGCCCGGTTTCGACGTGCTGCTGCTGGGCATGGGCCCCGAGGGCCACATCGCCTCGCTCTTCCCCGGGATGCCCCAGATCCACGCAGCGCAATCCACGGTCCCCGTCCACGACTCCCCCAAGCCTCCGCCCACGCGCATCTCCCTCAGCCTTGCCGCGATCCGATCCGCGCGGGAAGTGTGGGTCGTTGCGGCGGGAGATGCGAAGGCGGAGGCGGCGGCCGCGGCGCTGAGGGAGTCCACCTCACCCGACGAGGTGCCTGCAGCGGGTGCACGGGGCCGGGACGGCACGATCTTCTGGCTCGACCGAGCCGCCGCCCGTGACGCCTAGATCAGGCGAGCGGGCCTAGGACCGCCGCAGCTTCTCGAGGGCTTCCTCGAGGATGGCCGCGCCGTCGGCGTCACTGCGACGCTCCTTGACGTAGGCCAGATGGGTCTTGTACGGCTCGATCTTCGGAGGGGCGGGCGGTGCCTGCTCGTCCTGGCTGGCCGGCCATCCGCAGCGCGGGCAGTCCCAGGTATCGGGGATCGGGGCGTCCGCAGCGAAGCTCGGGGTGGTCTCGTGGCCGCGGGCGCACCAGAAGGTCACGAAGACGCGCGGGGCGGTCTCGCCACGCTCGGCCTCGCCCATGGGTCCCGCGCCCACTCGGCTGCCACGGATCGCGCTACCACCGGCCACAGGACCTCCCACACATGAGCGGACGAAACGAGACGCGCACCGTCAGGAGCCGGTGCGCACGAGCAGGCCGACGGCGACGATCGAGGCCGCCCAGATAAGGCCAATTCCGACGGTGAGCCGATCGAGGTTCTTCTCCGCGACGGACGATCCCCCGATGGACGAGCTCACGCCGCCGCCGAAGAGGTCCGAGAGCCCGCCACCCTTGCCGCGGTGCAGCAGGATGAGCACGACGAGAAGCACGCTCGTGATGACGAGCAGGATCGCCAGGGCGATGACCAGGACGGTCGTCACGCGCTCTCACCTCTCCATGATCCGGTAGGGCAACAATCCGCTGGGGCACCCGGTCGCGCCGTGTCCCGCAGCCGGGGTGACGTTACCACGCAGGGCCCTCAGGCCCCTTCCTCCGCCGCCCCTAGGAGGCGGTAGCGGACGATGCCGACGAACTCGTCCGGGTCCAGGCTCGCTCCGCCGACGAGGCAGCCATCCACGTCAGGCTCCGCCATGATCGCCGCGACATTGGAGACCTTCACGGACCCGCCGTAGAGGATCCTCACGTCGTCGGCCGCGCCGCCGAAACGCTCGCCGAGGAGGGCGCGGATGGCCCCGCACACCTCCTGCGCGTCGGCGGGGGTGGCGACCTCGCCGGTGCCGATGGCCCAGACGGGCTCGTAGGCGATGACCATCGTGGCCACGGCCTCCGGGTCGAGGTCATCCAGCGCCGCAGCGACCTGAGCCAGCACGTGCTCGACCTGGCGCCCCTCGCGCCGGACCTCCAGCCCCTCGCCCACGCACAGGATCGGAGTGAGCCCATGTCGGCGCGCTGCCCGTACCTTCGCGGCCGCGACGTCGTCGCCTTCGGCGTGGTACTCGCGCCTCTCGCTGTGGCCGACGAGGACGTAGGAGCATCCGAGCTTGGCCAGCATCGCCCCCGAGATCTCGCCGGTGAATGCACCGGAGTCGTGGACGGAGAGGTCCTGGGCACCGTAGGCGATCCGATAGCCGTCCCCGTCGATGAGGGTCTGCACGGATCGCAGGTCGGTGAAGGGAGGGATCACCGCGACATCCACGGCGTCGTAGTCCGCGTCGTTGAGGGCGAAGGCCAGCTTCTGCACGAGGGCAATCGCCTCGAGGTGGTTGACGTTCATCTTCCAGTTGCCCGCCATCAGCGGGCGGCGACCCTCGGTCATGCAGTCCCTTCCTCGAGTACGGAGATTCCGGGAAGCACGCGCCCTTCGAGAAGCTCGAGGCTGGCACCGCCCCCGGTCGAGATGTGCCCGAAGCGGGTCTCGTCGATGCCCAGCACCCGGATAGCGGCAGCCGAGTCCCCGCCGCCGACGACGGTGAAGCCCGAGGAGCCCGCCATCGCCTCAGCGACCGCGCGCGTGCCCTCCGCGAAGGACGCGATCTCGAAGACGCCCATCGGCCCGTTCCACACGATCGTTCGGGCATCGGCGAGCGCCTGCGCATAGCGCCTTGCCGTGTCGGGCCCGATGTCGAGGCCCTTCCAGCCCGCCGGGATCTCGCCCACGCTCACGACCCTGGCCTCCGCATCCGCGGACAGCTCCTGGGCGATGACCACGTCGACCGGGAGGAGGATGTCCACGCCCAGGCTCCTGGCGCGCTCCATGATCTCGCGCACGGTCGGCACGAGATCCTCCTCGAGAAGTGAGTCGCCGACGGAGAAGCCCTCCGCCTTCAGGAACGTGAACGCCATGCCACCGCCCACGAGGATCCGGTCGACGCGCTCGAGGAGATGCCCGATGACGGCAAGCTTGTCGGACACCTTCGCGCCGCCCAGCACGACCGCATAGGGCCGCTCCGGATCGCGTAAGACCCTGGCGAAACTCGCGAGCTCGGCCTCGACCAGCGCGCCAGGCGCACAGGGCAGGAGCCGCGCGATGTCCGTGACCGACGCCTGCTCTCGGTGGACGACTCCGAATCCATCACTGACGTAGGCGTCGGCCCACGTCGCCCACTCCTGTGCCAGTGCGACGCGCTCGGCGGGATCCTTGCTCGTCTCTCGGCCATCGAACCGGACGTTCTCCAGGAGCGCCACGTCTCCGTCGCCCAGGGTCGCGACCGCATCTGCCACGACCGGGCCCGTGACCGCGGGAATGAACCGCACCGGGGTGCCCAGCAGGTCGCCCAGGCGCGCAGCCACTGGTGCGAGAGACAGCGCCGGGTCGGCCTCCCCGCGGGGACGCCCCAGGTGCGCGACGACGACGACTCGGGCACCGCGCTCGCGCAACGACTGGATCGTCGGGAGGCTCGCACGAATGCGACCGTCGTCAGAGATGATCACCTGCTCGCCGTCCCGTGCCAGCGGGACGTTGAGGTCGCTGCGGACGAAGACGACGCGACCCGCGACATCGAGCCGGGAGAGGCGATCGCTCACAGGCGGGCGCCTACGTACTGCGTGAGGTCGATCAGGCGGTTGGAGTAGCCCCACTCGTTGTCGTACCAGCCGACGACCTTCACCAAGGTGCCCATGGAGTTGGTGAGTCCCGCATCGAGGATCACCGAGGCGGGGTCCGTCACGATGTCCGACGACACGATCGGGTCCTCGGTGTAGCGGAGGATCCCCGCGAGAGCACCTTCGCTCGCCACCTTCATCGCGGTATTGATCTCGTCGGCCGTCGCCGGGCGCTCGAGTTCGACCGTGAGGTCCGTCGCCGAGCCCGTCGGCGTGGGCACGCGCATGGCATAGCCGTCGAGTCGACCCTTCAATTGGGGAAGCACCAGGCCGATGGCCTTGGCAGCTCCCGTCGTGGTGGGAATCATGTTGATCGCAGCCGCACGCGCCCGGCGCAGGTCGTCGTGCGGGAAGTCCAGGATCCGCTGGTCGTTGGTGTAGGCGTGAATGGTCGTCATCATGCCGCGCACGATCCCGAACGAACTGTCGAGCACCTTGGCCATGGGGGCGAGGCAGTTGGTCGTGCACGACGCGTTGGAGATGACGGAGTCCTTGGCGGCGTCGTAGTCGCCTTCGTTGACGCCCATCACGATCGTGATGTCCTCGTTCTTGGCGGGCGCGGAGATGATGACCTTCTTGGCGCCAGCGTCCAGGTGAGCGCGCGCCTTCGTCGCGTCGGTGAAGTGCCCCGTGGACTCGATGACGATGTCCACACCGAGCCTGGCCCAGGGCAGGGCTGCCGGGTCCCGCTCGGCCGTGACCGTGATGGTGCGTCCGCCCACGGTGAGCGTGGCATCACCGTGCCTCACCTCGAGGGGAAAGCGGCCCAGGACGCTGTCGTACTTCAGCAGGTGAGCCAGGGTCGCCGTGTCTGTGAGGTCGTTGATCCCCACGACCTCGATGTCCTGCACGCCCGAGGCCACCAGGGCCCGGTAGAAGTTGCGGCCGATCCGGCCGAATCCGTTGATGCCCACGGTGATGGCCACGAGATTCTCCTGAGTACGGGGCGCCGCCGAGCGGCGCCGTGGAGCGTTTGGCTCAACCCTACCGTACGCGTTTACAGACCCTCAGGCCTCGAGCTCGGCATGGAGCTCCGCCTCGAGGGCATCGATATCCGCCTCCGCGAGCGCTGCCTCCGTGCCCGGGATGCCCAGCTCGGCGGCGCGCTTGTCCGCCGTGGCGAGGAGGCGGCGGATCCGTCCCGCCACCGCGTCCTTGGTCATGGGCGGGTCCGCAAGGGCCCCTAGTTCCTCGAGGCTGGCCTGCCGGTGCTCGAGGCGCAGGCGACCGGCCTCGGCGAGGTGGTCCGGGATCTCGTCGCCCAGGATCTCCATGGCGCGTCGCACTCGGGCGCCTGCCGCGACCGCGGCACGGGCGGATCGCCGGAGGTTGGCGTCATCGAAGTTGGCGAGCCGGTTGGCGGTGGCGCGGACCTCCCGGCGCATCCGGCGTTCTTCCCAGACCAACACCGAGGAGTGCGCCCCCATGCGGGTGAGCATGGCCCCGATGGCATCGCCGTCGCGGATGACCACGCGATCGACCCCGCGGACCTCGCGTGACTTCGCCGGGATGCCCAGTCGCCGTGCCGCGCCCACGAGTGCAAGGGCTGCCTCCGGTCCGGGGCACGTGATCTCGAGTGCTGCGGAGCGACCAGGCTCGGTGAGCGATCCGTGTGCGAGGAAGGCCCCCCGCCATGCCGACTCCGAGTCGCACACGCCGCCCGACACGACCGCGGGTGGGAGCCCTCGGACGGGGCGACCTGACCCGTCAAGAAGGCCGGTCTGGCGCGCGAGGTGCTCTCCCCCCGTCACGACGCGCACCACGTAGCGCTGCGCCTTGCGCAGCCCTCCCGCCTGGACGATCGCGATCTCGCTGTCCTGGTTGTAGACCTCGGTGAGGTCCTTGCGCAGGCGTCGAGCCGTGGCACCGGCGTCGAGGTCGGCTTCCACGACGATGCGCCCCGCCACGATGTGGAGACCGCCCCCGAAGCGCAGCAGCGACGAGACCTCGGCCTTGCGGCAGCATGACTTGGTCACGGGCAGACGACTGAGCTCGTCCTTCACCTCAGCGGTCATGGCCACCGCGCCATCCTGCCATGAGTCGCCTGGGCAGCCGGATGCCTCCTGCTAGACGAGCTCCCCGAGGGCGCGAGCCAGGCTCGCCGGGTCGTGGTGACCCTGGCCGGCAAGGACATCGGCCACGATGACCCGAGCCCCCAGGCGGGCCGCTGCCCTCTCGAATCCGCCCACGTCGTCGAGGCTCCGCGGGTCGGCGATCACGGCCTCGAGTCCGATGCCCGGTGCGAGGGCAGCCCAGGTGTCGAGGTGGCGGATCGCGGTGAAGTCCTGTGTCTCCCCGGTCTGCGGCCCGGCGTTGAGCACCAAGATCCTTGTCGCTGGCGTGTCGCGAAGTGCGTGAGCCACCTCGGGGACGAGCACGTGGGTGAGCACGCTCGTGAACCAGGATCCCGGCCCGATGATCACATGAGATGCGCGTGCGACAGAGTCCACGGCCTCCGGGCACGCGCGCGGGCGGGGCGGATCGAGTCGCAGGGCGACGATGCGTCCCCTTGCGGTGGTGAGACGCGCCTGCCCGCGCACTTCGACGAGCTCGCCAGCATCTGCTTCCACGTCGGCGATGAGCTCGACAGGCTCGAGGCAGTTGGGCAGCACGCGACCACGTGCCCCCAGGACCAGGCCCAGGCGATCCAGGCCGGCCACGAGATCGCCTGTCTCCTCCCAGAGGGCCACCAGAATCAAATTGCCGAGTGCGTGGCCCTCGACATCGCCGGATCCTCCGAAGCGGTGCTGCAGGACACGGGTCCACAGCCCTTCCTCCGCCAGGGCGGCGAGTGCCATCCGCAGATCGCCCGGTGGAGGGACGCCGAGATGGGTCCTCAGCCGACCGCTCGACCCTCCGTCGTCGCCGGTGCCGACGATGGCGATGGGCTCGATCCCCAGGAGCCTCAGCGCACGCAGGGACACGGACAGTCCGTGGCCTCCCCCGAGCGCCACGACCGGCCCGGTCATTCGCGCCCGAGGTCGCGGTGGACGACGACGGACTCGATGCCCTGGGCGGAGAGTCGCGCAGCCACTTCCTCTGCGAGGGCCACGCTGCGGTGCTTTCCGCCGGTGCAGCCCACGGCGATGGTGACGTAGCGCTTCCCCTCGCGGAGGTAGCCCTCTGCCATGACGTCGAGGAGACGCGCCGCCTGCTCGAGGAAGCTCGCCGCGGCAGGGGTTTCCACGACGTACTCCCGGACGTCGCCATCCAGCCCGGTGTGGTCGCGCAGGTGGTCCACCCAGTGCGGATTGGGCAGGAAGCGCGCATCCAGCACCACGTCGGCATCGACGGGGATTCCGTACTTGAATCCGAAGGACATGACCGTCGCACGGAGCGGGGCGGCCTCTCCTCCGAATGCCGCCTCGACCCGATGGCGCAGCTCGTGGACGTTGAGCTGGCTGGTGTCGATCACGAGGTCCGCTTCGGCCCGCAGGCCCGCGAGAGCCAGTCGCTCGCGCCGGAGCCCGTCGACCAAGCGCTCCCCTTGCTGAAGCGGGTGCGGGCGTCGATTGCTCTCGAAACGGCGGACAAGGCTCTCGTCGGAAGCCTCCAGGAAGAGGATGCGTACGTCGCCGCCCTCCTCGCGCAGTCGCGCAAGGGCGCGCTCCGTGTCGTCGAAGAACCTGCCCCCGCGGACGTCCACGACCACGGCAACGCGGGCGACGGCACCGTCCTCGCCCAGCGCCCGGACCGTCTCGGGGATCAGTCCCGGCAGCAGGTTGTCGACGACGAACCAGCCTCGATCCTCCAGGGCGCGCGCGGCCGTCGAACGGCCCGCTCCGCTCATTCCCGTGACCAGCACGACCTCGGCGACACCGGGACTCGACTGTCCCGTGCTGGCGTCCTCGCGGCTCATGAACGCACCTCCGGCGCCAGCATCTCACCCGCGCCGCCGGACTCCGCGTCCGACGCTGCAGGCCTGGCGAGTGTCGCGACGATCCTCTCGGCAAGGCTGGGACCGATGCCCGGCACCTGCTGGAGTTCCTCGGGCGTGGCACGGCGTACCGCAGCGACCGATCCAAAGGCGCGCAGGAGTGCCTTGGCCTTCTCCGGTCCCAGGCCGGGGACGTCGTGGAGGGCGCTGCGGGTGCGTCGCTTGCGGGTGCGTCGCTGATAGCGGAGGGCGAAGCGATGAGCCTCGTCGCGCATGCGCTGGAGAAGGTAGAGCCCCTCGCTCCCCCGCGGCAGGATGACCGGCTCCGACGCCGAGGGCAGCCACACTTCCTCCAGGCGCTTGGCCAGGCCGATGACCGCGACGTCATGCACGTCCCGGCCCCGGAGTGCTCGGGCAGCCGCCTCCACCTGCGGCTGACCGCCGTCGATGACCAGCAAGTGCGGCGGGTAGGCGAACGCCTTGCGAGGGGCTTCCTCGGACTCGGCTGCCGTGGGACGGAAACGCCGGTTCACGATCTCGTGCACCGCTGCGGTGTCGTCGCGGGATCCGTCGTCCGAGAGAGCGAAGGTGCGGTACTCGCGTGGGCGTGGCGCCCCGTCCTCGAACACCACGAGAGCACCCACGACGCCCTCGCCACCTAGGTGCGAGACGTCGATCGTCTCGATGCGCAAGGGCGCTTCCGCGAGGCCGAGCGCCTGCTGGATCTCGTGGAGCGCCTGGCTGCGAGACGTGAGATCACCTGAGCGACGGGCCTTGTGCAGGGCAAGCCGCTGCTCGGCATTCGCTCGTGCAGTCTCCAGGAGGTCGCGCTTGGCACCGCGCTGGGGCACACGGACGTCCACCCGCTTGCCCCTACGCCAGGCGAGCCAGTCAGCCACGTCAGCGGACACCTCGAGCGGAAGGAGCACCTCCGGAGGGCACTCCCCCTCCTCGTCGACCAGGTTGACGAGGAGTCGCCCGAGAAGCTCGCTGTCGTCCGAGTCGTCCACGCGCTCCACCACGTAGCTTCGCTGACCGCGGATGCGTCCCTCGCGCACGTGGAAGACCTCGAAGGCCGTCTCGAGCTCGTCACCTGACATGCCGATGACGTCGGCATCCACCGACTCGTCGAAGACGACGGAGTTGCGCTCCAGCGCACGCTCCAGGGCGCCTATGTCGTCGCGCAGGCGCGCAGCCCTCTCGTAGTCCTGCGCCGCGGACGCCTCGAGCATCTGCTCGCTGAGCCGGCGCTGGAAGTCACGCGCACGTCCTCCAAGGAAGCTGCACAGGTCATCGGCGATGCGTCGGTGCTCCTCGGGCGTCACCCGCCCCACGCAGGGCGCGGAGCACTTGCCGATGTCGGCGAGGAGGCAGGGCCTGCCCGAACGTCGGGCGCGATCGAAGACGCCCCGGCTGCAGGTGCGCACGGGAAACACCCGCAACAGGGCGTCGAGGGTGCCCCGGATGGCCCAGGCATGCGCGTAGGGGCCGAAGTAGCGCGTGCCGCTGCGCTTGGCGCCGCGCGTGACGAGCGCGCGAGGGAACTCCTCCCCCAGCGTCACCGCGAGGTAGGGATACGACTTGTCGTCGCGGTAGCGCACGTTGAATCGCGGGTCGTACTCCTTGATCCAGGCGTACTCGAGCTGCAGGGCCTCGACCTCGCTGCCCACCACGGTCCAGTCGACGTCTGTCGCTGCCTCCATGAGCGATCGGGTGCGCGGATGGAGCGAGCGAGGATCGGCGAAGTACGAACCCAGCCGCGATCGGAGCGACTTCGCCTTGCCGACGTAGATGACGCGCGCGTCCTCGTCGCGGAAGCGGTAGACCCCGGGCTGGTCCGGTATTCCCTTGGGCCGGGCGAACCCGCTCACCGGCGCCCCTCTCCGGGCGTACGCCGGATCATGGGCCGACGTTCATGAAGACCGTCAGCCCAGCACGACCTGGTCGTCCACCACGGAGACGTCGACCGGCGCGAGGCCGGTGGTGGCGGGGCCAGTGATCACCGCACCGTCCTCGGCGGAGAAGAGCGAACCGTGGCAGGGGCACAGGATCTCGTTGTTGGTGACCTCGCTGACCAGGCAGCCCTGGTGCGGGCACACGGCCGTGAAGCCGCGGATATCGCCTTCAGCTGGCTGGGTCACCACGACCTTGGGACCGTCGTAGACGACGCCCGAACCCACGCCCACCTGGTCTACGGGCCCGAGCACCTCGCCGGAAGGCGCTGCCGGCGAGGATCCGCCCGCGCCGGAACTCTCCGGGGCGGGCGCAGCGCCAGACGAGGCAGCACTGGATGAGGCGGCGCTGTCGCCGGAGCCCCCACAGGCGGTCAGGGCGGCGGCCGCGCCAAGCGCTC
>JAPOKX010000200.1 GCA_029977425.1 Actinomycetota bacterium
GCGACGAGGGGAGAGTCGGGGCGTTCCACGAGCCCGCGAATGGCGCACTCGGTGAACGCCTCCCAGCCCTTGCCACGGTGACTACCGGGATTGCCGGCTTGCACGGTGAGTACGCGATTGAGGAGCATGACACCCCGTTGCGTCCACGGTGTCAGGTCACCGTTCGCCGGCCGCTCCACGCCGAGATCGTCGACGAGCTCGCGGTAGATGTTCTGCAGGCTGCGCGGGAGGGGGCGCACGTCGGGCGCGACGGCGAAAGACAGTCCGATCGGGTGACCCGGAGTGGGGTAGGGGTCCTGGCCCACGATGAGCACCCGGACGTCATCGATCGGCGTGGAAAAGGCCCGCAGGATGGCGTCACCCGCAGGCAGCCACGGTCGTCCCGCCGCACCTTCGGCGCGCAAGAACTCGCCGAGCGACACCAGAGTCTCGCGCTGAGCCTCCAGCACGGGCACCCATGTGGGATGCACCAACTCCTCCAGCGACTGCGCCACGGAGTGACCGTATCGACTCCACCCCCGTCACCGTCACCGTCACCGTCGGAGGGGAGATGCGTAGGCTCCAGCCATGGGCCATGACCTGCTTCCGCCCGCGCCCCTGGTCCTCGCCGGTGCGCCCCTGCCCCTGGTGGGCCCCGCGCGCATCTACGCCTGCGGTGTGACCCCGTACGACGTCACGCACCTGGGTCACGCGGCCACCTTCGTGTGGGTCGACGCGCTCGTGCGCACGCTTCGCCACGCCAACCTCCAGCCCATCGTCACGCGCAACATCACTGACGTCGACGATGTGCTCACCGAGGCGGCACGCAAGGCCGGATCGCCGTACGACGAGTTCGCCGCCATCCACCAGTACGACTTCGACCACGACATGTCCCACCTCGGCGTGCGTCGCCCCGAGCACGAGCCGCGGGCCCATCAGCACATCGGCAGCGTCGTGCGCCTGGCACAGGCGCTGCTGGATCGTGGCGCGGCGTACGAGGTCGCAGGCACCGTCTACTTCCGCGGGGCGGGAGCCGTCGCGTCATCTGGCCTCACTGATGCGGAGGTTGTCGCCGCGCTCACCGAGTTCGGCGAGGATGTCCGCGACGGTGCCAAGGAGTCACCGGTCGATGTGCCGGTGTGGCGTGCATCGCACGGTGCCGATCCCGCCTGGCCGAGTCCGTGGGGCCCGGGGCGCCCGGGTTGGCATGCGGAGTGCACCGCCATGGTGCTCGACACCTACGGCTCGAGTCTGGACATTCACGCGGGAGGAGCGGACCTCGCCTTCCCTCATCATGCCTACGAGGCCGCGCAGGCCGAGGCGGCGACTGGCGTGGCACCCTTCGCGCGCAGTTGGATGCGCGTGGGGACCGTGCGTATCGGGGGCGAGAAGATGGCGAAGTCGACGGGCAATCTCGTGCTCGTGTCCGACTTGCTCAAGGACCACCGCGGCGCGGCCATTCGCCTCATGATCCTCGATCGCCGCTGGTGGGAGGCCTGGGACTACGACCCTGCGCAACTCGACGTGGCCGAGGGCCAACTGGACTCCCTCCACGCCGCCGCGGGCCGACGCGAAGACGATCCGATCGCGGAAGCGGAGGTCATGCGACGTCTGCTCGATGACGTCGACGTACCTGGGGCGATGTCCGTCGCACTCGAGTCCGGTGGACGCGCGGCGCGCGTGCTCGTGCAGCTCTCCGAGATGCAAGATAAGGAGGTGGGCGACGGCACGACGAGCGTGGTCAGCCGCGCCTCTCCAACCCACGCCCGCACCCAAGCCCAAGCCCAACCCCTCTTCCCT
>JAPOKX010000201.1 GCA_029977425.1 Actinomycetota bacterium
GGCCGCCCATCGACTCGATCCCAAGGCCGGGTCACCGCGCCGAAGCGTCGGCTGCCTCTCGGGGATTGGCCTACTGCTTGTCTTCGCATCCTTCGGCTTCGGCAGTGTCACCGACAACGCGATCTTCTACGCCGGCGTTGCACCCGTGATGGCGGCGGTCACCGCCGGACTCTTCATCGCGGCCTTCCTCGTGCCCGACCGCGAGACCCTCGAGACCGCGCGCTTCGAGTCGGAGGTCGAGGGCTTCAAGCGACTCCTCGACACCGATCCCGGCGCCGCGCGACGTGATCTGGTGCAGCGCCTGGGGCTGCCCGACTACGCGGTCTACGCAACCTTCCTGCCGTACGCCGTCCTCTTCGAGCTGGAGGATTCCTGGTCGGGGGCCTTCCCCGACCTCACCGAGGAGCAACTGCACTCCACGGGGCTCTACCTCGCGAGCACGTTCGCGGTCCACAACCTGATGTCCGTGGGTGCCTCGACGGTCAGTGCGGCGTCCACGCCGCCGCGGGCATCCGGGGGGTCGGGCTTCTCCGGCGGAGGTTTCTCTGGCGGCGGTGGTGGCGGTGGTGGCGGAGGGTCCTGGTAGCCGCTAGCGTCGGCTGCCGTGATGGGTTCACCGGGTCCGTGCCCCGCCTGCGAGACCGTCGAGCTGCAACGCCGCGGCGGCAAGGACTTCTGCCCGCAGTGCTACTACATCCAGCCCTGCTGCGACGGCGGCGAGTGCGCGGTCTGAGTCGCACCCCCTAGCCTGAGGCGATGCGCGCCATCCAGGTCACCCGCTTCGGCGGCCCCGAAGTCCTCGAGCTCGTCGAACTCCCCGACCCCGATCCGATCCCCGGGCTCGAGGTCCTCGAGGTCGATGCGGCCGGCGTCAACTACGCCGACACCCACGCGGTCGAGAACTCCTACCTCTCCGCGCAGGAGCTGCCCTTCATCCCGGGTGCCGAGGTCGTCGGGCGCACCGCTGACGGCCGGCGACTGTGCGGCTTCACCGCATCGGGCTCGGGCGGGTACGCCGATCGCGCCCTCATCGCTCCCGCCGCTGCCTTCGAGGTGCCCGAGGGCGTGAGCGATGCCGCAGCGCTGGGCCTGCTCGTGCAGGGCCTCACCGCGTGGCACCTGCTGCGCACCTCCGCGCGCATGGTCACGGGCGAATCGGTCGTCGTGCATGCCGCCGCAGGTGGAGTCGGATCGCTCGCGATCCAGCTCGCGAAGCTCTGGGGCGCCGGGCGCGTCATCGCTGTCGCGTCGAGCGAGGAGAAGCGCCAGCTCGCCCTCGACCTGGGGGCCGACGTGGCGATCGATGCCGATCCGTCAGGCCTCACGGCCGCGATTCGCGAGGCCAACGGCGGCAAGCGGGTCGACATCGTCCTGGAGATGGTGGGTGGCGCGACGACGGATGCCTCCCTGCGTGCGCTCGCGCCCTTCGGGCGCCTCGTCGTCTACGGCATGGCCTCGCGCGAGGCTGCCACGCCAGTCGCCCCGTCGTCGCTCATGACCGGGTCGCTCAGCGTCATCGGATTCTGGCTCGTCGACTGCATGAAGGTCGATCCCGTCGGGATGGTCGCGCAGCCCCTCGCCGATCTCGTGCGACTCGTCGCCTCCGGCGAGATCACGCCCCTGCCGGGCACGGCGTACCCGCTCGAGGAGGCGCGGCGCGCGCACGAGGACATGCGCGCGCGGCGCACGACGGGCAATGTCATCCTTAAGGCTCAGTGAG
>JAPOKX010000202.1 GCA_029977425.1 Actinomycetota bacterium
CGCAAAGGCCGCCACCGACTTCTGCAGGTCGACGTACTCGCTGGGCAGACGGTGATCCATCACTTCTCCTCCACTACTTGTCTTCGCTTACACATCTTCACTAGGTGTGCGAGCGCGTACGACGCGCGAGGGGCTCGGGCGTCCGAGCCGGGTCTCGAGCCACCTACTGGTCGAGACGAGGGCATCGAGATCGACGCCGTGGGAGATGCCGAGGCCATCGAGCATGTAGACGAGGTCCTCGGTCGCGAGGTTGCCCGTTGCCGCCTTGGCGTAGGGGCAACCGCCCAGCCCACCGGCGGAGGCATCGACGGTGGTGACGCCCTCCCGGAGGGCCGCGAGGGTGTTGGCCAGTGCCTGGCCGTAGGTGTCGTGGAAATGCACGCCGATCTCGCGGACGGGTACGTCGGCGGCGACGAGCCGCCGCACGAGGTCGGCAACCTGACCCGCAGTCGCCACGCCAATGGTGTCGCCGAGGCTGATCGCATCGCACCCGAGGTCGCGCATGCGGGTCACAGCGGCCACGACCTGTTCGGCGGGGACCGCGCCCTCCCAGGGATCGCCGAAGCACATGGAGAGGTAGCCGCGCACGCGCAGGCCCTCGGCTCGCGCACGCGCGACGACGGGGGCGAACATCTCCCACTGGGCGTCGTATCCCCGACCGAGGTTGCGTTCAGCGAAGGTCTCCGTGGCGCTGGCAAAGATCGCGATATCGGTGACCTCGGCGTCGAGGGCCGACTCGAGGCCACGCATGTTGGGGACCAGGGCGGGGTAGCGCACGCCGTCGCGGCGAGCGATGCCGGCCATCACCTCGCGTGCGTCGGCGAGTTGAGGCACGCGATCGGGGCGCACGAAGCTCGTCGCCTCCACGATGCCGAGTCCCGCGTCTGCCAGCCGGTCGATGAGCTCGATCTTGGTGGCGGTGTCGATGACGGCGGACTCGTTCTGCAGTCCGTCGCGGGGACCCACCTCCCAGATGGTGACGTGCGCGGGCAGGGAGGGGTCAGACACGACCATGGGCAGCGTCACGGCACCTCCTCCAACTGCAGCTCGACGAGCACGGCATCGAGGGGCACGCGGGCGCCCGCCGAGGTGCTCACCGCTGTCACTGTGCCACGCCCCGGCGCCCGGACGGTGTGCTCCATCTTCATGGCCTCGACGACGGCGAGGGGGGCGCCCTCGTCGACGACGTCACCGACAGCGACAGCGAGGGCGATGACGGCTCCCGGCATGGGACTGCGCGCAGCCCAGTGGCCCGCCAGGCGCGCATCGGCCGCGCGCGCCAGCCGCCGGTCGCGCGGGCGACGGGCCTCCAGGGCGTGATGACGACCATCGGCATGGAGCCAGAGGAGATCCCCGTCGAACTCTGCCGCGTCGACTGATCCGGGGGCGATGTCCCTGCCGTCGATGCGCACCGAGACGCCGTCATCGCCGACCGTGAGGGCCACGTCACGACCCGACACATCCCAGCGCTGCTCGGCCACGCCACCGAGTCGCCACGAGTCGCCCGCCGCCCAGAGGCTGTCGCGCGCCGAGGGAGCCAGCGCGATCGACGCACCCGCGATCGTCTCTGCACTCGGCTCCACCTCGAGCGGCACGCGACCGTCGAGGAGGGAGGTGTCCATGTCGCCTTCGCGCACGCGCTCGTCGTCGAGGAGGTCAG
>JAPOKX010000203.1 GCA_029977425.1 Actinomycetota bacterium
AAGCCCGAGACGTCGACGATCGAGTCGATGACCACGGATCCCGACCTCGTCGCCGAGATCCAGAAGGCCGTCGACGAGGCCAACAAGGCAGTGTCGAATGCCGAGGCGATCAAGAAGTTCACTATCCTTCCCGTCGACTGGACCGAAGAGGGCGGCCAGCTCACGCCCTCGATGAAGCTCAAGCGCAACGTCGTCATGAAGGAGTTCTCATCCGAGGTCGACGCTCTCTACTCGTAACGCAGGCCCTGGCCTCGCGTCATGCCCGTGACGGCGTGACGCGAGGCCTTGGCTTTGTCGGGGTACTCCTCGTCTCGCTCGCCACCGGCGACATGCCCGTGGCGACGCTCCAGGTCGCCCTCGTCGCGCTGATCGCAGTCCTGGCCCAGATCGGCACGATCCCGGCCCGGCCGGTCTGGCTGCGCTACGCCGTCCTCATCGCCGAAGCAGCCGCCATCGCCCTCGTCGTCGTGACGTCGGCCCCCGGTGATCGCCCCTCGATCGTCTACCTCGCGGTCCCACCGATCGTGAGCGCGTTCGCGATGGGCGCCGCGGGACTCGTGTCCGCCGTCGCCATCGAGGCACTGGTCTTGTCCGTCGGCACCGTGCTCCGCGTCCGTGACGACCTGCCGACCGGTGTCGTCGACCTCGTCGTCGTCATCGCACTCGGCATCGCCCTGGGCCTCGGCGCCATCCTCACCACGCACCTGCGCGAGCGCATCGCTCCCGCCAGCACCGACTACGACGCCGCCCGGCGCCTGCTCATGTCCTTGCGCGATGTCGCGCGCCAACTGCCCGGCGGTCTCGAGGAGTCGGCGCTCGCGCAGGCCGCGCTCGCGCGCTTCCGCACCGTGCTCCCCCACGACCGCGCCGAAGTCGTCATGCGCGCCGACGGCGGCCGACTGCTCACCATCGCCCGCAGTCCCGACGAGGCGGCCGGCTGGTCCCCCTCGCTGAACGCCGGGCTCTGGGGACAGGCGTGGGAGTCGGGAGTGGCGGTCCAGCGCCTGGGCGCCATGGACGGCCCCGAGCTCGGCGCCTCGCGCGCGTGCGCCGTCATCCCGCTCCGGCTCGGCGACGAGCGCATCGGGCTGGTGGGCATCGAGCGCGCCGGCGGGCTCTGGCCGGTCGAGGACCTCACCGAGGCTCAGGCCATGGCCGACGAGGCCGCGCTGCGCCTGGACACCGCGCGCATCTTCGACGAGGTGCGCGACCTCGCCACCCTGGAGGAGCGCCGTCGCCTCGCACGCGAGATCCACGACGGCATCGCCCAGGAGGTCGCGGGCCTCGGCTTCCTCCTCGACGACGCCCTTGCTTCCCCCCTCGACAACACCACGCGGGAGAGCCTGCAGCGCATCCGCGATGAGCTCACGCGCATCGTCACCGAGTTGCGCCTGTCGATCTTCGACCTGCGCACCGAGGTCGGCGCAGGCATCGGCGAGGCACTGTCGTCGCATGTGCGCGCCGTGGGCGCGGAGGCTGGCCTCACCGTCCACCTCGTGCTCGACGAGGACCCCACGCGACTGCCACCAGGCGTGGCGCCCGAGATCCTGCGCATCGCCCAGGAGGCCGTCGCCAACGCGCGGCGACACGCGCATGCCCGCACCCTGTGGGTGACCTACCGCGTGACCGAGGGCAACGCCTTCCTGC
>JAPOKX010000204.1 GCA_029977425.1 Actinomycetota bacterium
CCCCGACTTGCCCTTGACGAGATCGGCGGCGGACGCGATCTCGTCCGCGACGGCGATGACGGTGGCCTCCATCGCGCGACCCTGGGCGTCGGGCAGTCCGCGCAGATCGTCGAGCACGGTGACCCCGGCCACGCCGATGGCGCAGTCGGTGAGTCCGTCGCGCCAGGGCCGTCCGAGCGTGTCGGTGACGACGATGCCGACGGAGACTCCGGTGATCTCGTGCAGCCTCTGGCGCAGCGCCCGCGCCGATGCGTCCGGGTCCCGGGGGAGGAGCAGCACGTGCCCGGCAGGGGCGTTGCTCGCGTCGATTCCTGCCGCGGCGAGGACGAGCCCATGGTGCGTGCGCACGATCCGGGTGACGCCCCTCGGGGTCTCCTTGGTCGCGACGACCGTCACCGTCTCGGCATCGAGCGCCTCCTCGCGCGCGGACTCCGGGACTATGCGCCCCTCGGACTTGCTCACGATCTTGCTCGTGACGACCACGATGTCGCCTGCACGCAGCCCCGTGGTGCCGTCGGGCCATGTCGCGGCTGCCATCGCCTGGGCCAGGGTCGCGGCGAGGTCGTCGCCCGCGGTGATCTCGCCGATCCCGGTGACGCCGACAACCTGCAGGCTCATGCCTGTGGTCGCAGGCTCGCGGCGAGCTCCAGCGCGGCCCGCACGATGTCGGCTGTGGCCTCGGGATCGGTCATGAGCAAGGGTCGCGCCTCGCAGGAGACTCCCAGCGATTGCACTGCGGGAACGCAGGCGGCATCGGCGGTGTCGACTAGCCAGCCGTCGAGGATCCCGTCGGCGGGGGCGCCCGCCGGGATCAGTGCGCGTCGCGGGCCGTAGTGGCGCGCGACGGCGGCAGCATCGGTCTGCACGCCGATCGCGGAGAGGCAGGCATCGGCCATGCCCCGCACGGGCCGGCCGCCGACGATAGGAGAGACGCCCACGACGGGAGCCTCGGTCCGCTGGACCGCCTCTCGGATGCCGGGCACCTGGAGGATCGTGCCCACGGAGACGACGGGATTGGACGGCGGCAGGATGACGGCGTCGGCAGACTCGATGGCCTCGACGACTCCCGGCGCGGGCTTCGCGTCATCGGCACCGACGAGCACGATGGCATGCGCGGGCAACTCCGCGCGGTAGCGCACCCACCACTCCTGGAAGTGGATTGCCCGGCGAGCGGGCGCCCCGGAGTCGTCCACCGCGCCGTCGGGATCGTCCACGACGACGTGGGTCTCGGCACGCTCATCGGTCATGGGGATGAGGCGCACCCCGGGCTGCCATCGCTCGCAGAGTGCCTCGGTGATGGCCGAGAGGGGATAGCCGGCGTTGAGCATCTGCGTGCGCACGAGGTGGGTCGCGATGTCGCGATCGCCGAGCCCAAACCACGAGGGCTCGAGTCCGTAGTCGGCCAGCTCTTCCTTGACGGTGAAGGTCTCCCCTTCGCGGCCCCAGCCGCGCTCCTCGGAGATGCCGTTGCCGAGGGTGTACATCACGGTGTCGAGGTCCGGGCACACGCGCAGTCCGTGGATCCAGATGTCGTCGCCGGTGTTGCCGATGACCGTGATCTCCGCGTCGGTAGGCCCAGCCGCGACCAGGTGCCGAAGTCCGCGAAGGAAACGAGCGCCGCCG
>JAPOKX010000205.1 GCA_029977425.1 Actinomycetota bacterium
GAGAGTGGTGAGCGGAGCGAAGATGCCGAAACTGCTCGGCGACACCCAGTAGCCCACCGCCCACGACACCGTCACCGCGACAGCGATGCGCGCGATCTGCCAGGGGGAACGGAAGGACGCCGGGCGCTGCTGCAGCACATCCGACAGGCGCAGGTCGGGCAGGATCTCGCGCCCGTCGTCGGGGAGACGCTCGCTGCCTGCCACGGCCTCACCCTAAGGCGGCTCTCCCTCGCTAGGGTCGCGCCGTGAAGCTCAAGGTCCACGACCCTGCGCACATCGCGCTCCACCGGGGCATCCGGGCGGCGATCGGCGTCCCGATCGCCATGATCCTCGGCCTGTGGTGGCTCCCCGACACCCCGGCTGCGCTGATTGCCGCCTTCGGCGTCCTCGTCACGGTGGCGATCGCCGATTTCGGCGGCACGCGCCTGGACCAGACGCGCGCGATCGGTGGGACCCTGATCGCGGGCCTGGTCGTCCTCACCATCGGCGTCGTCGCCGGCGAGCACGTGTGGTCGGCCGTGCTCGCCACGTTCCTCGTCACCGCCGCGCTGTCCTTCGTCGCCGTCCTGCACGGATCCGTGGCGAGCGGTGCGCCGCCGGTCATGATCATGTACGTCGTCTCCGTGTCCCTCGGCGTACCGCTCGACATGCTGTGGCCGATCCTCGCCGGATGGCTCATCGCCATGGCGTTGTCGCTGCCGATCACGCTCTTCGTCGTGCCGCGACGCACGACGGCTCCGATGCGCGCCGCGACCGCGAGCGCTTTGCGTGCGCTGGCCGACACCGCACGGCGCAGGGCCGCGGGTCAGCCACTCGACATCGATGCGCTCACGAAGGCCGAGGCGGATCTGCAGCACTCCTACCTGGGCAATCCCTTCCGGGCCGCGGGCCTGAGCTCGCGCAATCAGGCGCTGCAGATCCTCATGGCGCAGGTGCAGGGCCTGCTGGCGGCCTTCATCCGCGGGCACGGCTACTTCGCCGACCTGCGGCGAACCCCGAGCACGGTGCGCATCGTCGACGAGACGGTGCTCAGCCTGGAGGCGACCGCGGCTGCGCTCGTGGAGCCGGGCGCACCGGCACCGAGCGGGCTCGCCGTCGCGGCAACCTGGGAG
This sequence comes from Actinomycetota bacterium, assembly GCA_029977425.1. Taxonomy (GTDB): domain Bacteria; phylum Actinomycetota; class Actinomycetes; order S36-B12; family S36-B12; genus Mxb001. The sequence continues at coordinate 1,113 of JAPOKX010000205.1, forward strand.
GACCAGTGGAACGAGGCCGGTGAGACTCTCTCGAGCGCATCGCCTGCCCAGGCACCTGAGGCGGTCAGCGAGGTCTTCGAGATGTTCCCCGACCGGGCCTTCGCACTCTCGTCAGCGCGCATCGCCATGCTGGCGCGGAGGGTCCTGGGACTTCCGGCGGAGGACTACACGCCCGTCCTCGGCCCGCACACCATCCCCTCACCTCCCATGCCCAGCGTGTGGCATGAGCTCACCGCCAACGCCAATCTGCGGTCGCCCTGGGCCCGGCTCGCCCTGCGCACCGGCGTGGGCATAGCGCTCGCCATCCTCGTGGTGGAGATGGTCGGCCTCGCCCATGGCTTCTGGGTGATGCTCGGCGTCGTCTCCGTGCTGCGATTCGACACCTTCACCACGCTCAAGATGGGCGGCCCACGTAAATGTATGGCCGGTTCAGTGCAGAAGTTCGTTCGGTTTTGGGGAAATTCAGACGTCGGCTGTTGTATGGCACCACACACC
>JAPOKX010000206.1 GCA_029977425.1 Actinomycetota bacterium
ATTCCACGAGCCTGCCCGGCAAGCTGGCCGACTGCTCCGATCGCGACCCGGAGAACACCGAGATCTTCCTGGTGGAGGGCGACTCTGCCGGTGGCTCCGCGGTTCGCGCCCGGCAGTCGTCGTTCCAGGCGATCCTGCCGCTGCGCGGCAAGATCATCAACGTCGAGAAGGCGCGCATCGACAAGGTGCTGAGCAACGCCGAGATCCAGGCGATGATCACCGCGATGGGAACGGGCATCGGCGCCGACTTCGACCTGTCGAAGGCGCGGTACCACAAGCTCATCATCATGACCGACGCCGATGTGGACGGCGCGCACATCCGCACGCTGATCCTCACCTTCCTGTTCCGTCACATGCCCGAGGTGGTGGACCAAGGCTACGTGTACATCGCCCAGCCGCCCCTGTACAAGGTGAAGCAGGGCAGCACCGAGCAGTACATCGAGAAAGAGTCCGACCTCGAGGACTGGCTGCTGGAGCGCAACATCGGCGACATGGCGCTGCAGGCCGCGGATGGCGCGGAGTCGGCGCTCACCAAGGTGCGGTTCCAGCGGTACACGCGCGCGCTCCGGGAGCACGACGGCTGGTCGTCAGCGCTCCGGGCCACTTACGGGAACGAACTCGTGGACTTCCTGCAGGTGCACGGGCTGGTGGAAGCAGAGCCGGCAGATGTCGCCGCCCTCGGCGCCGCCGTGGTGGCGGCGTCCGGTGATGCCGCAGAACTCACCGTGATCGACGAGGACGCGGAGGCTGCCTCGGTGCGCGCCCGATCCGTGGAGTCGCGCACAGGTGAGGCCTGCACCGTCACGATCCCGCTGGCGCTGTACGCCGCTCCCGAGCTCGCGGCGTTCCGCGCAGCGCGCGCGAAGCTGCGGGACCAAGTGGGCGAGGCCCCCTTCGTGGTCACACGTGGCGCTCGACGACGCGAGGCCGCCACATACGACGCCCTGCGCGGATCCATCATGGACCTCGCGCGCGAGGGCATCTCGCTCAGCCGGTTCAAGGGCCTCGGCGAGATGAACGCCGAGCAACTGTGGGAGACGACGATGGACCCGGAGCGCCGGATACTGCAGCGCGTCTCCATGGACGACGCGGCCGCCGCCGACGAGCTGTTCTCGATGCTGATGGGCGACAAGGTCGAGCCCCGCCGCGACTTCATCGAGCGCAACGCGCGCTCCGTCGAGTTCCTGGACGTCTGAGATGGCGATCGACCGCCACGGGAGGATCGAGCCACGCGAGCTGGCCGAGGAGATGCGCTCGTCGTACCTCGACTACGCGATGAGCGTGATCGTGGGCCGCGCGCTGCCGGACGTGCGTGACGGCCTGAAGCCGGTGCACCGCCGCGTGCTGTTCGCCATGCACGACCGGGGCCTGCAGCCGGACCGCGGGTACGTGAAGAGCGCGAACATCGTCGGCACGGTCATGGGCGAGTACCACCCCCACGGCGACTCGGCCATCTA
>JAPOKX010000207.1 GCA_029977425.1 Actinomycetota bacterium
CGAGGACGCCGGGGTGACCGGCGCCGACATCGACCACGTGGTGCTCGTGGGCGGCATGACCCGCATGCCCGCGGTGCAGGAGCGCGTGAAGGAGGTGACGGGCAAGGACCCGCACAAGGGCGTGAACCCGGATGAGGTGGTGGCCGTCGGCGCCGCCATCCAGGCCGGCGTGCTCGCGGGCGACGTGAAGGACGTCCTGCTGCTCGACGTGACCCCGCTGTCGCTGGGCATCGAGACCAAGGGCGGCGTGTTCACGCGGCTCATCGAGCGCAACACCACGATCCCGACCAAGAAGAGCGAGGTCTTCTCGACGGCCGAGGACAACCAGAGCCAGGTGGAGATCCACGTGCTGCAGGGCGAGCGCGAGATGGCGTCGTTCAACCGCACGCTGGGCCGCTTCAACCTCACCGGCATCCCCGCCGCCCCGAGCGGCACCCCGCAGATCGAGGTCACGTTCGACATCGACGCCAACGGCATCGTGCACGTGTCCGCGAAGGACCGGGGCACCGGCAACGAGCAGAAGATCGAGATCAAGAGCTCGTCCGGCCTGAGTGACGACGAGGTGAAGCGCATGGTCGACGAGGCCGAGAGCCACGCCGACGACGACAAGCGCCTGCGCGCGCTGGCCGATGCCCGCAACCAGAGCGAGGCCCGCGTGAACGAGGCCGAGCGCCAGCTCAAGGACCACGGCGACAAGGTCGACGAGGCCCTGAAGGCGGAGCTCGAGTCGGCGATCCAGGAGGCCCGTGCCAGCCAGTCGGGTGAGGACGCGGCGTCCATCGAGGCCGCGACCGAGAAGGTCACCCAGGCGCTGCACAAGGTGTCCGAGCAGGTGTACCAGCGCGCTGCCGCCGAGCAGCAGGGCGCGGGCGACTCCGGCGAGGAGACCGTGGAGGACGCGGACTACGAGGTGATCGACGAGGACGAGCCGGCCCAGAAGGCCTAGGGGAATCCCGTTGACCGATCGAACCGACAACGACGTCGCTCCCGAGGAGCCCGAGGTGCCCGCCACGGAGGCGGGTGCCCCGGGCCCCGAGGGGGCTGACCAGCCGGCGCCACCTGGCGCCGGCGACGACCTGGCGCGGGTGAGCGCCGAGCGGGACGAGTACCTCGACCAGCTGCAGCGCACCCGGGCCGACTTCGACAACTACCGCAAGCGCGTCGAGCGCGAGCGCCCCATGCTGGCGGAGGCCGGCGTGCGGGACCTCGTGGGCGAGCTGCTGCCGGTGCTCGACAACCTGGAGCGCGCGCTCGAGGCCCTCGTGGCCGCGGGCGACGAGGGCGCCCAGGGCATCGTCGCGGGCGTCGACATGGTCAAGCAGCAGCTGGGCGCCCTGCTCGCGGGCCGGGGCGTGGAGGAGATCCCCGCCCACGGCGAGGCCTTCGACCCCAACGTGCATGAGGCCGTCC
>JAPOKX010000208.1 GCA_029977425.1 Actinomycetota bacterium
TGCGGGCATTGCGCAACTGCCAGTCGAATCGGATGCCCGTCTCCTGCATGGCCTCGGCATCGTTCATCGTCGGGGGCAGGCCCTGGACGCGCACGAGCGACCTCAGTCCGGTGCCGAGCATCGCCGTGACCGCGGGCCCGACCCCGGCGCGCCCCGAGGACTCGGCCATCCAGCGCAGGTCGCGCAGGGCGTCGACGGGGCGGCGGTCCCACACCGAGTCCGAGACTCGATAGCCCTGGACGTCGGCGACTCCGACGAAGTAGCGCGCCACCGCCTCCTCGTCGATCGGTCCGCTCTCCACGTCGCTGCACAGCTGGGCGATGGCCCCGAGGAGCAGGGCAACGTCATGGCCGATCGCCTCATAGAGCGCGTGGATGGCCCCGGGCGTGGACTTGCGCCCGCGCCGGCGCACCTCGGCAGCGAGGAAGTCCTCGGTCTGGCGCCCCTTCTTCAGGGCGGCGCACGAGACCTCCTGGACACCTGCTCCGCGCAGGGCGGTGAGGTACTTCTTGCCCTTCACTCCCCCCGGGTGGACGACGACGAGGGAGACACCGGGCGGGGGTTCGGCGATCGCGGAGTCGATGATGCGCCAGAGACCGTCATCGATCTGGTCGGCATCGGTCACGATCACGAGCGCGGGCTCGTCGAAGAGGGTGGGCCCCAGTGCCTCTGCCAGCGCCGGCACCGCGCCCTCGTCGGCCGCGGACACGGTGCGCCGGTCGGGGTCGGCTCCCTCGCGCTCGCGCGCCTCGGCTCGAGCCTGGTCGAGGGCCTGCCTCACGAGGACCTCTTCGGATCCCGTGATCAAGGTGATGGGCAGGCTCACGCGGGTCAGCATGCCACGCGGACCTCACCCGGCGGTCGTGCGCCGGGTGACCACGCCGAGGGACGGCGCGAACTCATCCCCGGACCCGAGCCCCGTCGCCGATCCCGTGATCGCCACGTCCCCGGCGAGGTCCGTGCGTGCCACCAGGGCGCCGGCGTACTCCCATGCGCGCAGCGTCTCGGGAGCGGGATGGCCGTAGCGATTTCCCTCGCCCACGCTGATGACCGCGATGCGCCCGGCCGTCCACGCGGCCAGCGCCGGATCCTGGAAGCGGCTGCCATGGTGGGGCACCTTCACGACGTCGACGCCGGGCCCGGCCAGCGACGTGCGCAGGGCCACCTGAGCGGCGACCTCGACATCGCCGAGCAAGAGCATGCGTACGCCGCGCACCTCAGCGAGCACGACGACGCTGGCGTTGTTGGGTGCCGACTCAGGACCGCGGATGATCCGTTGCGGCCACAGCACGGTGAGCGCGATCCCGTCCACCTGCAGTGCCTGCCCCGTCCGCGCTGCGGTGATCGGGATCCCCTCGAGCCAGCCCTCCACCTTGTCGGCCTGCTCGATCGGCTCCCT
>JAPOKX010000209.1 GCA_029977425.1 Actinomycetota bacterium
GTCGGCGATCACGGCGGTCGACGTGGTCGCGTAGCGACGCGAGGTCATCACGTGTACGCCGGAAGCGACCTCGACAGCGGCACGTGTCATCTGGCGAGCCTAGGCGGCGAGCAGTTGTACGTCGTACGAGGCGAGCGTGCGGTCGCGCGTAACCAGGACGAGCGTGTCGAGCTCTGCCTGTGCGACGAGCATGCGATCGAAGGGATCCGTGTGATGCAGCGGAAGCGCCCCAGCGCGATCGGCGTGGCGGGCGTCCATGGCAAGGAGCGCAAATCCCTCCGAGTGGCACTGGTCAACCAGGTCTGGCGGCATGTCGACCTTGCCGAGCTGGCGCTTGATCGACAACTCCCACACGGTGGCGGCGGATACGAGCACTTCGTTCGCCGTGTCTGCGATCTTCTCAGCGGCTTCCTCGGAGAGCGGTGCGCCTTGAAGCCACCACAGCAGGACGTGAGTGTCGAGGAGCAACCTCACGCGTCCTCGCCTCGGAACGCTCGTGCCACGTCCTCGGGCAGCTCGTCGAAGTCGTCGTGGATGCGAACGTGATCCCGCCAGGCCCCGGGCTGTCTCCGACCTGCCGCGGCACCGATCCTCACCAGGCGCGCGATGGGTCGCCCCGCGCGGGCGATGACGATCTCGCCACCGGTCTCCACCTCCGCGAGCAGGGCGGAGAGCTTGGTCTTTGCCTCGTAGACGTTGACGGTGCGTGCCATGAGCCCAGTGTGTGGCCTTGACCAAGGTTGGTCAAGGCAGGTATCCACAGTCAGGGGTGAGACACCGCGTCCAGGTCGGCGAGGTCCTCCGGAGTCAGCTTCACCGTCGTGCTCGCCACCAGGGCAGGCAGTTGCCCGACGCGCGACACGGAAGCGATCGGTGCGGCCACCGTCGGGCGCGTGAGAAGCCAGGCGAGGGCCACCGACGCGGGCTCGACCCCGTGTCGTTGAGCGACGACGCGCACCACGTCGAGGATGGCCTCATTGCGCGGAGTCTGGAACCGTCCCACCATCCCGCTGCGTGGGGACTCCGCAGCATCCGCGCCGGCGTACTTGCCCGTGAGAAAGCCCGCGGCCAGCGGCCAGAAGGGCAGGCACGCGAGCCCCTGCTCTTCGCACAACTGCTGCAGCGGGCCTTCGTACGTCGCGCGCTCGACGAGGCTGTAGTGCGGTTGCACCGCGCAGAAGCGGGGTAGGCCGATGTCGTCCGCGATGCGCAGCGCCTCGGCGAGACGCTCGGCGGAGTAGTTGGAGGCTGCGATGGCGCGCACCTTCCCCGCGGCTACGAGCTCGCCGAGGGCGCGGAGCGTTTCCTCGAGCGGTGTCGCTGGGTCATCAAGGTGGCAGT
>JAPOKX010000020.1 GCA_029977425.1 Actinomycetota bacterium
CCTCGGCCTCACCTTCACCACCAAGGCGGCCGGCGAGCTGCTCACCCGCACGCGCCGACTCCTCGTGCGTGCCGACCGCGAGGGAATGCTGCACGAGGGCCTCGTCGACTCAGGGGCGATCGAACCCGCGATCTCCACCTACCACTCCTTCGCGAGCCGACTCCTGCGCGATCACGGGGTGCGCCTCGGCCTCGAGCCCGATGCCGACGTTCTCGCCGATGGTGCGCGCCAGGCGCTGGCGGCGAGGGTCGTGCGCGCGACGTCCCTGCCCCTCGCCGGTCTCGGTCGCTCGCCCGTGTCGCTCATCGAGGCAGTTCTCGCTCTCGACGATGCCCTGGCCGAGCTCGACCTCGACCCGGAGCTCCTGCTGGAGCACTCGGTGGACCTCATCGACTGGCTCGAGTCGCTGCCGAGCCTGCAGTCCATCGGCCGCGAGATGCTCGACGCGGCCCGGGTGCGCGCAGCGCTATGCGGTCTCGTCGAGGAGTTCCGCGCGGCCAAGCTCGCCGAGCATGCGGTCGACTTCGCCGATCAGGTCCGCATGGCCCTGAGCATCGTGCGCAGCGCGCCCGAGGTGCGCGACGAGCTCCGCCAGCGCTACCGCTTCGTGCTGCTCGATGAGTACCAGGACACCTCGGCAGCTCAGCGCGTGCTGCTCCAGCAGGTCTTCGCGGACGGACACCCCGTGACCGCGGTCGGCGACCCGTGCCAGGCCATCTACGAATGGCGCGGTGCCAGCGTGGCCAACATCGATCACTTCCCTCACCACTTCCCTCGCGCGCACGGAGCCGGTCCGGCACCTCGCTACCCCCTCGTGGACAACCGCCGCTCGGCGCCGCGCATCCTCGCGCTGGCCAACAACGTGGCCGCTCCTCTGCGCGCGGTGCATCCCGGTGTCGAGCCCTTGCGCGCGGCGGCCACGGGACGCGGTTCCGGCGACATCGTGGTCGCCCTCCATGAGACGCACGAGCAGGAAGTCGAGTGGGTGTGCGATCGAGTGATGGACCTGCAGGCGCGCCACGGCTCCTGGGAGGGCATCGCGGTCCTCGCGCGCACGTCCTCCACCCTCGTGGACGTCGACACCGCTCTGCGCCGCCGCGGCGTTCCCACACGCCTGGTCGGAGCGGCCGGGCTCATGCAGGTCCCCGTCGTCGCGGAACTGCGCGCCCTCCTCGAGGTCCTCGAGGATCCGGCCTCCGATGCCGCGCTCGTGCGCCTGCTCACGGGTCCGCGCTGGCGCATCGGGCCGCGTGATCTCGCCGCCCTCGGCGCTCTCTCGCCGGCGTCGTCCCGAGGCCCGGCCGAGCCGGCGGACGTCGATGCCGCCCTGCGCATCGCCGTCCTGGGCAGCGACCCGGTGGACCGCCCGAGCCTTGCCGAGACCATCGACGCGGCGCTGGCAGGGGCGACCGCGAGTGAGTCGCGACTATCCCCGGACGCCGCACGCCGGCTCGCGCGCCTCGCGGAGGAGATCCGACGTCTGCGGCGGCATGTGGACGAGCCGTGCGTGGATCTCATCTCTCGCGTGCTGCGCACCACGGGACTGGGCATCGAAGCGGGCATCGGCCCGGATGCGGCCGACCATGCGCGCGCGCTCGCCGACTTCAGGGAGATGGCTGCGCGCATGTCACGCGGCGCAGGCTCGGGATTGAGCGCCTTCCTCGCGCGCCTGCGCGAAGCCGAGCGCTACGACGAGTCCCCGCGTCGCGACGAGGTCCCCACCGGGGATGCCGTCGTCCTCATGACAGCGCACCGCGCGAAGGGGCTGGAGTTTCCTCACGTCGTCGTGCCCGGCATGTGCCGCACCGTCTTCCCCAGTGGCAAGGGCAGGGAGCGATGGCCGCGCGCGGCGGCCGTGGTGCCCTGGGCGCTCCACCCCGATGCGCCACCGCACCTGGCCGCCTTCCCCGACCGTGAGACCGGTCCCCGGGCCAAGGATCACGACGAGTTCGTCGCCACCAGCAGCGAGGCCGAGCTGCTCGAGGAGCGCCGGCTCGCCTACGTGGCGCTCACGCGGGCCGAGCGCAGTCTCACCGTGAGCGGACACTGGTGGGGCCCCGCGCAGCAGCGGCCCCGCGGTCCCGGGCCCTTCCTCGAGGAGATCCGGGACTGGTGCGATGAGCACGGAGGCCACGTGGCCGTCTGGGCGCCGGAACCGGCGGACGACGCCACGAACCCGGCGACCGATGACCGCGCACGGCAGTGGCCGCCGGTCGGCGATGCCGCACGCACGCGCATCCTGCGCGACGTCGCTCGCGAGGTCAGCGAGGCTCGCGAGGGGCATCCCGCGGACCCCGTCGTCGTCGACGCGGGGGAGCGTGCCGTGATCGAATCCTGGGACTCTGCTCTCGCGGCGCTCCTCGACGAGGCACGCCGATCGCGCGCACCCCTCGCCGTTCACGTGCCGGACGACCTCTCGACCACGGCGCTCGTGCGCCTCGCGGATGATCCGGAGGGGTTCGCACGTGATCTCGCGCGCCCGATGCCGAGACGACCGCATCCCGCGGCGCGACTGGGCACCGAGCTTCACGCGTGGATCGAGGGGCAATACGCCGTGCAGACGTTGTTCGACCTCGAGGAGCTCGATGCTGCCGACGACCTCGACACCGACCTCGACCTCGCCGAACTGCGCGCGGCGTTCCTGCGCACTCCCTACGCCTCGCGAGCGCCTCTCGCGGTCGAGGAGCCCTTCGCCCTGTCGATCGGCGGGCGCGTGGTGCGCGGGCGGATCGACGCCGTCTTCGCATCCGCCGACGGGGGAGCCGAGGTCGTCGACTGGAAGTCCGGCCGACGGGGGAGCCTGAGCGACCTGCAACTGGCCATCTACCGATTGGCGTGGGCTCAGATCGCGGGGATTCCCCTCGAGCGAATCGATGCCGCCTTCGTTCTCGTCCGCACGGGTGAGGTGATCCGACCGGAGCGAATGCTCGATCGCGAGGACATCGAGCGACTGCTCAGCGGTCCGTGACCTCGCGGCGCGCGTCCGGGTCCGCGGTGGTCTCCTCCGGGGCGACCGCCTTGACCCCGATGAGCTTGCGCATCCAGCGGCGACAGGGCTCCTCGACGATGCGCCACATGAGCCAGGCGATGACGAAGGAACCGGCGATCGCCAGGACGACCGACACGGCGTACAGAGGGCCGGACTCGATTCCCACGGCATTCATGCCCGCTCGCCACACCCCGAACCACACCAGATGCGTCATGTAGAGCGAGTAGGAGACGACGCCGCCGAGGATGAGGGTGTCGGTGCCGAGCCAGCGCGCTTGGCCGCGGCGCGACAGGGCGAGGGCCCCGATCCAGATGATGAGCAGGGGCACGAGCCACAGGTGGAAGAACGGCGGCAGGGGCTCGGCGTCGGGATCGTTCAAGGTGATGGGCGATTGCGCCGTGGTCCAGTTGCCCAGGAAGACCGCGCCGGCGACGACGAGCAGCGGCGCGATCACGGAGACCGTCGTCGCCGCGCGCTCGACCCGCGGGCTCGGATCGGAGGCGCCGGTGGGGATGAATCTCAGCACGATGAGGTAGGTGATGGCACCTGCCGTGAACTCCGTGAGCACGCGGATCACCGAGCCCCACAGGTCGGTGTAGTAGGGATCGACGGTGAGACTGCCACGCCACAGCAGCGGTGCAAGGGCGACGAACCAGGCGAGGACCAGCACGGGGGTCGGCACGCGCTTGTGCAGGGCGAAGAGCAGCAGCACCAGCAGCGGGAAGAGCAGGTAGGCGAGCCACTCCATCGACAGCGACCAGGCGACCACGTTCCAGCCGCGGTCCGGATGCGGCCCCCACTCCTGGATGAGCAGCAGGTTGCGCACGTAGTCCCAGGGATTGAGCCAGGGGCGGTCCTTCTCGACCCCGGTCACCCACGCCTGGGCGATGACGGCGAGGCCGGCGATGTTGAGCATGACGAAGTGCACCGGGTAGATGCGCGCGAGCCGCAGCCACCAGAAGTTGGCCGACGATCCCAGCGCGATTCGGGAGCCCATGCGGGTGAGGTAGGTGTGCGTGATGATGAAGCCGGAGAGGGCGAAGAAGAGGTCGACACCGAGTCGGCCGACGCGGATCACGTCGCTGAGCACCGGGATGTCCATCACGCCGATGCGGTCCAGCGGATCCTGCAGGTGGTAGAGCAGCACCCAGAATGCGGCGACGAAGCGAATGCCGGTCAGCTGCCGGATGAAGACCGCCATGTCACCTCTCTTCTGATCCGTAGGTCGCCTGGTCCGCCGGTCGCCTGATCCGTGGGTCGCCCGTCGTGAAGGCTCCATCGTCCCACGCGCGGACACGGCTACCCTCGGGCCATGCCGCAGCCGCCGACCGATTCCGCTCTCCTCGCGGACCTGGCACTCGCCCGCGGCGGAATCAATCGTCGTGCGGAGTCCCGGGCCGACGCTGCTTGGCTGGAGCGGGCATGGGCCGATGAGCGCACGCGCGTGCTGGCCGTCCATGACGGCGTCATCCCCGTTCACGCTGATGCCGCGCGTGTGCGCCCGATGCTCCCCGCCGAGGTGCCGAACGAAGCCGAGCGCTTGCTCCTGGGCACCGACGGCCACGGGATCACGTGGTTCGCCGCGCGCATGCCGGTGGAAGGGCCCTCCGCTGGACTGCGCGAGGTGGGTGCCGAGCTGAGCGGCGATGACGTCGCGCTTGCGACGACCGCCATCGCGCTCGACAACTGGCATGCTGCGCACCTGCGCTGCTCGCGTTGCGGGGCAGCCACGTTGCCCGCTCAGGCCGGATGGGTGCGTCGTTGCCCGGAGGACGGCAGCGAGCACTATCCGCGCACGGATCCCGCAGTGATCGTGCTTGTCATCGACGGGGACGATCGCGCCCTGCTGGGACGGCAGGGCCGCTGGCAGCCGTCGTGGTTCTCCACGCTCGCGGGGTTCGTCGAACCGGGGGAGTCGGCGGAAGCCGCCGTGCGCCGGGAGATCCTCGAGGAGGCCGGCGTACCGGTCGGCGAGATGACCTATCTCGGCAGTCAGCCGTGGCCCTTCCCCTGTTCGCTCATGCTCGGCTACCACGCGTGGGCGACGAGCACGGACATCGCCGTTGACGGCGAAGAGATCGTGGAAGCCCGTTGGTTCTCGCGAGCCGAACTCGCGGAGGCGTGCGCGTCGGGCGAGGTGGCCCTGCCGCCGGCGGTGTCGATCGCCCGACGGCTCATCGAGCGCTGGTACGGCGAGCCGCTCAGTGGCGACTGGATCCGCCCCTGACGTGCGTGACCTGGGGCCCGACGGGACCTAGCCGACGGGACCTAGAGGCCGAGCTGCGCCTTGACCTGGCCGAGTGAAGGGTTGGTCATCGTGGTGCCGTCCGCGAACAGGAGCGTCGGCACGGTCTGATTGCCGCCATTCACGCCCTCGACGAAGGCGGCTGCCTCGGGGTCGGCCTCGATATCGACCTCGACGACCTCGATGCCCTCGCGTCCCAGCTGGGCCTTCAGGCGCTGGCAGAAGCCGCACCAGACGGTCGTGTACATCGTGAGCGGCGCAGGAGCGGTGGACATGGGCAGATCCTCCCGCGCCCGCGTCCTCTCGGCAACGTGGGACGCCCGTCGTCGGACCCGAGTGCGACGATGCCCCCGTGGACCCCGACCTGCTCGACGCGCTCGACCCCGAGCAGCGCGCTGTGGCGGAGTCCGTGGAGGGCCCCGTCGTCGTCTGGGCCGGTGCCGGCACCGGCAAGACCCGCGCCGTCACGTACCGCATCGCGCATGCGGCGCGCACCGGCGCGCATGACCCCCGGAGAGGACTCGCGGTCACCTTCACGACCCGCGCTGCAGGCGAGATGCGCGAGCGCCTGCTCAGGCTTGGCGTCGACGGCATGCAGGTGCGCACCTTTCACTCCGCCGCCCTGCGCCAACTCCGTCACTTCTGGCCGCGTGCCATCGGCGGGCAGCCGCATGACGTGGTCGCCAAGGTCATGCCCCTGGTCGCCGAGGCGGCATCGCGGTGTGCCGTCGCGACCGACACCGCCACCGTGCGCGATCTCGTTGCCGAGATCGCCTGGGCCAAGCAGGTCGAGATCGATCCCGAGCGCTACGCGGAGCAGGCATCGCAGCGCACCCCGCCACTGCCAGCGGCAGACGTCGCGCGCGTGTATGCCGCCTATGACGAGATCAAGTCCGACAGGGGCGTCATGGACTTCGACGACGTCCTGCTCATGACGGTCGGCCTGCTCGGCGAGCGACCCGACATCCTCGACGAGGTCCGTGCTGCGTACCGGTGGTTCACCGTGGACGAGTTCCAGGACGTCAGCCCCCTGCAGCACCGCCTGCTCGACCTGTGGCTCGGCGATCGACGAGATATCTGCGTGGTGGGCGATGCGGCTCAGACGATCTACTCGTTCGCTGGCGCGACCGACAGGTTCCTGCGCGAGTTCCCGCGCCGCTTCCCCGGCGCCACGCAGGTGCGGCTGGTGCGCGACTACCGCAGCACTGAGCCGATCGTCGCCCTCGCCAACGCGATCCTCGTCGAGGCGGGCGATGATGCGGGTCGTCTCGTGTCGCAATGCGGGCCAGGTCCCGAGCCGGAGGTCCGCGACTTCGATGACGAAGTCGCCGAGGCCCAGGCCGTCGCGCGGCACATCGCTGATCTCGTCGACGAAGGCGTGCCGCCTGAGGGCATCGCCATCCTCGTCCGCATCAATGCCCTCATGCCTGCCTTCGAGGAGTCGCTGTCTGCCCTCGGCATCCCCCTCGTGCTGCGCGGCGGCGAGCGCTTCTTCGAACGGCGCGAGGTGCGCGAGGCCGTCACACGCCTGCGCGGAGCCGCCCGCAGCGGAGAGATGACGGACGGCCCCTTGCAGGCACAGGTGGCCTCAGTGCTGAGCGCGATGGGGTGGAGCGCGGACGCGCCTCGCACCACGGGCGCGGTGCGCGAGCGCTGGGAGTCGCTGGCCTCGATCGTCGACTTGGCCGCGGCGCAGGGCGCCGAGGGTGGTGATCTCTCCGACCTGGTCGACGACCTCGATCGGCGAGCCGCCGCCCAGCATGCCCCCGTGGCCCGCGGCGTCACGCTTGCCACGATCCACGCTGCCAAGGGTCTGGAGTGGGAGGCGGTCATCGTCGCTGGATGCGCGGAGGGGTCCGTCCCGCATGCGCAGTCCACGTCACCGGAGGCTCTCGCCGAGGAGCGGCGGCTCTTCTACGTCGCCATCACGCGGGCGCGCCGCCACCTCCTGCTCACCTGGTCGCGATCGCGTCAGCCCGGCGGTCGGGGCACACGCCAGCGCAGTCGCTTCCTCGATGCGCTGGCCCCGGACATCGCAGGCGATGCGCTCGCGCCGCGGTCCAGCGTGCGACGCGGACGAGGCGGTCGCCCCGCCACGCGGCGCGAGCCGGCAGCGTGTCGTTCCTGTGGTCGCAGCCTCGTGACCGGGGCAGAGCGCGCGCGCATGCGCTGCCGCACGTGTCCGCAGACAGCGAGCGAGGCCACTGTCGACCGCTTGCGCACGTGGCGACTCGAGCGGGCGCGCGAGCGGGAGGTTCCCGCCTACGTGATCTTCACTGACGCGACCATGGAGGCCCTCGCCGAGACGCTGCCCCGCGACACGGACGCGCTGCTCGCGATCAGCGGCATCGGCCCCGACAAGGTCGAGCGCTACGGCGACGCGCTCCTGGAGCTCCTTGCCGAGTCGCCCGATCACGAGCCCGGCCACGACGCTGCCGGGGCGCCCTAGCCCGCCCGGCGGTGTCGCGGGCCTCCGCTGCCCGTCTCGGGCCAGAGACATCCGCACAGCGGGTGGGGCGGTCGTGACTCGAGCTCGGCCGCTGCATCCGGCAGCGTGACGATGAGCGCAGCGTTGATCGCCGGTGCCTGCACGTCGTCCGAGCCCGCATCGATGACGGCGAGCGCATGGAGCGCGGCCCAGGCACCCGACAGGTGGGCCAGCCCGGCCGCTGCGGGCCCGGGCCGCCGCGCGGCCCACTGCACGGCGGCCCGCGGCCAGGTGTCATCTGCGTCGGCCAGGTGGAGGTCGCGGCAGCGCAGGCAGGAGGTGCGCCCCGGGATGACGAGAGGGCCGATCACTGCGCGGGCACCGGTGACCGCGACGGCGAGGTGCGGGATGTCGAGAGCCATGGCGTCGGGATCGGCGGCCGCGTCCGGGTGGGCCGTGTCGCAGAGCACGTGACAGGCGCGCTGATGAGTGGCGCGGCGGTGGCGCTTCGACGACGAGTGGGTCGCCCGGTCCTGCGCGATGTTGCCGACTCCGGCGCAGGTGAGCACCAAGGCCACCGCTTCGGCCACCGGACCCGAGCCCTGGATGGCCACCTCCGCGCGCTGACGGCGGTCGATGGTGTCGCGGGCTCGGGCGGTGGCTCCATGCAGGTGCCGAGCAGCGGTCACGTCAGGGGCGATCAGGTCACGCAGGTGCACCGGGACATCGCGGAGCGACTCCGGCATCGCGGAGGCATCGTCCACGAGTCCGCTGCGCACGCCCGCGCGCAGCAGGCGCCGCATCATCGCGGGCCGTAGTCCTCGCTCGCTGCCGAGGCCGAGTGCCTGGTCGAGATCGCGCTCTCCCTGCAGTCCGAGAAGCCAGGCCACGTGGGCGGCGTCCACGTCGTCCATCCGCACCTGGCGTGGTGGCCATCCCATCTCCACGCAGGAGTCGGATCTCCAGACGACGGGCACGTCGTCGCGAGCCCAGGGCCGGGAGGGAAGTGCTGGATCGTGTGCCGCCATGCGCGGAGCGTCGCACGGCGCGAGGCTCGCGCATGCGCGTCATCCACAGCGCGCGTCAGGTAGAGGTGCCGCAGAAGCGCATCGCGTACGCCGCCAGGACCTGCGCGCACGCCACGGTCTCGCGCAGGTCGACCCACTCCGCGGGCGCGTGAGCCGCTGAACTCTCACCCGGCCCGAAGTGCACGGTGGGGATGCCCGCCCCGACAAGCAGGCGCAGGTCGGATCCGTAGGGGGCCGCGTAGACCTCGGGGGCGTTGCCCAGGATGGTGGTGGCCACCTCGCCGAGGCCGCGCACGACCGGATGCTCCGGATCGGTGCGCCCCGAGGCGAACTGGCCGCCCCACCACTCGACCTCCACGGGGTGCTCGGCGAACCATGGGTCCTCGTCGCACAACCGCGCCAGGGCGCCTTCGAGATCCGCGCGGGCCTGGGCAGGGGTTTCACCGAGGGCGACGCCGAGGCGACCCTCGGCGATGAGTAGGTCGGGGACGGTGGACGCCCAGTCACCTGAGTGGACGGTGCCGATGGAGAGCGGGTAGGCGATCGGCCAGCGCTGCATGAGCGGATCGACCGTTTCGTTGCGGCGCGCTTCGAGTCGGCGCAGCTCCTCGAGCACGGGGAGCATCTTCTCCACGGCGCTCACGCCCTCGGTACGGCGCGAGGCGTGCGTCGCGCGACCGTGGATGCGCAAGCGGAACGTGAGTGCCCCGCCGTTGGCGGGGACGAGGTCCAGGCTCGTGGGCTCGGGCAGGACGCAGGCATCCGCGGTGATGCCCTGGCGCAGCATGGCGTAGGTGCCGAGCCCGCCGTCCTCCTCGCCGGAGACCGCGGCCAGCACGACGTCGCCGCGCAGGCGCACGCCGCTGGCGAACAGGGCGCGCGCGGCGTACGTGATCGAGGCCGTGCCGGCCTTCATGTCGCAGGCGCCTCGGCCGATGAGTCGATCACCGCGCACCTCGGGCCGGAAGGGGTCGCTCGACCACGCGCCCCGGTCGCCGGGTGGAACCACGTCGGTATGGCCGAGGAGGAGAAGCGTCGGCCCTTCGCCTGTGCCAGGGATGCGGGCGATCACCCCGCGCGCCGCGGTCCTGTCGACCTCCATGCCGGGGAAGTCAGGCTCGGCGGCCAGCGAGGCAACGTCGATGTCCCAGGAGGTGACCTCCAGGCCCAGGGAGGCCCACTCGTGGGCGACAGCATCCTGGGCGTCGACCTCGGCATCGGTCCCCCCGAGGGAGGGGATGGCCACGAGACGCTCGACGGCGCCGACGAGCCCATGGCCGTCGACGCCGTCGATGACGTCTGCGTAACCGTCTGGATCGTCAATCACGACGGTCCTGCGGTTGTTGCCCGGAGGGACGGCGCAGCCGTCCCTGTCGGGCTAGTTCAGGCCTTGCCCAGGATGCGGGTCACCTTGGTGCCGCAGACCGGGCAGATGCCCTTGGCGAAACGCCGACCGTTGGTCTCCTCGACGTTGCCGGTGAACTCGCGCTTCTCCTTGCACTTCACGCAGTAAGCCTCACCCGTGTACGACTCGGCCATGGGCCGTCCTCCTCGTCTCGAACCTGTGAGGCGGTGCCTCACCGGCCCCCCTGGCGGGGACCTGCCCCTTAGGGGCGGCGTCGCCACCCTAGGGCAGCCGGGCGCCCCACGGGGGGACCGACCCGGGCCCACAGCGCCGTGTCGGGGGAGAAATGTCCGAAATATGACTATTTCTTGCGGTCAGACATGCCCGTTGACCCTGGGGAAGCCCCCATGAGCACCCCGGGGAAGCCCCCATGGGCAAAGGGGAAGCCCCCGGGGCGCTTGGTCGAGCGCGCCTTCCCCTCGCGCACTCGACCCGTTATCCCGGGGGCTGCGCGGGAGAAGTTAGGGGCGCTTCACCATGCCGTCAACGGCCCCTGTGGGCAGTGCTGGGGATGAGCTGGGGATCCGACCGGCGTGCCCTGGGGAGAGCCCGTGGATGGGCCTGGGGATTTCCGCGGGGAAGGCCACGCGGAACCGCCCCTGACCTGGGCCGACGCTGTCCACCGCCTGTGGAGCAAAGTTCGTGGTCCCTCACACGCTCATCCGGGGCATCAAGGGGAGGAATCAGTCGGAGGCATCGAGGCGTGCGCGGGCCGCCTGGACGAGGGCGCGCACCGAGGCATCGGTGTCCTGAGGGAGGGCCGCCCACGGCCACCAGCGCAGGTCGAGGGACTCCGATGAGCGCTGCTCGACACCGCCCGGAGGCGCGAGTGCGAGGAACTGCACGTCGAGGTGGTCCAGGAGGTCCTCCCCGCCACGGCCATCGCGGCAGCGGACGCGGTGCCGGTCGAGCCGCAGGGGAGCGGGGTCCACGCGGATGCCCTCGATGCCGCCTTCCTCGACCGACTCGCGGTGTGCGGCATGGACGAGTGTGGCGTCGCTCGCTTCGACGTGGCCCCCGAGTTGGAGCCAACGACCGACAAGGGGATGCAGCGTGAGCAGCACCGCTTCGCGCGATGGATCGACGACGAGTGCGCTCCCGGTGAGATGACCGATGCGGTTCCCGCGCGTCATCGCGTCAGGATGGGAATCCAGGAACGCGAGGTAGTCCCCGCGCAGGAGGTCCTGGTCGGCAGTGGGCGCTCTCCAGGCGGACAGGACGCGGGTGGCGTCGAGGTGAAGCGGGTCAGGCGTCGTCGTCATCGAGCCCGTCGCGCGCGTCGTCGGCGTCGTAGCCGCCCAGGGCGTCGGTAGCGAGGAATGCGCTCGGGTCCGCGAGGTCGTCCGCCGCGGGAAGGAGATCGGGGTGAGCCCAGAGGCCATCGCGACCTTCGACCCCGCGTTGCTCGCGCACCTCACGCCACAGAGCAGCCGCCTCCCTCAGCGCGCGCGGGCGCATTTCGAGTCCGACCAGAGAGGCGAAGGTGCGCTCGGCGGGTCCTCCGGCCGCGCGGCGGCGACGCATGGCCTCGCCGAGACGCTCCGCGGAGGGCAGTGTCGCCGCGCATGCCTCGGTCACCACGTCGTCGACCCATCCCTCGATGAGGGCCAGCAGGGTCTCGAGGCGGCGTAGCGCAGCCTGCTGCTCCTCCGACTCCGCTAGGGCGAACAGGTCGGAGCCCATGAGCTCGCGCAGTCGTTCGGGGTCGCCGAGCGCGCTGGGGTCGATGCCCTGCATGGCCTCGTTCATGCGCTCGGGATCCATGCGGATGCCACGCGCGTAGGCGTCGATCGCGCCGTCGAGCCGTGGCGCGAGCCAGGGCACGTGCGCGAAGAGCCGCTGGTGCGCGCATTCGCGCAGGGCGAGGTAGAGGCGGACGTCGTCGGCCGGCACGTCGAGGCCCTCGCCGAACGCCGCCACGTTGCGCGGAAGAAGCGCGGGTCGCGCATCGGTCGTCAGCGGGATGCCGATGTCGCTCACGCCGACGACCTCGCTCGCGAGAGCGGCAAGTGCCTGGCCCATCTGCATGCCGAACATCGCCGAACCGAGCTGGCGAGCCATCCCCATGAGTGGCGCCATCATCGCCAGGGTCTCGGGCGGAGTGCCCTCGGGGAGCATGGAGGCGATCTCGGGCGGGAGCTCGCCGGGAGCCGGCATTGACGACATCACCGACTGCACATGCTCGGCGATGGGGGTCACGATCCGCTGCCACGCGGGATAGGTGGCCTCGAGCCATTCGGAGCGACTCCAGGCCGCGCCGGACGCCGCTGACCCCGAGGCGGATGACGCGGGGAAAGTGCACGCGGGATCGAGCCAGACCTGCGCGAGCTCGATCGCGGCCAGGACCTCGCGGCGCTGCGTCTCGCTCACGGAGGGATCGCCGGCCGCGGAGATCGCCTGGCGGGCCGTGTCACGGGCGAGGTCCCAGTTGACGGCCCCGTCACCGCCTGACTCCAGGAGGCGTCCCAGGTGCTGGAGCATCGCCCCCAACTGGCCCATGTCGAAGGCGGGGCGCCCGGCCCCGTCGTCGGGCATGCCGAAGCCGAAGGGAAGGGAGCCGCTCATCCCCCCACGGTACGCCGGACGCTCAGGCGGTGCTCGTGCCCCGGGGGGCGTACCCTGGGCCTGGTCCCCAGCCGGGTCGTCCGGCCGCACAGGGAGAGGAGCCCGGGTGTCCGCGTTGCTGTGGTGGCTCATTCCCCTGGGGGCCACTCTCCTGGCGCTGGCCTGGGCCGCGGCTCGCAGTCGACCCCGTCGTGTGGCCGACACCCACGAGACCGTGGGCGACATGGCCCGATTCCGGGCGGCCATGCGCCGGCCCCTGCCTGCCGAGCGTCCCGGTCTCGAGCGCCGGCCTGCACGCCCTGCCCGGGCTGGTTCGTCTCGCTCCTCCGCGCCGCGACCTGGTCGCACGCGGCGCCCGGCTGACCGCCGCCACCCGGCGTGAGCGACCCGTCGACGGCGGGCCCTGACACGCCCGCGCTCGCGGAGAGCCGCCGTCCCACGCACCGCGCCCTCATCGCCACGCTCGCGGGGCTCGTGCTCCTCGCCCTCATCGCGCTCGCGGCGCTGCTCCCCGTTCCCTTCATCGTGCTGTCTCCTGGCCCGACCTTCAACACGATCGGCGACGTCGACGGCGTGCCGCTCGTCGAGATCACCGACACCACGACGTATCCCGTCACGGGCGCGCTCGACATGACGACCATCCGCGAAGAAGGCGAGCCGCGCAGTCCCCTCACCGTCTTCGGCGCGCTGGCCGCCTGGGTGGATCCCGACCGTGCAGTGCTTCCTCGTGAACTCCTCTACGGCGATGACGAGACGACGGAGGAGGTGCAGCAGCGCAACGCCGTGCTCTTCTCCACGAGCCAGTCCAACGCCATCGCGGCTGCCCTGAACACCCTCGGCGAGCCGCTCGTCGAGGATGTCGTCGTGACGGCCGTGGTCGAGGGAACTCCGGCGTTCGGCGTGCTCGACGCGGGCGAACTGATCGTCGCGATCGACGGTGATCCCGTGCGTGTGCCCGAGGACGTCGTGGAGGCTGTGCGCTCTCAGCCGGTGGGCACGACCCTGGCCTTCACGGTCGAGCGCGACGGCGAGGAGGTCGACGTCGACGTCGTGTCGGCCGAGAAGCCGGACGAGCCGGGCGTGCCCTACGTCGGCATCACCGTGGGCATCAACTACCGCGCGGAGTTCCCCATCGTCTTCGCGCTCGACGACATCGGCGGTCCGAGCGCGGGCATGATGTTCGCCCTGGCCATCGTGGACAAGCTCACGCCGGAGGACCTCACCGGCGGCGGTCACGTGGCCGGCACGGGCACCATCGACCCGGCAGGAGCGGTCGGGGCCATCGGGGGGATCCGGCAGAAGCTTGCCGGTGCCCGGGGAGCGGGGGCCACCCTCTTCCTCATGCCGGAGGTTCATTGCGAGGAGGCTGCCGGCCACGTGCCGGACGGGCTCACCGTGGTCCCGGTGACCACCCTGCAGGGGGCGCTGGATGCCCTGAGCGCCTGGCGGGCCGGGGAGTCGCTGCCTACCTGCCCCGCGATGTGACCGGCGCCCGAGTGACGTAAGTTGCTGTAATGGCCTCACCGACGTCTGTCGCCGCGGCGCCTCGCCGGGGTCGGGTCCTCCTCCCGACGATCATCGTCCTCGCCGTCATCGTGCTGGGGTTCGTGATCTTCACGGGCTTCTACACGGACTGGCTGTGGTTCGACTCCGTCGACCAGACCGAGGTCTTCACCGTCACCCTCATCACGCGACTGGCCCTCTTCGGCTCCTTCGGCCTCACCATGGCCGTGGTGCTCGCGGGCACCCTGTGGATCGCCTATCGCTTCCGCCCGAGCGTGCCCCCGCTCACCCAAGAGCAGGCCGGCCTCGAGCGGTATCGCATGGCCCTCAATCCCTTCCGGGTGGTCATCACTATCGGCATAGCCGCAGTCGTGGGACTCCTCGCCGGCATCTCGGCCTCAGCCGAGTGGGGCACGTTCCTGCGCTGGCGCAATGCCACCGACTTCGGCGTGACCGATCCCCAGTTCGGCCTCGACATCGGCTTCTACACCTTCACGTACCCGTTCTGGCGCTTCGTGCTGGGCTTCGCCTTCTCCGTCGTGATCCTCGCGATCGGCCTCGCGGTCGCCGCGCACTATCTGTACGGCGGACTGCGCCTGCAGCCTCCCGGTGATCGGGTGAGCACGGCTGCGCAGGTCCACCTCTCGGGGCTCGTGGCCCTTCTCCTGCTGCTCAAGGCGGTGGCGTACTGGCTCGATCGCTATGGGCTCATGATCAAGAGCGAGGCCCTGGTCCAGGGCTTCACCGGCATGAAGTACACCGATGCCAACGCGGTCCTACCGGCCCTGCAGATCCTCACGTTCGTGGCGCTCATCACCGCGGTGCTCTTCATCGTCAACATGATCGTGCGCAACTGGGTCATTCCGCTCATCGGTCTCGGTCTGCTCATCCTCACGTCGATCCTCGTGGGCGGGGTCTACCCGGCGATCGTGCAGCAGTTCCAGGTCCGTCCCAGCGAACTCGTGCGTGAGCAGCCCTACATCGAGCGCAACATCACGGCGACCCGCTCGGCCTACGACATCGCCGACGCGCAGATCCAGGAGTACGCCGGCACGGTGGAGCCGCCCACCGAGGCGGTCATCCAGGCCAACCTCGGCACGCTCGACAACATCCGCCTGCTCGACCCCGCGCTCGCGTCGCCGACGTACAACCAGCTCCAGCAGATCCGCGCCTACTACTCCTTCAACGACAGCCTCGACGTCGATCGCTACATGATGGAGGGCGGTCAGCGCGGCGCCGTCGTCGCGGCACGCGAGATCAACCTCGCCGGCATTCCCGACAACCAGCGCAACTGGGCCAACGACCACGCTGTCTACACGCATGGCTATGGCTTCGTCGCGGCTTACGACAACACGGCGGAGTCCTCGGGTCAGCCCGACTTCTTCGAGAGCGATATCCCGCCAGAGGGGCTGCTCGGCATCGAGCAGCCGCGCATCTACTTCGGCGAGCTCTCCCCGACCTTCTCCATCGTCGGCGCGCCCGAGGGCACGCCGCCGGTCGAGCTCGACTACCCCGACGATGCGAGCCCGACGGGCCAGGTCAACAACACCTACTCCGGTGACGGAGGCGTGCCCGTGGGCGGGCTCTTCAACCGCCTGCTCTTCGCGACGAAGTTCCAGGACAGCAACATCCTGCTCACGGACCTCATCAACGAGGAGTCGCGCATCCTGTGGGATCGCGATCCGCTCACGCGCGTCGAGAAGATCGCGCCGTGGCTGACCCTCGACCAGGATCCCTACCCGGCGGTCGTCAACGGCCGCATCGTGTGGCTCGTCGACGGCTACACCACATCCAACGACTACCCCTACTCCTCCCGCGTCTCACTGGGCGAGGTCACCAGTGACTCCATCACGGTGCGCACAGGCTCGACAGCCATCGCTCCCAGCGATCAGCTCAACTACGCGCGCAACTCCGTCAAGGCCGTGGTCGATGCCTACGAGGGCACGGTCACCCTCTACGCGTGGGACGAGTCCGATCCGATCCTTCAGACGTGGATGAAGGCCTTCCCCGGCGTCGTGCAGGAGCGCAGCGCCATGCCGGCGGAGATCGAGGCGCACGTGCGCTACCCGCAGGACCTGTTCAAGGTGCAGCGCGTCGTCATGTCGCGCTACCACGTCACCGATCCGGCAACGTTCTACAACGGCACTGACTTCTGGATCGTGCCCTTCGACCCCACGCAGGCCATCCAGCAGTTCCAGCCGCCGTACTACCTCACCCTGCAGATGCCGGGCCAGGAGCAGCCAACGTTCTCGCTGACGACCACGTTCGCACCGCAAAGACGACCCACCCTTGCGGCGTTCATGGCCGTCGACTCTGCTCCCGGTGACGGCTACGGCACCATTCGCGTGCTCCAGCTGCCCAGCAACACGACGATTCCCGGGCCCACGCAGGTGCAGAACAACTTCGAGTCCGACCCGGAGATCAGCGCCGAGCTCTCGCTGCTGCGACGGGGCGGCTCCGAGGTCAACCTGGGCAATCTGCTGTCACTGCCCTTCAACGGCGGCCTGCTCTACGTCGAGCCGGTCTACCTCAGGGCGACCCAGGACGGCTATCCGCTGCTGCGCAAGGTGCTCGCGGGATACGGGGCCAACGTCGCACTGGCGGACACCCTCGACGAGGCGCTGGCCGCCGTGTTCGAGTCCGACCCGATACCGACGCCGGAGCCCACCCCTGGGCCCAATCCGGATCCCAACCCGACGCCCACGCCGACGCCCACGCCGACGCCCGGTCCCTCGGGCGACCCGCTCACCGACCTGCAGTCCGCACTCGCGGATGCCCAGGCCGCGTACGAGCGGGGACAGGCCGCACTCGCGGATGGCGACTTCGCGGGCTACGGCGAGGCGCAGGCTGACCTCGAGGCAGCGCTTCGTCGCGCGCAGGAAGCCGAGGCGCGGCTCACCGGTGATGACGGCGGCCAACCGGCGTAGGCCCTGACGGGCTGCCGATAGGGTCGGCTCGTGTCCAAGGTCCTCTCCTCACTCCCCGTCGGCGAGCGCGTCGGCATCGCCTTCTCCGGCGGCCTCGACACCTCTGTCGCGGTCGCGTGGATGCGCAGCAAGGGCGCGGTGCCGTGCACCTATACCGCGGATCTCGGCCAGTACGACGAGCCGGATATCGACAGCGTGCCGGGTCGTGCCCTGGAGTACGGCGCCGAGATCGCCCGACTCGTGGACTGCAAGGACCTGCTCGTCGAGGAGGGACTGGCGGCCATCGCGTGCGGCGCCTTCCACATCCGCTCGGGCAATCGCATGTACTTCAACACCACCCCCCTCGGTCGTGCGGTGACGGGCACGCTCCTCGTACGGGCGATGCTCGACGACCAGGTGTCCATCTGGGGCGACGGCTCGACGTACAAGGGCAATGACATCGAGCGGTTCTACCGCTACGGTCTGCTCGCCAACCCGCAGCTGCGGATCTACAAGCCCTGGCTGGATGCCGACTTCGTCGACGAGCTCGGCGGGCGCAAGGAGATGTCGGAGTGGCTCGTCGCGCATGGGCTGCCCTATCGCGACTCGACGGAGAAGGCCTACTCCACAGATGCCAACATCTGGGGCGCGACGCATGAGGCGAAGCGCCTCGAGCACCTTGACGTGTCGATCGAGATCGTCGACCCCATCATGGGAGTCGCCTTCTGGGATCCCGCTGTCGACATCGCCACCGAGGACGTCACCATCGCTTTCGAGCAGGGCCGCCCGGTGCGCATCAGCGGCCGTGAGTTTGCCTCGGCCGTCGATCTCGTGCGTGAGGCCAACGCGATCGGTGGCCGGCACGGACTCGGGATGGCCGACCAGATCGAGAACCGCATCATCGAGGCCAAGAGCCGCGGGATCTACGAGGCCCCCGGCATGGCTCTGCTCTTCATCGCCTACGAGCGCCTCCTCAGCGCGATCCATAACGAGGACACCATCGCGAACTATCACGCCGAAGGGCGGCGCCTGGGCCGCTTGCTCTACGAAGGCCGCTGGCTCGATCCGCAGGCGCTCATGCTGCGCGAGTCCCTGCAGAAGTGGGTCGCCTCCGCGGTGACCGGAGAGGTGACGCTGCGCCTGCGGCGCGGCGACGACTACTCGATCCTCGACACGCGCGGTCCTGGCCTCAGCTACCACCCCGACCGCCTGTCGATGGAGCGCGTGGAGGAGGCGGCCTTCGGTCCGACCGATCGCATCGGTCAGCTCACCATGCGCAATCTCGACATCGCCGACACGCGCACCAAGCTCGAGCTCTACGCCGCCCAGGGTCAGCTCGCGACCGGGCATGTCGAACTCGTGGGACGCCTCGATGCCGGCGGTGCGGAGGCGATTGCCGCGTCCGAGGTGGTCGACGCGGACGAGGTCATGCTCGACCGTGCGGCGATGGAAGCCGGCACCGACTAGTTCGGACGAGTCCGGCCCCCTCAGCCCGTGTTGCGCAGGCCGGTGGCGATGCCATTGATCGTCACCGACAGGGCGCGCTGGAGCTCCAGGCTCGGGTTATCCGTCGCTCGGACGCGCTGCAGGAGGCGCACCTGCATCTCGTGCAGGGGAAGCAGGTAGGCGTCGCGCACGCCGAAGGTCCGCTGAAGGGTCGGGTTCGCGGCCAGCAGGTCGGACTCGCCGGTGATGCGCAGCACCTCCGCGACGGTGCGCTCGTACTCGTCGCGAATGTCGTCGAAGACGTGGCGCAGGCGCTCCGGCACCAGGCCATCCACGTAGCGCTGGGCGATGCCCAGGTCCGTCTTCGCCAGGGTCATCTCGACGTTGGAGATGAAGTTGCGGAAGAAGTGCCACTCCCGGTGCATGGCCGCGAGAGCCTCACCGCGCCCGGCCTCGCGCGCGGCGGCGAGTCCGCTGCCCACGCCGTACCAGCCGGGGACGATCTGACGCGACTGTGTCCAGCCGAAGACCCAGGGGATGGCGCGCAGGCCTTCGATGCCGGCGGCCGTGTCGGGGCGCCGGGCCGGACGCGATCCCATGTGCATGCCGCCGAACTCCTCCACCGGGGTCGACGTGGCGAAGTAGGCCGGCAGGTCGGGACTGTCGACGAGTGCGCGGTAGCGGCGCTGGGCGGCCGCCGACGTGGTGTCCATGACCTCGTCCCACAGGGCCCGCTCCGTGGCGGAGCTGCGCGGCCGGTCATGGAGCAGCGTCGCGTCCATGACGGCGCCCAGGATCTGCTCGAGGTTCTCGCGCGCGAGCGTCGGCAGGAGGTACTTGTCGGAGATGACCTCGCCCTGCTCGGTGAGCTTGATGCGCCCTTCGAGGACACCCCACGGCTGGGCGAGGATCGCCTCGTAGGTGGGGCCGCCGCCGCGTCCGACGGTGCCCCCGCGGCCATGGAAGAGCTGGAGGCGGATGCCCGCCGCGGCAGCCGTGTCGCGCAGGCGGCGCTGGGCGAGGTGGATCTCCCACTGCGACGTCGTGATCCCTGCATCCTTGTTGGAATCGGAGTAGCCGAGCATGACCTCCTGGATGTCGCCTCGGGAGGCGAGAAGGCGTCGGTACGTCGGGTCGGCGAGCAACTGGCCGAGGATGACATGAGCGGAGCGGAGCTCGTCGACAGTCTCGAGCAGGGGCACGAAGCCCACCATCGAGGTGCCCGCGTCCGTGTCGACCAAGCCTGCTTCGCGAGCGAGCACGACGGCGGCGAGGACGTCGTCGGCGCCCTTGGTCATCGAGACGATGCAGGTCTCCACCGTGCGCTGCCCGTAGCGCTCGATCGCCTCGCGCGCGGAGACGAAGGCGCCGTAGGTCGCCAGGGCGGATGCATCGAGGGGCGGGGGCGTGGGTGCCAGAGGGCGGCGCGAAAGGAGCTCGGCCGAGAGCACCTCACGGCGTGCGTCGGGATCGAGGGACGCGTAGTCCGGGGCGCCCGGGAGGCGCCCCAGGAGCTGGCCGATGGCCTCGCGGTACTTCCCCGAGTGCTCGCGGATGTCCAACGTGGCCAGGGGCAGCCCGATGGATGCGATGACACGCAGGGCCCGGTCGATGACGCCGATCGCGGCGATGGACCCATCTGCCGCGAGTGAGGCCCGCACCTGCATGAGGTCCGCGAGCAGTTCCGACGTGGAGCGGTAGTCGCGGCCGGGAACGTGCGGCCCGCTCGAGCCGACGCGCTCGCGCGTGAGCCGCAGTCTGTTGTGGATGACCGACAGCTTCAGGCGCACGGGCTCCTCGGCGTTGAGTCGCAGGAAGCGCCGGTCGAACTCCGGCAGGTGTGCGAGGTCCGCCTCGACGGAGGCGCGGAGGGCCGGATCCGCCCCGGAGAGGCGCTCGCTCACCGACAGGTCCTCGAGCAGGCGGTCCATGATGGGCAGGATGTCGGCGATGGCATGGTCGCGCTGGAAGTCGATGACCGCGCGGGTCACCTCAGGCGTGACGAAGGGATTGCCGTCCCGGTCGCCGCCGATCCAGGAGCCGAAGGTCAGGGGAGTGCTGTCTGGCGGCAGGTCGGCGCCGAGGAGCCGGAAGGCGGTGGCGAGGTCGTCGAGCACTTCCGCCAGGGGTCCGCGGGCGAGGTCGTCGAGGTAGTAGAGGGCGTTGCGTGCCTCGTCGACCACCTGGGGCTGCTCGAGGCGGAGTTCATCGGTGCGCCACAGCAGGTAGACGAGCTCGGCGATGCGCGACCAGCGCCGCTCGTCGTCGATGAGGGTGTCGAGGAGCAGGTCGGCGATCCGGCGCTCCTTGGTGAGCACCGATCGCCGCGCCGCCTCGGTGGGATGCGCGGTGAAGACCGGCCGCACGGACATCTCCCGGGCGAGGGCACTTGCCCTGTCGGGCGTCACTCCCTGCTCGAGGGCACGCCGAGCAGTGCGCGTGAGGAGGCTTCCCTCCGCGCGGCGCTTGGCACGCACGTCGCGCGCGCGCTGGACCTGCTCGGCCACATTGGCGAGGTCGAAGTAGATGGAGAACGCGCGGGCGATCATCGTCGCCTCGTGCAGGTCGAGGCCGTCGATGATCCGGCTGGGCAGGGAGGAGGTGCTGCCGCCCCACAGGCCGGCCACGATCGCGCTCATCAGCGGCACCCGGCCGCGGCGGAAGGACACGTACGCCACGGCCAGGCCCACCACGGCGTAGATCGCCCAGGCGTTGATCC
>JAPOKX010000210.1 GCA_029977425.1 Actinomycetota bacterium
CATGGTGTCGGTCATCGAGGTGAACGCCGGCGAGCTCGCCGAGCTCGTGGGCGACGACGGCGAGGTGCTCGACGCCCTGCAGGAGCTCGCGCGTCTCGCGGCCACGCAGGCGACCGGCGAGCGCTCTCGCCTCATGCTCGACATCGCCGGCTTCCGCCTCGCCCGCCGCCGCGAGCTCGAGGCCCTGGCCAAGACCGCGATCGACGAGGTGAAGGAGACCGGCGAGCCCGTGCGTCTCGCCGCCATGAACGCCTTCGAGCGCAAGGTCGTCCATGACGTCGTCACCTCGGCCGGCCTGGTGAGCGAGTCCGAGGGCGTGGACCCCGACCGTCGCATCGTCATCAAGCCGGCCTCGTAGTCCGCACGGAGTCCAGGCTGACCGCCGAGGCGCTGCCCCCGCCGCCCGCTGCGCTGGGCGCGGTGGTTTCCGACGTCGCTGCCCAGGCATCGCTCACGCGCTACGCCGAGTTGCTCGCGACCGCGGGCGTGGAACGCGGGCTCATCGGCCCGCGCGAGGTACCGAGACTGTGGGACAGGCACCTGCTCAACTGCGCTGTCGCGGTGCCGCTCGTGCCGGAAAACGCCGATGTCATCGATGTCGGCTCGGGGGCGGGCCTCCCCGGGATCGTCTGGGCCATCGTGCGCTCGGATATCACGGTCACGTGCCTGGAGCCGCTGCAGCGACGGGCCACCTTCCTCGAGGAGGCGATCACCGAACTTGGCCTCACGGGTCGAGTGCAGGTGGTGCGCGCCCGCGCAGAGGACATCGTGCGCGGCCGCGGCCCCGTGACCTCCCTGCGAGCCCGAGTGGTGACCGCGCGCGCCGTTGCGCCTCTGGAGCGCTTGGCGGGATGGACTGTCCCACTCGTGCAGCCCGGGGGCGAGCTCCTCGCGCTCAAGGGCCGCTCCGCTGCAGAGGAAGTCGAGGCCTCACGCAGCGTGCTCGAGCGGCTCGGCATCGTGGAGGTCGACATCGTCGAGGTCGGAGAAGGAGTTGTCGACCCTGCAACGATCGTCGTGCGTGCCATCAAGGCTACTTAGTCCAACGACTGCATAGTTCCTCCATCTCCTGCGTCGGGCGCCCTGTGTGTGCGGGAGATGCCCAGTCGGGAGATGCACAGTGAGGTATCCACTCGTTGAACGCTGGGGCCAGGAGTGCAGAATGTCGCCGTGACCTCGCCTGAAA
>JAPOKX010000211.1 GCA_029977425.1 Actinomycetota bacterium
CGTGCCGGGCATCTCCATTCCCGCCGACATGATCGCGCGCGTCGCAGGCGCCGGAGACAAGGACGCCATCGCCGAGGAGTCCTACCAGCTCACTCTCGAGCTCAGCCGGCACGCGCTCTCGCTGCCCGGCGTCTCCGGTATTCACCTCACCGACTTCCGTCACGACGGTTCCCTCGAGCGGCTCGTCCGCGACCTGGGCATCGGTCCGGCCTTCGATCCGGTGGCGACCGCCTCCGGCACCACCTCGGTATAGGAGTCCCATGCACACCGTCCTCAGCTCCGCGCGCGCCAGCGTCACCATCGGGCCCGACCAGCCCTTCTGCATCATCGGCGAGCGCATCAACCCGACGGGGCGCAAGAAGTTCCAGGAGCAGCTGCGCGTGGAGGACCTCTCCGCGGTCGAGATCGACGTCGCCCAGCAGATCGCCGGCGGAGCCATGATGCTCGACGTCAACATGGGCGCCCCGCTCGTCGACGAGGTCAAGCTGCTCGGCGATGCCGTGCGACTGGTGCAGTCCCTCACCGACGTGCCGCTGTGCATCGACTCCTCCGTCGTCGAGGCCCTGGAGTCCGGGCTCGCTGCCTACGAGGGCAAGGCCCTGGTCAACTCCGTCACGATGGAGCGCGAGCGCATCGAGCTCATCCTGCCGCTGGTCAAGAGGTACGGAGCTGCCGTCATCGCGCTGCCCAATGACGAGGAGGCGATCCCGGAGGATCCGCACCGCCGCCTGGAGCTCGCCAAGCAGCTCGTCGGCATCGCGACCGACGAGTACGGCATCCCGATCGAGGACATCGTCGTCGATCCGCTGGCCATGCCCATCGGCGCCGACCACACGCTGGCCATGAAGACCATGGAGGCCATCCACCTCATCTCGACCGAGATCGGCGTCAACACCACGCTGGGTGCGTCCAATGTGTCCTTCGGCATGCCCGACCGCCACACGCTCAACGCGGTCTTCCTTCCCATGGCCATGAAGGCCGGACTCACCAGCGCGATCATGGATGCCCGCACTCCGCAGATCGTCACGGCCGTCAAGGGCGCCGACCTCATGATGGGCAACGACGAGTGGGGTGCCAACTGGATC
>JAPOKX010000212.1 GCA_029977425.1 Actinomycetota bacterium
GCAAGTGGGGCAGTCTCCCGGGGGAAGACGCGGCTGGCGGCGACGGGCTGCTCAGCGAGGAGTTTGTGGACGAGATGCGCGAGCAGCTCGAGCCCTACGCCGCCGGCCTGGCTGCGGAGCGGCGCACCGACGAGGACCTCGAGGTCATCGACGAGCTCATCGCCGACCTCGACGCCGTGGCCGTGGCCCCGGACATGCGCCAGCTCATCGAGCTCGATCAGCGCATCCATCACCACATCTATCGCTGCGCCCACAACGACTTCCTGCAGGACGTCTGCGACCAGCACTACATGCACGCCCTGCGGATCTGGTTCCTCGCCCTCGACCGGGTGAGCCACCTCGGCGATGCCGTCGCCGAGCACCGCGACCTGCTCGTCGCCATCCGCGAGGGTGATGCCGAGCGTGCCGCCACGGTCATGTCCTCCCACGTCACGGGCTTCGAGGCCGAAGTCCGCCGAGCCATTTGAACAACGAGCCATCTAGGCAACCAGCAATCTGAGCACAGCCCCATCGAGAGGAAGAAGAAGGATGAGCAACCTGCCGAGCAAGGCCAAGTGCGTCGTCATCGGCGCCGGCATCGTGGGCAACTCCGTCGCCTACCACCTGGCCCGCCTGGGCTGGCGTGACATCGTCCAGATCGACAAGGGGCCGCTGCCCAACCCCGGCGGGTCCACCGGACACGCATCCAACTTCATCTTCCTCGTCGACCACAACAAGGAGATGGCCCAGCTCACGCTCGACAGCCTCCGCCAGTACAAGGAGCTCGACACGTTCTTCGAGTCCGGTGGCATCGAGGTCGCGCGCACCCCCGAGCGCATGCAGGAGCTCACGCGCCGCATCACCTCGGGCAAGTCCTGGGGCATCGAGGACATGAGCCTGCTCACGCCGGCTGAGGTCAAGGAGATGGTGCCCTTCATCGATGAGACCGTCATCCTCGGCGGCTTCTACACCAAGGGTGTCGGCGTGTGCGACTCGCTGCGTGCCGGCACGCTCATGCGCGAGAAGGCCATCGAGATGGGCAATGGCGAGGAATACTGGCCGACCATCATCAAGGCGGTCGAGG
>JAPOKX010000213.1 GCA_029977425.1 Actinomycetota bacterium
GTGGCGAGCTTGGCGCGCATCGCCTCGTCCAATTGTGCCATGCTCTTTTCGCGGCTCGCCTTGAACTCGGCGTTTTTCTCGCGAAAGAATTTCTGCTGCTTCCGAAGCAGAGCCTTCTTCTTGTTCGCCTTGTCCGCCTCGCGCTTCTCCTCGGCGGCGGCCATCTCGGCGATCGCGGCATCGTCCGGCGGCTCCGGCTCGACGCCGTACTCGGGAAGGCCCAGGATCTTGCGGCTCTCGTCCTGGAGCTTCATCTCCTCGTCGGTGTAGCCGTTCTCGCCCATCGAGCCGAGCATCGGCACGACGTTGAAGGCGAGCGTGTTGGCGTGGACCTCGTGCTCGACGAGCCGGGCGGCGCCGGCGCCGTCGGAGATCAGCATCTCGGTCTTCTCGCTGAGCACGGGCACCTGGGCGGCGAGCTCGTCGATCCCGTGGCGCCCGGCGCCGCCGGCGGCCTGGTAGCTGGTGGCGACCATCGCCTCCAGCCCGAAGCGCTCGTCGAGCGCCTTCATCGGCAGCATCACGATCATGGTCGTGCAGTTGGGGTTGGCGATGATCCCCTTGGCCGCCTGCTCGACGGCGTCGGGGTTCACCTCGCTGACCACGAGCGGGACATCAGGGTCCATCCAGGCGGAGGAGTTGTCGATCACCAGCGCGCCGGCCTGCGCCAGCTTCGGGGCCCACTCGCGGGAGACCGAGCCCCCGGCCGACATCAGCGCCAGGTCGAAGCCCTGGATGGTCTCTTCGTTTAGGGGCTGAACCTCGCCCCAGCGGTCGAGCTGCGAGCCGGCCGAGCGCTCGCTGCCGAACGGGACCACCTCGCCCGAGGCCACGCCAAGGCGCTCGAGCGTCTCGAGCAGC
>JAPOKX010000214.1 GCA_029977425.1 Actinomycetota bacterium
CCTCGACCAGGGCCAGCGCGCCTTCACGCGTGGCGACGTTGCCGCCGACGATGTCGACCGACGTCGTGCGCTTGAGCAGGGAGACCATCTCGACGACCGCGCGCGAATGGCCATGGGCCGTGTCGACGATGAGGAGGTCCACCCCCGCGTCGATGAGGTCGTGCGCGCGCTTCTCGGCGTCGGGGCCGACTCCGACCGCTGCGCCCACGATGAGCCGTCCGTCGGAGTCCTTCGTGGCCAGGGGGTACTTGTCGGACTTGACGAAGTCCTTGACGGTGAAGAGGCCGCCGAGCCGGCCGTCGGGATGCACCAGAGGCAGCTTCTCGACCTTGTGCTGGGCGAGGATGCGCAGGGCGTCATCGGGATCGACGCCGACCGGCGCGGTGATGAGCGGCATCGGCGTCATGACGTCGCGCACGCGGCGGGACATGTCGTCTTCGAAGCGCATGTCGCGGTTGGTGATGATGCCGAGGAGGATCTGTCCGTCGTCGACGACGGGGACGCCGCTCACCCGGTAGCGACCGCACAGGGCGTCGACTTCCGCCAGCGAATCGTCTGGGCCGCACGTGACGGGGTTGCTCACCATGCCGGCCTCGGAGCGCTTGACCATGTCGACCTGCGTGGCCTGGTCCTCGATCGACAGATTGCGGTGGAGGATGCCCACGCCGCCCTGGCGTGCCATCGCGATGGCCATCCGCGCCTCGGTGACGGTGTCCATGGCGCTCGACAGCAGGGGCACCTTGACGCTGATGTTGCGCGTCAGCCGGCTGGTGGTGTCGACCTCGCTCGGCACGACATCGGACTCGGCCGGGAGGAGGAGGACGTCGTCGAAGGTCAGGCCAAGGTAG
>JAPOKX010000215.1 GCA_029977425.1 Actinomycetota bacterium
CGCTCACCCTGCGACGCCTCATCCTCGACGGCGACTGCGTGGCTGCCCTCCCGGAGCTCGTCGCGCTGCACGACGACGACCTCGCCGTCGTCACTCCGGCCGACGTCGACCTCGCTCGGCTCACGCGGCCCGTGGGCGTGAGCACGGTGCGCGACCGGTGGACGCCTCCCGCGGTCGCGGCGTTCCTGGAGGACCTGTCGGCCGTGGCCGCGGAGATCCGCGAGCGCGAGCCCGTCTCCTGACTCCGGCAGCGCCGAGTGTGCAGTTGCGTACACGAAATCGGCCGAAATCCTGCACGCAACTGCGCACTCGGTGCGAGGAGACGTGATCTCGTCGCGGCGGCTGAGGTCAGTCGAGCAGTGCGCGAGTGAGTGCCTCGCGCCGCAGTGCGGAGACCTTCGACGTGGGATCGAGGATCTCGTAGTGGGTGTCCCCGGGGATGATCGTGAGATCGGCGTCGATGCCGTGGGCCTGCAAGTGCGCGAGGTAGGCCTCGCTCTGCGAGACGGGTACGTCGACGTCCTCGGTGCCGTGCAGGAGCATGCGACGCGAGCCGGGATCGGGCGTGAGCGCATGCGGATCGGTGACGGCGTATCGCTCGGGCACGTCCAGCGGGCGCCCGCCCATGAAGGTGTCGATCGCGCCGTCGCCGAGCTTCTCGGCACTGCCGATCTCCAGGCAGGCGACCGGGGCGTGCAGCACGACGAGGTCGAAGGCGGCTGCCTCGGGGTCCGCCCCGACCGCATCCTCGGGCAGTGACCGACGCGAGGTGGCCCACGCCGCGAGACCGCCGCCGGCGGAGTGCCCGAGGAGCGCGCGACGGGAGGTGTCGATCCCGTGGCG
>JAPOKX010000216.1 GCA_029977425.1 Actinomycetota bacterium
CAACTCGAACGAGGCCCGGCCGCTGACCAGCAGCACCGTCCCGGACAGCGGGATGCGGCCGGCCTCCAGTGCCCAGCCGATCACCTTGTCGACCGCGTTGTGGCGTCCGACATCCTCGCGCAGGCAGACGAGGTTGCCGTCGGGAGCGAAGAGGCCGGCCGCGTGGAGCCCACCGCTTGCTGCGAAGCCGCGCTGCGCGGCGAGGAGAGTCTCGGGCTGGGTGAGGACGTGGGCGACATCGAAGGACGTGGTGTCCTCGCCCAGCGGCCAGTGTCGGGTGCGCTGCGTCATCGCGATGAGGTCAGCACCGCAGACTCCGCATGCGCTCGAGGTGGGATGAAGCCGGGGTTCGACCGGCACATGGCTGCGCGTCGACACCTGGACGATGCGGCGCACCTGCTCGGGGTCCTCCGCATCGTGCTCGAAGCATTCCTTTGCCTCGGTGATCTCGTCGATCGACGTCAGGGCTCCCTCGGCGACGAGCCAGCCGAGTGCGAGCTCGATGTCGTGACCCGGGGTGCGCATCGTGGTGGACACCGAGACGCCATCCACCTCGATCTCCAGTGGCTCCTCGATGGCGAGGGAGTCCGGCCCGGCGTCGACGGCACCGTCGCGCCAGCGCAGCACGCGGCGTCGATCGGTCGAGGCCATGGCTTCCTCTCGGGTGACGAGGGCATCAGACTAGGCCCGGATCGCAGGGAGGAACGCCGGGCGGCCAGCCGTTCCACAGTGTGGAACCTTCGGTCCATGAAGGCGCGAGCGTTCCCGCGAGAGCCGTCCCGTGGCCTACCCTTGAGCGAGTCGCGAGGAAGTGTG
>JAPOKX010000217.1 GCA_029977425.1 Actinomycetota bacterium
GCTGATCGCCGGGATCGTCGCAGTGGTGGCGTTCATCGCCGCCCTGGCCTTCGTCACCTTCAACCTCGTCTCTCCCAAGGTCACCTACAAGCTCCTGGCCTGGAACGACATCGCCGCGGACCGAGTCGATGTCACCTTCGAGGTACGCCGCTCCGAGGAGTGGGATGTCTACTGCGTGCTCCGCGCCCAGGACGAGTCGCGGACCGACGTCGGATACGCGGTCGTCGGCATCCCTCGCGGGACGTCCTACGAGCAGATGACCTATCCCCTCCGCACGCTTGCCCCCGCCTACGTCGTCGAGGTCCTCGCCTGCGAGGCCGGCGCACCCCCCGCACGCGTGATCCCCCCTCAGTTCCCGCCGGGGGTCGTGGCGCCCGAGCAGCCGTGGACTCCGCCCGCCGCAGGCTGACCGTCCGATCCCGCCGCAGGCTGACCGCCCTGCGGGGCCGTACCCTTGCCCGATGAGCACCGAGATCACCTGGCTCACCCAGGAGGCCTACGACCGGCTCGAGCAGGAGCTCGAGGAGCGGTCGGGCCCGCGCCGCGCCGAGATCACCAAGCGCATCGAGGCCGCGCGCGAGGAAGGCGATCTCAAGGAGAACGGCGGCTACCACGCCGCCAAGGAGGAGCAGGGCAAGAACGAGGCCCGCATCCGCCAGCTCAAGCAGCTTCTCGAGAACTCCCAGGTCGGCGCCCCGGACGCCGAGCACGACGAGGTCGCACCGGGTCGCGTCGTCACGGTGCGCTTCGTCGACTTCGGCGACGAGGAGACGTTCCTCCTCGGCTCA
>JAPOKX010000218.1 GCA_029977425.1 Actinomycetota bacterium
GAAACACGTTGTCGAGGTCGTGAAAGGGCGCCGTGCCCGACCACAGGTGGCAGAGCGTCGCAGCGGTCGCCCAGACGTCGGCCGGACGACCCGTCGGCCCGATCTTCTTGTCCCACTGCTCCGGCGCCTGCGGTGCGTCGCGAGGGGAGGGAGCGGGGGGTCGTCGAGCGGTCGCATCGGCTGACCGGGCGAAGCCCGCCGCCCCGTCCGCCGGCCTCGGCGGCTCTCCCCGCCGTCTCGCCATGTAAACGGGCGTCCCTCCAAAGCCACCGACGGAGGTCTGCTTCGAAATCTCGCTCAACACGGACAAACCGAAGTCCGCCAGGGCCGCTCGCAGCTCGGCGTTCAGGAGGACGTTGGCGGGCTTGATGTCGCGGTGGACGATGCCGGCCGCGTGCAGCTCGGCGACGCCCGTGCAGACGTCGCACGACAGCACGAGCTTCTCGGGGGGGGAGAGCGCGTCGGCGTCGTCCGCCAGTCGGGCGTCGAGCGACCCGCCGGGATAGAAGGGCATGACGAGATAGAGTTTCCCCTCCGCCTCGTCGAGGGACGCGCCGACGATCCGGCACACGCGCTCGCACTGCATCGCTGCCGCGCAATGCCGCCGAAGCTCATTCAAGGCTTTCGTGAGAGCGGCCGCCTGGGCGGCGGGCTCGACGGGGAGAGCGCCGTCCAGGCGCTTCAGGGCCAGGTCGCCGTCGCGGCCCCTCCGGGTCCCGCGAAATACCGTCGCCTGACCTCCGGAC
>JAPOKX010000219.1 GCA_029977425.1 Actinomycetota bacterium
CATGTACTATAAAAGATACTTCAGGTAAACCAGATGCTCCTACAATTAAGGCTTCAATTAATCCTCTTAGTATTGCTGATGGTGGTAATTTTGAGCTTAAATATACAGTTACAGGTGCAGTAGGTGGTGAAGTAACACCACCCTCATCTGGTCTCATAAGTGCTCCAAATTTCTCAACTATTTCTGGAAGTGAATGGTGGTTAAAGAGTGGTGAACAGACACTTACTGGCACTACTGCTTCTACTCTAGATGATACACTTACATGGACACTAACAGTTTATAATGGTGCAGTTGATGAGAACGGAGACCCAAAACCAGATACAGCAACGACCACAGTTTCTGTAAAAGGTTCTGTCACACCGACGCCGGAGCCGACGCCGACACCGACGCCCACACCGACGCCGACACCAACGGTATATACATATACCTTATATAAACTTCAAAGATTTCATTTGGAAAAAATTGGAACATATACTCCTCCATATCAACGTCATGGATTTCTACTTGGATATAGCAATAAAGCATTAGATATGAATAATGCATTTAATGATGATAAAGGGACCGACCTTTATCAGTTTAAACATAATGGCAATTTAGGATATGTATTTAAAAATGAAACCGGGAAATACCCTGCAGGTGCTACTGTAGTATTGGAAATAGATAATATGTATACAGGAACGACCAAAGGAACTAAAATATCATCAGTTAGAGCATTCCCTTCTAGCTTTGATAATGATACAGGTAATGGATATC
>JAPOKX010000021.1 GCA_029977425.1 Actinomycetota bacterium
GCGACGATCGGCTCGTCGGCAATGCCGTGGACGCCTGCAGCGAGCAGGCCGGGAAGCACGTCGGCGAGCTCGAGCATCTGCTTCGGGTCGTCGTACTCCACAAGCAATGACATGGGGCCAAAGCATTCCTCGAGCAGTTCCGGCGTCGCGATGACCTCGCGCGCGGGCACGGCGAAGAGAGTGGCGCGGACCGTGTCGGTCTCCGCATCCCAACCACCCCCGTGGAGCACCTCGACCGATGCCATGTCGACGCGCTCGCTCACTCCGTGGAGGAAGGCTTCGCGAATCGATTCGGTGAGCATGCCCTGTGCGGGTACGCCGCCGACCGCCGCGATCGCCTCCGCTCGGATGCCCTTGTGATGCGGCGCCACGAGCAGGCCGGGCTTGGTGCAGAACTGCCCCGCGCCGAGGGTGAAGGAGCCCACCCAGCCCGCTGCGATGGCCGCACCATGCTCGGCGGCCGCCTCGGGCGTGACGAAGACCGGATTGATGCTGCCGAGCTCGCCGTAGAACGGGATCGGGCGCGGCCGGTCGGCTGCGAGCTTCGCCAGGGCGAGACCACCGCGCTGGCTGCCGGTGAAAGCGACCGCCTCGATGCGGTCGTCGTTGACGAGGTCGATGCCGTCCTGGAGCTCATGCGACACCATCGTGAGGACACCGCGCGGCGCGCCAGCGTCCGCAAGCGCCTGCTGCGCGATCGCCATGATGGCGTCACTGAGGCGGGGGTGGCCCGGATTGGGCTTCACCACGACGGGGCAGCCCGCCGCGAGTGCCGATGCCGTGTCTCCACCGAGTGTGGAGAAGGCGAAGGGGAAGTTCGACGCGGCGAAGACAGCGACCGGCCCGAGGGAGACGTTGATGCGGCGCAGATCGGGCCGCGGCGGGGTCATGTCGATATTGGCGTGGTCGATGACGACGCCGAGGAAGGCTCCGTCGCGCACGACCTGAGCCATGAGGCGCAGCTGGCCGGTCGTGCGACCGACCTCGCCGGTGAGGCGATCGACACCGAGACGGCTCTCCTCGACGGCGATGGGCACAAGGTCATCACGCGCGGCATCAACCGCGTCTGCGATGGCCTCGAGAAGGCGCGCTCGCGTCTCCAGGTCCGTATCGGCGTACCACTGCTGTGCCGCCTTCGCAGCCGCGCAGGCCTCGCTGACGCTCATCACCGTGCTCATGCCACTCCCTCTGCAATGCGGGCGCTCACGACCGCGTCTTCCCATGCCATGCCCATGCTCTTGAACACCCTCGAACCGCCCGCAGGCACCTCGACGGACTTCCGTGCGATCTGCGTGAGGTCGGCTGCGATGTCATCGGGCGTCATCAGCCCCGCGGTGATCGCGCAGACCACGTCGCCGGCCTCACGCAGGGCCGACTCGCGCTCCTCGACGACGACAAAGGACCGTCCGACGAGCTCGCTGGGGAGCTCGCAGCAGGTGGGCGAATGCGTGCCCACGGCCACCGCGGCAACGTCTTCACGCGCGTCTGCTGCGTCGAAGAGCGCTGAGGTAGCGGTCGTGGCGCACACGATGATGCGCGCCTCCCGAATGGCGGGCGCGGCCTCATCGGTGGGGACGAGATGGAATTCGACATCCACGTGGCGCACGGTGGCATCGGCCACGAGATCCAGGGCGCGCTCGGGGCGGCGGGCCACGACGGTGACCTTGCGGATGGGCCACTCGGCGATGATCGCGTCGATGTGCGCACGCGCCTGGGGGCCAGCCCCGAAGACGACGAGCGTGTCGCTATCGGCGGGGGCGATCGCGCGGAGGGCGACGATGCTCACCGCAGTGGTGCGCGTCACGGTGAGTGCCGCGGCATCCATGACGACCGTCGGTGCGAGGGAGACCGGATCGAAGACGACATGCACGCCCTTGATGCGCGGGTCGGGACGGTCGGCGTCGTGATGGATCGTGACGAGCTTGACCGTCGGGGTGCCGGTCACGCGGCTGGGCATGAGCAGTAGCTCGCCCGGGGGCAGGTCGACGAAGATGCGTGCCGGGTCCGGCTCGCCCGGCAACCCTGCGCGGAGAGCCTCCTCGAGCGCATCGGCGCACTGCCCGATCGTCGCGGCGGCGTAGGTCTGCTCCTCGTCGAGGAATCGCACGGATGTCACGGACTCACCCTTCCACTGGCTCTGCTGCGAGCGCGCCGAGGGGCACGGGCACGCTCACGGGACGGTAGGACGCTCCCTGGAGCGAAGCGATGTCGTCGAATCCGCACAGTCCGTCGACTGCGGCGGCGCACATGCGCCCCTGGCACCAGCCCATGCCGGCTCGGCTGAGCAGTTTCACCGTGCGGGCATCGCGAGCGCCGAGTGCCACGGCTTCCCGCACACGCGAGACCGGCACCTCCTCGCATCGGCACACCAGGCTGTCCTCTCGGACACTGTCGACCCATCCGTCCCGCACGGGGAACGTCGCGTGGAGACCGGCCGCGAAGCGGCGCCATCGCGCTACCTGCCGGCGTACGCGCTCGAGGGCAGAAGGGGTGAGGGCACTCGCGTGATCCGACAGCACCGCCGCGGTCGCTCCGGCGACCAGCCCCTCGACACGGGCGGCCTCGACACCGCCGATCCCGGTGGTCTCGCCTGCCGCGAGCAGCCCGGGCACCGAGGTGGCCTGGTCGTCGTCCACCTCTACGGCGAGCCCGCCATCCGCGCCTCGGATCATGCGCGCACCGAGCTGCGCGGCCAGGTCGAGCTGGGCGACGAAACCGAAGCCCACGGAGACCGCGTCGCACTCCAGCACCCGCTCCGTGCCAGGGATCGGATGCCAATCAGCGTCGACCCGGGCAATGCGCACGCCGGTGACGCGATCCTCACCCAGCGCCTCGACGATGCGGTGGCGGCGCAGGTAGGGCACGCGATGGCGCGCGAGGGCAGCAATGAAGCGGCCGAGGTCGCCCGCCTTGCCCAGACCGGAGGTGAGGCCGCGCAGCTGTCGCACGCTGCCCACGACCGGATCGTTCGCCTCGACGACGGCAGCGACTTCCGCACCGTGCTCGAGCAGCGTGGCCGCGACGGCAAGGAGGAACGGTCCCGTGCCGGCCACCACGATGCGGCGGCCGGGCAGCACATGCTGTCCCTTGACGAGGGACTGCGCGCCACCGCCGGTCATGACTCCGGGGAGGGTCCATCCGGGGAAGGGCAGAGGACGATCAAACGCACCCGTGGCGAGGATCACCGTGCCGGCGCCGATGATGTCGACGTCCTGGCGATGGCGATCATCACCGCGCGTGCGGACCAGGAGTCGCTGCCCTGCGCGCTCGAGGGCGTAGGCGGTCGTCCGCGGGCGATAGTCGACAGCATGCGCCGCCACGAGTCGGTCGAGGTCGCCGGCGAGAGCGGGGTAGTCGACGCCTGCCCTGGGCGAGGGGGACAGGTCTGCGCCCCGGTAGTACTGACCGCCCGGGCGATCGCCCACGTCGATGAGCGTGACGCGGCACCCCGAGCGCGCAGCGACGACCGAGGCCGCCACGCCGGCTGCACCCGCACCGATGACGGCGACATCGCAGTCACTCGCCATAGCCGGTGCCCTCCTGTCGCTCCACGCGATCGCCCTCACGCACCTGCGCGAGGCAGGCGCGCACATTGGCCTCACCGTTCACGGTGATGAGGCAGTCGAAGCAGGCCCCGATCCCGCAGAAGACCCCGCGGGGCCGATCGTCGAAGCGCGTGCGCCGCCACGACATCGCGCCGCCGGCGATGAGGGCGCCGGCGATGCTCTGGCCCGTGCGCGCGGTCATGCCCTCGCCGTCGAGGGTGAAGCGGATCTCATCCGACATGGCTCGCCTCGAATCTCTCGGGCGCGAAGGGAGCGAGGTCGATCGAGAGGGGGGCACCGGTGAGCGCCTGCGCGATGACGTGACCCGTCGCCGCGGCAAGGCCCACCCCGGCACCCTCGTGACCGCAGGCGTGCAGAAGCCCGGGCACGCGAGGGTCAGGACCGATGACGGGCAGGTGGTCCGGGCAGTAGGGACGGAAGCCGCCGTAGGTGCGCAGCAGCTGAACGTCGGCCAGGAAGGGGAAGACCTCGATGGCCTGGCGGGACAGGCGACGCACGACTCCCCAGTCGAGGGTCTTGTCGAAGCCCACCCGCTCGCGGCTCGCCCCGATGAGGATCGTCCCGGCCTGCGTGCCCTCGATGACGGCCGAGGTCTCAAGCCCCGCGTTATCGGACGCGACGTTGGCGACGTAGTCGGCGGCGTAGACCTTGTGATGCACGACGGGTGGCAGCGGCTCGGTGACGAGGATGAAGCCCCGGCGCGGAAGGATCGGCAGCTCGACACCCGCGAGTGCCGCGATCTCCCCACCCCAGGTGCCGGCAGCGTTGACGACATGCCGCGTCGAGATGCTCCCCTGCGATGTGCGCACGGCTGAGATCGCGCCTGCAGCATCGCGGTCGATGCCCGTGACCGTGCAGTCGGTCATGAGCGTGGCGCGGCCGGTCGCTCGGGCGGCTTCGATGAGGTGCGCTGCAGCCATCATGGGCTGGACCTGCATGTCCTGCGGATAGAAGACGCCGCCGACGAGGTCGCGGGAGATGCGCGGCTCGAGTTGGGCCAGGTCCCAGGCCGCCACCGTCTCGGCGATCACGCCGCACGAGCGCTGTTCGTCGGCGAAGCGCAGCAGGTGCTCGTAGGTCTCCGATCGTGCCGCGACGACGAGTCCGCCCTTGGGGTCGAGCTCGAACGAGTCGCCCAGCGCGCCGGCCATCTGGGCCCACAGGTCTCGGCTGAGCAGCGCGAGGTCGAGCTCCGGGCCCGGCTCCTTGTCGGAGACGAGGATGTTGCCCTCGCCGCCGCCTGTCGTGCCACTGGCCACCGCTCCGCGATCGACCACGATGACGGACAGACCAGCCTCTGCGCAGGCGCGTGCGCAGCAGGCGCCGACGACACCCGCGCCAATGATGACGACGTCGGCGTTCACGCGCGCTCCTCGCGTCGGCTGGCCCAGATCCCGCGCACGTGATCGAGGTGATGTGCCATCACCTTCTCAGCGGCACGGCGATCGCCCGACTCGAGTGCGTCGATCAGGCGCACGTGCTCCGCCGCCGAGTCGACGAGGACGCCGTCGGCTGCGAGTTGCTCGAGCCCGTAGAGCCGGCTCTGGTCGCGCAGGCGGCCGACCATCTCGACCAGCCGTGGATTGCCCGCTTCGGCGAGGAGAGCCAGGTGGAGCTCGCGATCGGATTCGACGTAGGCAACGACATCGCCTCGTTGCGCAGCATCGTGGACTGCGGCCGCAAGGCCGCGCAGCCGCTTGATCTCCGCGGGGCCCACAGCTCCCGCGAGGTCGCGCACGGTCGGCACCTCGAGCAGGCGCCGGAGCTCGGTCACCTGGTCGAGCTCCTCGTCGGTGAGCTCCACGACGCGGAAGCCCTTGTTCGGCACCGGCGCCACGATGCCCTCGTTGACCAAGTCGAGCATGGCTTCGCGCACAGGCGTGGCGCTCACGCCGAACTGCTCGGCGAGCGCCGGGATGCTGTACGTCGTACCCGGAGCCATGCGTCCGGAGACGAGCGCTGCGCGCAGCGACTCAGCGACGCGCTCGCGCAGGGAGACGCGCTCCCCGATCTCGGGCAGCCCGGTGACACCGTGACTGCTCATACGAGGAATCCCGCGGGGAAGGGGTCGTCGTCGGAAAGCACATACTGCGCGGTGCCCGTGATCCAGGCACGCCCGGTGATGGTGGGCACGATGGCCGGTCGCCCCGCCACCTCGGTCTCCTCGACGATGCGTCCGATGAAGCGGGTGCCGATAAAGGACTCGTTGACCAACTCGTCGCCCAGGCCCATGAGCCCACGTGCGTGCAGTTGGGCCATACGCGCGGAGGTGCCCGTGCCGCAGGGCGAGCGGTCGAACCATCCGGGTGAGATGACCATGGCGTGACGCGAGTGCTTCTCATCTGACCCAGGGGCGACGACCTGCACGTGCTTGCAGCCCCGGATGGCGGGATCCGCCGGGTGCACAGG
Organism: Actinomycetota bacterium; assembly: GCA_029977425.1. Lineage (GTDB taxonomy): Bacteria > Actinomycetota > Actinomycetes > S36-B12 > S36-B12 > Mxb001. Next base: position 5,976 of record JAPOKX010000021.1, read on the forward strand.
CGAGTCGGCTTCGTTGATCGCGGCCATGAGCTGCATCCCGCGGCTCAGGATCGCGTCGCCGTTGTCGCGTGCAAACTCCACGCCGAGTGCCTCGGCGTCGACGATCGCGTAGAAGTTGCCCCCGAAGGCCATGTCGTAGGGGACTGTGCCGATACCGGGCACGTCGACGGAGAGGTCGAGGCCATAGGAGAAGGACGGGACGTTGCGGATCGTGACCGAGCGCGCGACACCGTCCTCGACGGCCACCTCGGCGACGACCAGTCCGGCAGGAGTGTCGAGCCGGATGGTGGTGACGGGCTCCGTCACCTGGACGCGGCCGGTCTCCACGAGCACCGTGGCCACGCCGATCGTGCCGTGCCCGCACATGGGCAGGCAGCCGCTCACCTCGATGTAGACGACACCCCAGTCGGCATCGTCGCGGGTCGCAGGCTGCAGGATCGCCCCGCTCATTGCGCTATGGCCGCGCGGCTCGAGCATGAGCAGACGGCGCACGTCGTCCATGTGCTCCATGAAGTGGAGTCGCTTGTCCATCATGGTGGCGCCGGGGATCTCCCCGACGCCACCCACGATGACGCGCGCGGGCATCCCCTCGGTGTGAGAGTCGACCGCGTCGAACGTGCGCGAGGCGCGCATCTCAGGCCGTCGCGAGACCCGCGTCGATCGCTGCCTGCGTCGCGGCGCGCACCACGGACTCCTGGTCGGGGGTCAGCGGCAGGCGCGGTGGGCGGCACGGACCGCCGTAGCGACCGACCATGTCCATCGACAGCTTGATCGCCTGCACGAACTCGGTCTTGGAGTCCCAGCGCAGGAGTGGGTGCAGGGTGCGGTAGAGCGGCACGGCCGTGGCAAGGTCTCCGGCCATCGAAGCGTCGTAGAGCGCTCGCGAGGCGCTCGGGAAGGCGTTGGTGTAGCCGGCGATCCAGCCCTTGGCGCCCGCGATGGCAAGCTCAAGGACGACATCGTCGGAGCCGATGATCACGTCGAGGCCGGGGGCGTACTCCGCGATCTCGTAGGCGCGACGTGGGTCACCGCTGAACTCCTTGACTGCAACGATGAGGCCCTCGGCGTAGAGCTCGCCCAGCAGTCGCGGGGTGAGATCGACCTTGGTGTCGTAGGGGTTGTTGTAGGCGACGATCGGCAGACCGGCCTTTGCGACCTCGCGGTAGTGCTCGACGACGATGCGATCATCGGCGCGGTAGGCATTGGGGGGCAGCAGCATGACGGCCACTGCGCCGGCCTCGCCTGCCTGCTCGGTCCAGCGGCGCGACTCCTGCGCGCCGTACGCCGCGACGCCGGGCACGACGACTCCGCCCGCGTTCTTGGCTGCCGCAACCGCGGTCTCGACGACCTTGGCACGCTCCTCGTGCGTGAGGGTCTGGTATTCCCCAAGCGAGCCGTTGCAGACGACGCCGTCGCTGCCGTTGCGGACGAGCCAGTCCACGTGATCGGCGTAGCGGGCATAGTCCACGGCGCCGTCGGCGTCGAAGGGCAGGGCGGTCGCGGTGAGGATGCCGCGCCAGGGCGTCTCGGTCATGGGGTCTCCCAGGTGGTTGCCGTCAAAGGGGCCCATTCCTGGGCTCAGTGGAATATTACATACCACCGGGCCGACGTCAAGGGGGGGTGTCCCTCAGGACCGGTCCCTGAGGGCGGGGCCCAGGACCCACGCGGTGACGACGAGCCAGGCGAGCATCCCGACGTGGAGGACGTCGTTGGCTGAGAAGTAGATGCCTGAGGACCACAGCGACTCGGTGAGGCCCAGGGAGAAGTAGACGAGGTAGGCGACCTGGACGAGCACCAACAGCACGAGAACCCACAGGATGCGCCGGGCGAGGGAGTCCGACCATCGCCGGACGGCGAGGACCGCTGCGATGACCAAAGCGGGTACGGCGAAGAGAAGCAGCAGTTCGAAGGAGAGCAGGAAAGCGCTCGGGGTCATCACGCCGATGATCGTCACGATGACGTAGACCACGAGATTGAGCACGGCGTACACCGTGATGGCGCGGCGTGCGCGTGGTGATGCCAGGGCATAGGCGACGGCCACCACCATGGCGCTCATGCTTGCGACTTGCAGCAAGCTGTAGGCGATCTCGTAGCCGTTTGTGAGCACGCAATACTCGCGGCCCGCACACTTGAGCTCGTAACTGAAGGCCTGGTAACTGATGCCCGCCGAGCCTGCGGCGAGCCCACCGAGGATGAGAGAGACGCCGAACCAGGCGCGGGAGAGCTGGCCACGGCGCGTCAGCAGGAAGTAGACGCCCACGCCCAGCCACAGCAGCGCCAGGGCAAAGACGAGGGCGCTGCTCCAAGGCTCCGCCAGGGTCACCCAGCCCACCTCGACGCAGGGACGCTGAGCGCACCATTCGGCGGGTGTGGTCCGTGGTTGGTAGACGAGTTCGTCGACCCGTCCGCATCCGGCAAGGACCCAGGCGACGGCCGCTAGACCTGCGACCCGTGCTTCCCGCGAAAACGCTCGCTGCGTTGTCACGGTCGCCGAGGAAGGTGTCATGGGCGGAGCGTAGGGGCTGCAAAGGCCCAGAAGTGTCAGACCCCGCACGTAGGTTGATCTCGTGAGCTCCCCAGACGGCACCGTCATCCACAGGTGCGGTGCAATGGTGCTGGCAACCTTGCCAGCCATCCGGATCATCGACGATGCGGCAAGCGCCTACCTAGCCTGGCACCCCGGAACCGTCTTCTCCTGACCCCGAACGCCGATATGCCCCTGGGGTAAGGCCCAGCACCGATCTGAACTGCCGCGTGAAGGAACTCTGGTCGTAGAAGCCACAGGCCGAGGCCACTTCCCCCGCAGTCATGGACGTTGAGGACAGCAGCCGCACGGCGTGCTCCAGGCGCAGCCGCTGCAGCACGCCCCGGGGCGACATCCCCAGCGTCCGCCTACTCAGCCTTTCCAGCTGTGTCGTGGATAGGCCGGCAATGTCCGCGATCTCGCTCACCCTCCAGGGGCGAGCGACGTCTGCGCGAACAGCATCGAGAGCCGCGGCCAACCCAGAGTGCGCACTGTCCATCTGCGACTGGAGGTCCACGGACATGACCGCTACGCCAACCACGTCTCCACCATCGGACACCAGGCGCGTCTTCGACGTGAGATACCAGCCCAGGCGACCATCGGCGCGCACGATGAGTTCGAGGTGCCCCTGGAGGGGCTTACCCGTGCGGAGCACCTCCGCATCCTGTGCCGCGTAGGACCCCGCGAGTTCCGGGGCGAAGAAGTCCTCCACCGTCCGACCGACGATGTCCCGCGCGCGCCGGCCCACGCGCTCGGCGAAGCCCCGATTGACGTAGAGGTACCGGCCCGAGGTGTCCTTGGCCGCTGCCATCACCTGGGGAAGCCCCTCGACCAGGTCGATGAAGGCCCGGAGCTCCCTGGCCTTTGGTATCGAATCGACACTCACGGGGTCACTGTGGCACAAGACCGGCGGCCCGAGAAGCGCTGGACTTCTCCCATGACGATCGCCCCGGAGCGCAGCCTGGCTCCCACCGCCGAGCACCGCGCACGCGACCTGCTCACTGCCGCGCTGGCCGGCACCACCCGCAAGGAGCGCCGCGCCGCGCGGCGCCTGGGCAAGCTCCTTGCTGACGACGACGGCCGCGACCTCATCCTCGATCTCACCGACCAGGTGCTGCGCATCCGCGATCGCCGACGCGCCGCGCGGCGCCTGCGCGACCTCGTCGCACAGGGCGCGCCCGCATCGCTCAGCCCCATCGATCGACTCGGCCTGCGCATGCTCGGCGTCATCGCTCCCTACGCGCCCAGTGTCGCCGAGCGCGCCGTCAACTGGCGGGTCAACCAGGAGACGACGGGAGTCATCCTCCCCGGAGAGGACGCCCCGCTCACCCGCTACCTCGCCCGCCGCCGCGCCGACGGTTTCCGCCTCAACGTCAACGTCCTGGGCGAGTCCATCCTCGGCGATGACGAAGCAGCGGCCCGCTTCGAGCTTGTCGCTTCACGAGTACGCCGCCCCGATGTCGACTACGTGTCCATCAAGATCTCGGCCCTGTGCGCCAACCTCGACGTGCTCGCCTGGGACGACTCCCTCGACCGGGTGACCGAGCGCCTCGCGGCCCTCTACCGGATCGCCCAGGCACACGGCACCTTCGTCAACCTGGACATGGAGGAGCACCGCGACCTCGAGTTGTCCGTCGAGGCCTTCATCCGCGTGCTCGACCAGCCGGAGTTCCACCAGATGCCGGCCGGGATCGTGCTGCAGGCCTACATCCCCGACTCGCACGCGGCCCTCGACCGGCTCGTCGCCTGGGCCAACGCTCGCCATGCCGCCGGCCGGGCGCCCATCAAGATCCGCCTCGTCAAGGGTGCCAACCTCGCCATGGAGCAGGTGGAGGCGGAACTGCACGACTGGCCCCAGGCGCCCTACTACTCCAAGGCCGACGTCGACGCGTCATACAAGCGCATGCTCGACACGGCGCTGCGCACAGCAGACCCGGGTGCGCTGCGACTCGGCATCGCCTCGCACAACCTCTTCGACGTGGCATGGGCGCTCACCCTGCGCGACTCGCTCGAGGATCCGACGATGATCGAGATCGAGATGCTCGAGGGCATGGCGCCGGCGCAGGCCCGCGCGGTCCGTGATGCCGCCGGCTCGCTCCTGCTCTACGCCCCCGTGGTGGAGAAGGTCGACCGCGAGGCCTCGATCGCCTACCTCTCGCGACGCCTCGACGAGAACTCCGGCCCGGAGAACTTCCTGCGCTCGCTGTTCGACCTCACTCCCGATTCTCCCGCCTGGCAGCGTGAGCTCGACCGATTCCGCTCCTCGCTGGACCGCCAGGGGGACATCGAGGTCACCAGCCATCGCGCCCAGGACCGGCGCACGGAGCAACTCACCTTCCTCGCTGACGGCTCTTTCGCCAATGTCGCCGACACCGACTTCACCACGCCCGGCAACCGCGCCTGGGCGGAGTCGATCCTGGCCATGCCCGCTCCCTCCGAGCCCGAGCTCACCACGACCGTCGAGGCGGTCGACGATGCCGTCGCGCGCGCTCGCGCCGCCCAGGAGCGCTGGGCGCAGACGCCATGGCAGGAGCGCCGCAACATCCTCGCGCGCGTAGCCGAGCTCATGGCCGCGCATCGCGCCGACACCCTCGCCGCAATGGCGACGACCACCGGCAAGACGCTGCGCGAGGGCGATCCTGAGGTGAGCGAGGCGATCGACTTCACGACGTACGCCGCTCACCTCACCATCGAGCACGAGCGTCTGTCGTCCGGCCTGCAGTGGCAGCCCCACGAGGTCGTCCTCGTCGCGGGCCCCTGGAACTTCCCCTACGCGATCCCCGCGTCTGGTCTCGTGCACGCGCTGGCCGCCGGCAGCGCCGCGATCCTCAAGCCCGCGCCTGAGGCCCGCGCCGTCGGAGCCCTCCTCGTCAGCCAGCTGCACGAGGCGGGCGTGGATCCCGACCTCGTCCAGCTCGTGGCCACACCCGACGACGAGGTGGGCAAGCACCTCGTGACTCATCCGGGGGTGAGCGAGGTGGTGCTCACGGGATCCCTCGCTACCGCCGACCTCTTCCTCGGCTGGCGCCCCGACCTGCGCCTGCGCGCGGAGACGAGTGGCAAGAACTCCCTCATCATCACGGCGGCAGCCGATATCGACCTCGCCATCAAGGACCTGGTGAAGTCGGCGTTCGGCCACGCCGGCCAGAAGTGCTCGGCTGCTTCGTTGGCGATCGTCGAGGCGAGCGTGTACGACGACCCGTCCTTCCGACGCCGTCTCGCCGACGCCGTGCGCTCGCTGCGCGTGGGCTGGGCCACCGATCCCGCGACCATAACCGGACCCGTTATCAACCAGCCGAGCGGACCACTCGCGCGCGCCCTCACGCAACTCTCTCCTGGTGAGACCTGGCTCGTGGAGCCGCGGCAGCTCGACGACTCCGGGCGCCTGTGGTCACCGGGAGTGATCTGGGACGTGAAGTCCGGTGCCTGGTTCCACCTCACCGAGTGCTTCGGGCCCGTGCTCGGCGTCATGCGCGCACGTGACCTCGACGAGGCCATCGAGATCCAGAACGCACCGGAGTACGGGCTCACCGGTGGCCTGCACAGCCTGGACCCCAAGGAGATCGACACCTGGCTCGATCGCGTGCAGGTGGGCAATGCCTACGTGAACCGGCACATCACCGGCGCCATCGTGCAGCGTCAGCCCTTCGGGGGCTGGAAGCGCTCCTCCATCGGCGGCGGCGCCAAGCCGGGGGGACCGGGTCACCTGCACGCCTACGGCACCTGGTCGGCCCCGGAGCTCGATGTAGACCGCGCTCGCGCCTCGTTCGCTCGCGCATGGGCCGAGCACTTCTCCGTCGATCTCGATCCCACCGGGCTGCGATCCGAGAGCAACATCCTGCGGCATCACCGCCTCGACGGAGTCGTGGTGCGGACCGAGCTCAAGGGTCCGGCGTTCGAGACTCTCAAGCTCGCGGCTCAGACGACGGGGACCCCCGTCATCTGGTCGGATCCGAGCACGGAGAGCGATGCCGAACTCGCCCGGCGCCTGCCGGCCCTGGGCGTCGAGCGGCTGCGCCTGCTCACCGACGCGACTCCCGATCTCCTGGCCGCAGCGCATGCGTCAGGCGTGGCAGTGGACCGGCAGCCGGTGACGGATGCGGGTGAGATCGAACTCGGGCGGTGGCTCAAGGAGCAGGCCGTGTCGATCACGCGGCACCGTCATGGGCGCCTGCTGCGCACGCGCGACTAGCGGCCGTTGCTGCCCGCGAGGCGCTTCGCCATCTGATCGACCTCGCTGAGGAGCGAGCCGCCCAACAGCAGCGCGCCGGTGTCGTCGATCTCCTTCAGGTCGGCGACCGATCGGCTGCGCTCCTCCTCGACCACCTCGAGGGCCGCGAGCACGCCCGTGGCGGGATCGCCATCAACCATGGCGCGCTCCAGGGAATCCGCATGGACCGAGAGCGCCTCGCCGGTGGACGACAGCATCTGGCCCATGCCCTCGGGCAGCCGCACGGCACCTCGCGACGTGGCATCGAAGAGGCCCCGGGCAATGGAGTTGACGTGATCGCTGGTCTGCTGGAGCAGGGCGTACTGCTCGACGATGGCGCGCCCCACGGCACGCTCGCTTCCCACGCTGAAGCGTCGGCCCAGGCCCAGCTCCTCGATCTCCTCGCCCACATGGCGAGTCTCGACAGCGAGCGTGCGTGCCTCGGTCAGCCACTCGGTGGCCTGACGGCGCGTGAGCTGGTCGCCGGAGACGTGACCCATGGCCACAAGAAGGGAGCCGAGGCGGCCGCCCAGCTCCGACAGCTTCTCCGTCATCCGCTCCTCCGGGCGCTCAGGATGCGCAACGACGGAGAAGACAAGACCAATAGCGACGCCCAGAAGAGTTGCGACGATCCTCGTGATGATGACCTCGTCGGTGAGCGCCTCGCCCATGAAGTAGACGAAGAGCGCGGTCACCGGGATCTGCAGGGAACCCTCGGGGCCTAGCCGCATGAGGCGGCCGATGACCAGAGAGACGATGACGAGCACGCCGACGGTCCAGACGTGCAGGCCCCACCACTGGTAGAGCGCGAAGGCCACGAGGAGCGCGACTGCCGTCGCGCCGACGAGCGACAGGCCCGTCCGCAGCGAGCGGTTGAGCGACAGGGCCACCGTGATGACCGCACCCGCCGCCGCCGGCACCGGTGCCGTGATGCCCAGGAGAAGCGCAGCCACCCACGCGGTGCACGCCGCGAGCGCAGTGATGCCGATAAGCCACGCCGTGGGCCAGGAGCGGGCAGCACCGCGCAGGACCCGCTGCGTCAGCGAACCCTCGGGCGCGCGGCGGACAGCCCCGTCGAGGGCATCCTGGATCCACCGGGAGATATCGCGCACGAAGGTGCCCGGCGTGCGCACGGACGTGCGCATGCCCTTGGGCGGAGTAGTGGCGAGCATGGTCCCAGGGTCCCTTCCTGCCGGGAGGCAGCACCATGCCACCCCCAGGAAGGGTGACGGCGCTCACGCTCCGCCGGTTCCCCGCGTGCCTACGGCACGACGAGCACAAGGATCGCGTGCCTACGGCACGACGAGCACAGGGATTTCGGAGCGCTCGACGAGCTTGGGCGCCACGGCGCCGAAGAGCGCCGCGCGGATACGCCCCGACTCGCCATAGCCGACCACGAGCATCCGCGGCTTGCGCTCCTCCATGACCGTCTCGAGGGCACCGACCGGATCGGCATCCACCAGGATCGCCTCGGCGTCCACGCCTGCTAGGCGAGCCTCGAGCACCGCCTCGTTCACGACGGGGGCAAGCTCCTCGATGATCGCCTCCTCCGTGATGTCGTACTCCTCGCCCATGCCGCCTGCGGGAGCTACGCCGCACACGACGAGCAGCGTCTCCTCGAGATCACGCGCCAGCGCAATCGCGGCGCGCAGGGCATGGCGTGCGCTGTCACCGCCGTTGTATCCCACCGCAAGGCTCATCGCTCATCGCCTCCCTCGGCGACCGGCACAAGATCTGGGTCGACCACGCTCGGACGCTCCTTCCAGAAGACAGTGTCAACGATGCGCGACGAGATCATGAAGATGGCTCCCACCACGAAGAGGAAGATCCCGATGACCAACGGCGGCCCGAGCCCGAACCACGAGACACCACCGTAGGAATTCTCCGGGTTGGACATCTCGATGGCCGAGAGGGCGAGGAGCCAGATGAGCAGCACCGCTCCCACCACCGGTCCCAGGCCGATGAGCAGGAAGGCCTTGGCACTCGTGAAGAGCATCCGGCGGTAGTAGACCGCGCAGGCTATCCCCGTCAACGAGTAGTAGAACGCGATGAGCAGGGACAGAGCCGTCAGCGAGTCGAAGAGCGCGTTCTCGCTGATGAAACTCACGACGACGTACCAGACGATGGCAATGATCGCGACCCACCAGGTGGAGACCGCCGGCGTCCGATGCTTCGCGGAGATGCGTCCGAAGTACGCCGGAATCGCGGCACGCCGCGCCATCGACAACGCCGTCCGCGATGCAGGGATGATGGTCGTCTGAGTGGAGGCCACGGCCGAGATCGCCACGGCGAGGAGGACGATCCATCCGAAGCCACCCAGCGCCTCCTGCGCGATGAGAGCGAAGACCATCTCCTCCTCGCCCGCGTTGTCGGCAAGGAAGGCCGGACCGACGAGCATGAGCACGGCGACGGCGACGCCCACGTACGTCGCGAGCAGGATGAGAGTCGAGAGGATGGCCGCCTTGCCCGGAGTCCCCGACGAGTCCGTGGTCTCCTCATTGAGGTTGACCGCAGACTCCCAGCCCCAGTAGGCGAAGACGCCGAGGAGGAGGGCTGAGGTGAGGGCCGCCGTGCCCGCGGCGAAGGGGTTGATCCACTCCAGGGTCGGTGTCGCCGCACCGGGGAGGCCCTGGCCACTGGCTCCCTTGTAGATCGCGACGACGGCGAAGATGATGAGGGCCACCACCTGCGCGATGTTGAGGACGGTCTGCAGGCGCCCGGAGAGTTCGGTGCCGATCACGCAAATCCAGGTCATCACGATGATGAGGACGATGGCCAGGCCCATGACGAGCGCGTCGTTGGCCGCCAGCTGCTCCTGGCCGAACATCAGCAGCGTGAACCTCACGCCCACATCGGCGAGGGATCCGACGACCAGAACGCCGGTCATCGCGATCGCCCAGCCGCCCATCCACCCGAACCACGGCCCCATGGCCCGCGTCACCCACGAGAACGTCGTGCCGCAGTCGGGATCGACCTTGTTGAGGAAGTAGAAGGCGCTCGCAATGAGGAGCATCGGCACGAACGACGCCAGGAGGGCACCCGGTGCGGCCACTCCGACGAGCACGACAATCGGACCGAGGACTGCGGCGAGCGAGTAGGCCGGCGACGTGGCATTCAGGCCAATGGAGACCGCGTCAACGAAGCCAATGGCATTCGCCTCCAGCCCCGGCTGGACGTGAGGCGTGTTCCGCGTGTCGTCGGCCACGGTCCCATTCAACGTCCTGGACCTGCACCTGTCTGGCGAATGGCGACATAGCCTTCGTCCATGCGCGCTGTCGTCTACGACTCCCTGGGGGGACCCTGGCGGAGTGCAGAGGTGGCCGATCCCACGCCGCCACCGGACGGTGTGGTCCTGCGCGTCGAGGCCGCGGGTCTGTGCCGCAGCGACTGGCACGCCTGGCACGGCCACGACAACGTGGCGACCTTTCCTCACGTCCCGGGGCACGAGTTCGCGGGCACGATCGCTGAGGTCGGCCCCGAGGTCACCCGATGGCGAGTGGGCGATCGCGTCGCCGTGCCCTTCGTATGTGCTTGTGGCCGCTGCCTCGTGTGCGAGTCGGGCAACCACCAGGTCTGCCCGAATCAATGGCAGCCTGGATTCGACGGCTGGGGCGGGTTCGCCGAGTACGTCGCCCTCCCCGCGGCCGACGTCAACCTCGTCAGGCTTCCGTCGCAGGTGGATGCTGACGTGGCCGCCGCGCTGGGATGCCGCGTGGCAACGGCCTACCGAGCTGTCGCCACGATCGGCCGCGTGCGCGCCGGCGAGGAGGTCGCCGTGCACGGAGCCGGCGGAGTTGGCCTCGCCGCACTCGCCATTGCGCGAGCACTCGGGGCGCGCGTGATCGTCATCGACCCCTCCCCCGCCGCCCGTGAAGCAGCCCTCCGCCTCGGCGCCGCGGCCGCTCTGGAGCCCTCGCCGGATCTCGCGGACGCCGTGCGCAACGTCACCGCGGGCGGTCCCCACGTCTCCCTCGATGCCATTGGAGACGACGCCGCCTGCCGGACTTCGATTGCGAGCCTGCGTCCGCGGGGACGCCACGTGCAAGTCGGCCTCCTGCCGCCCGGCACCGCGGTGGATCCCGTCCCCATGCACATGGTCATCTCGCGGGAGCTCGAGGTGCTCGGCAGTCATGGGCTCGCCGCGCACGACTATCCCGAACTCTTGGCGCTCGTCACCTCCGGGCGGCTGCGACCGGACCTGCTCGTCGCGCGGACGATCACGCTCGACGAGGTGCCCGGGGCCTTCGCGCTCATCGGCACCCCTGATCAGCCGGCGGGGATGACTCTCATCCACCCGTGAGGTCGGGGGACGTCAGCGCGGCCAGTGCGCGAGCGTCTCCAGATACATGTCTCGGACTCGCTCGACCTCGTGGTCGATGTCGTCGCGGCTCCAATCCTTCGTCGGCACGGGCGGGAGCACGGCAACATCCAGGGTGCCCGATGAGATGAGCACGCCATGGGAGGGCATGAGCTCGCCCGCGTTGCGGATGACGACGGGGACGATCGGCACTCCGGCCTGCATGGCGACGTGGAAGGCGCCCTTCTTGAAGCGCCCGAGACGCGGCGTGGCCGATCGCGTGCCTTCCGGCGCCATGGCGAGGGACCGGCCGTTGCGCAGAGCCTCGACTGCGGGGGCAAGCGCCTTCTTCGCCTCCTCGGTGTTGGTGCGGTCGACGAAGGCGACGTCGGCAAGCCAGCCCAGGGGCGCGAACATCGGGTCCGTCTTGAGCTCCTTCTTCGCCACGCCCGTGAAATCCGTGCGCAGGAGCGACGCCATGATGATGACGTCGAGCTGGCTCTGGTGGTTGAAGATGAAGACCGCGGGCCGTGCCGCCCAGAGGTTCTCGGCCCCGTGGACGTCCATGGTGATGCCCGCGGCCGCCAGCGCGAGTTCGGATCCCACGGATGCGGTGATCTCCACCGCGGTACGCCGATCCCGGTTCACCAGCCCCAGGCCCAGCCCGGCAGCAAGTCCCGCGACCACGCCTCCGTACGCAGCGACCGATCGCACCACCAATTCGGGGGTGAGGTGCTGGGGCCGCGACAGGCGTGCGGTCGACCAGCCTCTCTCCTGCGCCGCGGTCATCAGACCGTCGGCAGGGTTGAGTGGGCGCGGATTCCCGACAGTGGCGAGGTAGGCGAGATCCTCGGCTCCATTGCCATAGGCGTAGGAACGCGAGAGGTCGATCCCACGCTCTGCCGCGAAGTCACGCACCGCCTCGGCTTTCGCGTCGCCCCAGAGGATGGGTCCGTCCACGAATCCTGTGAGCACGCCGTCACGACTCTCCATGCGCGTGCACAGGATGTCGTCAATGCCCAGGTCGCGCGCCGCTGCCTCTACCTGGAAGGTGAGTGCCGAGGAGGCGATGACGACCGTGTGGCCACGGGCCTTGTGAGCGGCGATGAGCGCTCGCGCCTCGGGGTAGATCATCTGCGCGATGTTCTTGCGGAAGAGCCGCTCTCCCATGCGGTCGATGTCCTCCACCGAGCGGCCGGCCAGGGCTCCCACGCCGATCTCGACGAGGCGATGGACGTCACGACCACGCACCTCGACGTTCACGCTCTCGACAAGGGAGCGGAGAAGCTCATTCGTCCCCACGTCGCGGGCGAGGAGACGGTCCTTGAAGTAGGCGACGGCTGAGTACCCGTCGATCAGAGTCCCATCGAAGTCGAAGAAGGCAGCGATCTCACTGCCTTGCGGAGAGGCGTCGACCTCGGCGACCAGTCCGTCGATGTCGGGCACGTTCAACGCCTCCGCATGATCCTAGAGATGGTACGTCGACCATCGCCTTCAATTTGTGCCATGGCGGCACGACGGATCACTCCGGTGCGCTCCACAGCCGCCCTCAGCTCGTCGCGGAATGCCTCGCGCTGCGTGCGCAGGTGCTCGCCACCCACTCCGAGCAGGCCACGATTGTCTGCCAGCTTGAGCGCTCCCTGCATGAGGTCGCGCGAGATGGACTCGGGGCTGTGCAAGCGGTGCATCAGCCAATCCTGCTTGGCGATGCCCAGGCACTCCTGCACCAGGGCGTCCTGGTCGATGGGGGCCGCCGGCTCGCGGTCGGCAAGCCGAGATGCGACCACGAGGTACGCCTCGAGAAAGGGACCGATGATGCGGTGCGAGACGTAGAGGTGCGTCTGATCCAGAGCCTTGAGGACGCCGTCGTGGTCGAGTTCCTCGCCCGCCCACCCCGGTCTCGCGAGATTGACCTCCGCTCGGATGTCCTCCGCGAACTCGCGCTTGCGCGGGAAGAAGAACTCGAACTTGAGCAGGTCGCGCAACTCCAGGGCAGCGGCCCAGGAGGCTTCGACGACATCCCCGCCCGACTCGGCTGCGGCAAGCAGGGCGTTCTCCGCGATGGCCCGGTAGACGAACCAGTGGGCGAGAGTATTCCGATAGAAGGCCGCCTCGTGATAGCGGTCGGGCGCCACCGCGAAGACCGGCTCCAGGCCTCCGTCGTAGACCTCCACGACGCCTTCGCGCTGCAGGGTGCGTAGGGCCGTGCGGAGACCGTCGGGCCGGGCGAGGTCGATGTCGGACGTCAGCGGCAGGTGGCGTTCACGGACGTAGGCAAGCAGCGGATCGAGCACATCCAGCAACTCCCCGAGGGTGAGAGCCCGGCCTTCGTTGTCGAGGAGCGCAAACGTGATGAGCGCTGATGGCGTGATCGGCGTCGCGGCGTTGATCCTGTTGGCGATGTCGAAGGCCACGCGCGGGACCACGGTCACCGGATCGTCGGAGCCTGCACGCTCACGGGCATCGGCCAGGCTCTCCAGCAGCGAGAGCGGCTCCCCGAAGCGCACGTGCACCTGGCCGCGCCGGGTCGACTGAGCACGCGCGAAGCCGTAGAGCCACCGCAGGCTCTCCGGCGTCTTGCTGCCCCCCGTGTCCTCGTAGGAGATGGCCTCGACCTCGTGCTGCTGGTCGTAGACGATGGACACGGGGATGAAGTAGACATCCTCTCCCGGAGGTGAGAGGGGATCCGCGCAGTTCTCCGCGAAGGCATCGATGAGGTAGCGCAGCACACCCATGCGCGGCGGGCGGAGCTTGCCGGTGCGGGTGCGACCGCCCTCGAAGTACCACTCGAGATTGGCCCGCTGCTTGAGCAGGCAGCCGAGATAGAGACGCATCATCGCGGGATAGACGGGGTCATCACGAGTGCTGCGCCGAATGAAGATGAGCCCGGCGCGCTTGGCGAGCACGGAGGCCGGCCACTTCGCGAGGTTCATGCCGCCGAGCACGAAGTTGGGCGGGAAGCCGTAGTTGACGAGGACGCGGCGCAGGACGAGCGGGTCGAGGTAGGACCGGTGATTGGGCAGGAAGACGAGCGAGTGCTTCAGCCCGAGTTCACGGATATGCCTAAGCCGATCCGAGGAGGCGTCGATGGAGTAGGAGCGCGAGAGCCAGGACCCGAAGCGATCCCATGCCTCCGTGCTGCGCGGCTCGACTGTCGCCACCATCTCGTCGAGGCAGCGGCGCGCATCAGCCTCGACATCCTTGAGCGTGCGGCCCGTTTCCTCGGACAGCATGACGACCCGCGCCGCGAACTCCGGCGAGGCGACGATGTCGTCCACGGTCAGTTGCATGGCCCTCCCGATCAGCCGCCCCAGCCTAGGCTGCCTCGAGCCTTGGCACCATGGATATGCCTCACGAGGACCACGACTCCCACTGACAGCCGATGGAAACGCGCCTCACTGAGGCGGGCCCCTACTCCGGGCAAGTTTCATAGAGCACCCTCAGGCATGGCGTCGAGTGGTCATGGCCTAGGAAGCCGGGGCTCCTATCGACTTCACTCCCGACGCGCGCGGCAGACTAGGCACCCCGCCCCCGGTATGCGCGACCCTTGAGTCACGAGCCGCAAAACGAAAGAGCGAGTGCCGACCATGGAGACTCTCCCGCCGACGACGAAGCATCGTCGCGGCCGCCGCACCGCCCGGCAGGAGAGGGCCCTGGCCCATCCGGGCCCCTGTTACGTCCCACTCAGCCAACTCGCAGGGGATGCCTCGCTCGAGGGGACCCACCCGATCGTGCTCGATATCGGTTTCGGGTCGGGCGAGGCGGTCATTACTCTCGCGGAGGCCGATCCCGACAGCACCATCATCGCTGTGGACATGCACACCCCAGGTATCGGAGACCTACTCGCGTCGATCTCCGAGCGGGGAATCGGCAACGTCCGCGTCGTGGAGGCCGACGTTCGCCATGTCCTCGAGGCCATCCCCGAGGCTCGGCTCAGCGGGGCGCGCACGTTCTTCCCGGACCCGTGGCCCAAGAAGCGCCACCACAAGCGCCGGCTGGTGCAGCCGGAGTTCGTGGCCCTGGTGCGCGAGCGCCTGCGCGCG
>JAPOKX010000220.1 GCA_029977425.1 Actinomycetota bacterium
CCGAGGCGGTGTGGGCCGCGACAGCGGGAGGTGCCGCATCGCTGCAGCGTGACGACATCGGCGTGATCGCGCCCGGTCGTCGCGCGGATCTCATCGCCCTGGATGCCCCCTCGCACGTGCACCTGGCCTATCGGCCTGGCGTGCCGCTCGTGAGTGGAGTCTGGCGCGCGGCCGACCGCGTCGTCTAGCCGCCGATGGCGGCGAGCGCCGTAGCGAGACGCGTCGCGCGATCGCCGGAGATCACGGTGAGCTCGAGCCGCGGCGCGACGTACTCGCGGACGACGTCGTCAGCGCGGTCGCGGAAGCTGCTGCCGTCGCGCATCCCCTCCTCGGCAACCCACGCCAGGTCGGGTGCGCACCACAGCAGGACGTCGTAGGACGACGCGTCCTCAATGCCCTGGGAGAGAAGTGCGTCATCGTCGAAGTAGACGACGCTGTAGACGGCCGTCATGAGGGGGAGCGGATCGGCGATGACCCAGGGCGTGTCCGAGTAGGTGGCAGCGCGCTCGACCGTGCGCACCGTCATCTGCTGGGTGAGGTAGATCCCCTCCTGGTCCGCAGCGGTCGGCAGGCGCCCGTAGTCCCGCACGAAGTCGCGGAGGTACTCCTCGGCCACGAACCCGGGCAGGGCGCGGGCGAGGTCCTCGGCGAGGGTGGTCTTGCCCGTGCACTCCCCGCCGAGCAGGCCGATCCTCCGGGGGCTCACTCCGTCATGATGACCGATCCCCTTGCGACCTGG
>JAPOKX010000221.1 GCA_029977425.1 Actinomycetota bacterium
TGTTGTCGAGGATGTTGATCCGCGTCATGCTTGCGAACACCAGCGTGGTCGTCACCGTGATGGTCAGGCACCACGGGCACAGGGCGCCGATGACGAAGTAGGCCTGGAAGAAGAGCCAGTAGGCGAAGCCCAACCCGATGGCATAGACCGCCATGGCCGAGTTCATGAACCAGCGGGGAAAGCGCACGCCGCCCAGGCCTGCCACCGCGATGGTGATCACGACCGGCTCGGCGATGAGGCCGAGGAAGGCGTTGGGGAAGCCGAGCAGGTTGGCCTGCCAGGTGAGCCCGACGGTTGCACACGAGATCGTCGAGGAGATGTTGCACGACAGGCCCGCGTTGGGGTCGGCCGCGAGAATCACCGCGTCGATCGAGAGCACCAGTGAGGCGATGAGGCCGAGCGCGCTGGAGATGAGCATCTCCAGGTAGGCGCCCCGGTGGCGTCCCTTCGTGGGCACTGCCTCGTCTGCCCCCGACGAGGCGACGGAATCGGTGGTCACGGACCCTCCTTCTCGCCGCCCGACACTAGCGGAGATGACGCACCCGACCGCGGCGCGGTTCCCGGCCGCGCAGCCATCGATAGGCCTCGAACCAGGCGATGGAGGCAAGGCCCGCGGCGACCGCCAGGGCCCACTGCAACGCCGTCAGCGCACCCAGGTCGAGGGCCTCGCGCACAGGCGGCACGCCGATGAGCAGGACGAGCAGTCCCCCCGCCAAGGCCATGATGGC
>JAPOKX010000222.1 GCA_029977425.1 Actinomycetota bacterium
GCGGTATCGCAGCTCGTTGCGCAGCCGCCGGCGGTCCTCCTCGAGCTCGTGCACTTCGTGCTCGAGCTGCGCGTTGAGCGCGCGCAGCTGCGCAGCCTCCACCTTGCTCCGGATCTTGAAGTCGCCCAGGTCGATGTCGGCATCCTCGGGAATGCCCGCCTTCTGCCGCAGGAACCGCGTCTCCTCGGTGAGGTCCTCGACTTTGCGACCGAGCTCGTTGGAGGTCTCCACCGCGTCCTGCACCTGCTGGTCGGCGGCGCGCACCTGCAGGCGCAGCGCCTTCAGGTCGCGCATCGCCTCGCTCAGGCCGTACACGCCCTGCTCGTACTCGGCGTTGCGCCGCGACGCTTCCGCGAGCTCGTCCTGCGCCTCGGCCAACGCGCGGTCCATCGATTTGAACCGCTTGTGCTCCTGACGCAGCGCTTCGTCCTGCATGGAAACCTTCGCCTCGAGGTTGGCGTGGTGCTTCGCCTGGCGCTTGAGCGCGATGTCAACCTCGCGCCCGACGTCCCGCTCGAGCTGATCGTACGCCTCGAGCAGCAGGACGCGCAGGTCCCTGAGCTCGGCAACCTCCGACTCGAGCTCCTCGACGTATCGCGGGTCCTCGGGGTTAGCCTGGCTTCGAGAACCGCCCACGTCCCGCGCGGCGTTGAGCGTCTCCCTGCGCCTCGGTGACGGGGCGGGGAAGGCGGACCCGACGCCGCCGCCGTCCTCGT
>JAPOKX010000223.1 GCA_029977425.1 Actinomycetota bacterium
GGTTGTACGCGGTTCTGGTCGACCGCGAGATGAACGATCTTCTGGCGTCCATCTCCGACGCGCTCACCGCGGGCACCGCCCGCGCCCTCCTGGAACAGGCAGGCATGGCGTTGTTCGATTACATCGACGACAACCCTGAAGGCTTCCGCATCCTGGTGCGGGACTCTCCGGTCTCGCAGTCCAGCGGTTCCTTCGCCAGCTTGATCGTCGACATTGCCGCGCAGGTCGAACACCTCTTGGCGCGCGAGTTCGATAGCCACGACATCAGCACCAAGTACGCGGCCGTGTACTCCCAGGCACTCGTGGGCATGGTGGCGCTCACCGGGCAGTGGTGGCTCGATGTTCGCAAGCCCGGGAAGGACGACGTTGTCGCCCACTTGGTCAACCTCGCATGGAACGGCCTCGAGCACATGGAGCCCAAGCCTGCGCTGCGCACGGTCGAGAAAGGCCGCAAGCGGAAGAAGAAGTAGACCATCAAGAATCTCGACGTCAAGAGTCTTGATCTAACATGGCGGCATGGATGACGTCGACGGCATCGTCGAAGCGTGGAATCGCGAACGTCCCGATTTGGGCGTCCGCCCACTAAGCGTCTTGTCCCGCGTCACTCGACTGGCCCGACACCTTGACCAAGCTCGAACGTCGGCCTTCGCCCAACACGACCTCGAAGGGTGGGAGTTCGAC
>JAPOKX010000224.1 GCA_029977425.1 Actinomycetota bacterium
CGTACCTGCGACTCACCTACGCCGCCGATAGGTTGGACCGCGCCACCAACGTGGCCAGCGTTCCGGTGATGGGCCGCGCGGTCGCGGCCATGCTGGAGATCGGCGGGCGCAAGCGCGCGGGCGGGGGACTGCACGGCGCCCCGTTCGGCAAGGGCGCGAGCGCATCGCAGACCGTCACGGATACGGCGCTGGCGATCGCGTGGCGCTCGCACGGCTACCGCGGGATCCCCGCCGTGGACCTCACGCGCCGCACCACCGACGCGCTGCACAGCGGCGGGCAGTATCAGCCGACGCGCAAGACCACCAGCGCGCGGATCGGCGAGCAGGGCAGCGCCGCTATGGGGGTCTTTGAGCGCGACCCGTTCGGCGGCGTTCGCCCGTCGGTGTGGGGCCTGATGCGCCTCAGCGAAATGGGCATCCGGTAGGACCGGCCGCTGGCGTCGCGTGGGCGATGAGCGTTCTCAGAAAGGACAGCCGCAAGCGCTAGCCCACAGCCCCCGGCCCGGTCATTCCGGGTCGGGGGTTTTTTTTTCGTTTGCGCCTTCGCCTCACGCTTGCGCGGTCCATAGCACAGTCGCCACATCATCGCAACCGCGCGACTACCTACCCCGACCCCTTGACATTCACCACGAAAGGACTATGATCCCTCGCATGACTACCACTACCGACACCCACACAT
>JAPOKX010000225.1:0-79 GCA_029977425.1 Actinomycetota bacterium
TGCTCCTACGAACGGCGGCGTCGGCGACTGCACGAGCTCTCTCGCGAGCGGGTCGACATGCCAGCCCACGTGTGACTCG
>JAPOKX010000225.1:177-672 GCA_029977425.1 Actinomycetota bacterium
CGGGGTACACGGTGTCCGGGACGTCCTCTTGCAGTCTCGGAACGCTCACGGCGGCGACGTGCTCGGCGAACGCTTGCGACGCGTCCGCTGCACCTACGAACGGCGGCGTCGGCGACTGCACGATTAACCTCGCGAGCGGGTCGACATGCCAGCCGACGTGTGACTCGGGGTACACGGTGTCCGGGACGTCCTCTTGCAGTCTCGGAACGCTCACGGCGGCGACGTGCTCGGCGAACGCTTGCGATGCGTCCGCTGCACCTACGAACGGCGGCGTCGGCGACTGCACGATTAACCTCGCGAGCGGGTCTACGTGCCAGCCCACGTGTAACGCGGGGTACACGGTGTCCGGGACGAGCTCATGCAGCGCTGGAACACTCACGGCAGCTACATGCTCTGCAAACCCATGCGACGCGTCTGGTGCTCCTACGAACGGCGGCGTCGGCGACTGCACGAGCTCTCTCGCGAGCGGGTCTACGTGCCAGCCGACGTGTGACT
>JAPOKX010000226.1 GCA_029977425.1 Actinomycetota bacterium
TCGCGCCAGCAACCATCGCCCCCAGGTCCAGCGCAATGAGCGTCTTGCCTGCCAGGGATGTGGGGACATCGCCTTCGACAATGCGGCGTGCCAGGCCTTCGGCAACAGCGGTTTTTCCCACTCCGGGATCACCGATTAACACGGGGTTGTTCTTCGTCCGACGCGAGAGAACTTGAATCGTGCGTCGAATTTCGTTGTCGCGGCCGATGACGGGGTCGATCTTGCCCTCACGTGCACGAGCCGTTAGGTCGACGCCGTACTTCTCCAGCGCCTGGAACGTGCTCTCTGGGTCCTGGCTCGTCACGCGCGCAGACCCACGAATCTCCTGCAGAGCCTCCAACAGTGCGGGACCCGTCGCGCCCGCCGCGGCGAGCAGGTCGCTCACTCCGGGGCCACCTTCCTGGGCGAGGCTGATCAGCAGGTGCTCCGTGCTGACGTACTCGTCGCCGCGCTCTGTGGCCAGACTCTGTGCCGCGTTCAGCACCTTCAATGCCGATTGATTCAACGTCGGCTGCGCGACCGAGCTTCCCTGCGCGGACGGCAGTGCCTGGACGGCGTTTCGTGCATCACGGGTCAGGGCAGTCGTGTCTGCCCCCACCGCTTCCAGTAACGCGGTCGCGATTCCCGGTCCCATCTGCAGAAGTGAGTCGAGCAGATGAATCGG
>JAPOKX010000227.1 GCA_029977425.1 Actinomycetota bacterium
CCGGACTTCCGCTCGCTCAAGGCCATCGCTGCCAAGCACGGCATCCCGCTCATCTGCGACAACACCTTCGGCGGCGGCGGGTACGTGTGCCAACCCCTGCGGCACGGCGCCGACATCGTCGTCGAGTCCGCCACCAAGTGGATCGGCGGCCACGGGACCACCGTCGGCGGCGTGATCGTCGACGGCGGAACCATGAACTGGAACAACGGCAAGCACCCCATCTTCACCGAGCCGTCGCCCGGGTACCACGGCCTCAGGTTCTGGGACACCTTCGGACCCACCGGCGTTTTGGGCGTCAACGTCGCGTTCATCATGCGCTGCCGCGTCGAGGGACTCCGCGATATCGGCATGTGCCAGAACCCGTTCGGATCTTTCAACTTCCTCCTCGGCCTGGAGACGCTCAGCCTCCGCATGGAGCGCCACTGCGGGAACACGATGGCGCTCGCCAGGTACCTCCAGTCGCACCCCATGGTGTCCTGGGTCAACTACCCGGGTCTCAGCGACCACCCCTTCCACCGCAAGGCGAACGAATACTTCCGCAAGGACTGCTACGGCGCGGTGCTCACCTTCGGCGTCAAGGGTGGCCTCGGCCCCGGCACCAAGTTCATCGACTCCCTCCGCCTGGCGTCGCAACTCGCCAACGTCGGCGACGCCAAGACTCT
>JAPOKX010000228.1 GCA_029977425.1 Actinomycetota bacterium
GCCGATTCCGGTGGTCTCGCCGGCGGCGAGCAAACCGGGCACGGACGTCGCCTGATCGTCGTCCACCGCTACGGCGAGCCCACCATCCGCACCTCGGATCATGCGCGCACCGAGTTGCGCGGCGAGGTCGAGCTGCGCCACGAATCCGAAGCCCACGGAGACGGCATCGCACTCGATGATCCGCTCGGTGCCGGGGATCGGATGCCAGTCGGCATCGACGCGCGCGATGCGCACGCCCGCGACACGGTCGTCACCCACGGCTTCGACGATGCGGTGCCGGCGCAGGTAGGGCACGCGATGGCTTCGACCACGGCGGCGACATCGTCTCCGTGCTCCAGCAGGGTGGCAGCGACGGCGAGGAGGAACGGCCCTGTGCCTGCCACCACGACGCGGCGACCAGGCAGCACATGCTGGCCCTTGACGAGCGACTGTGCGCCGCCGCCGGTCATCACTCCCGGGAGGGTCCATCCGTGAAAGGGCAGAGGGCGATCGAACGCGCCCGTAGCAAGGACGACCGCGCCGGCATCGACGACGTCGACGTCATCGCGATGCCGATCGTCACCGCGCGTGCGCACCAGGAGTCGCTGGCCTGCGCGCTCGAGGGCATAGGCGGTCGTGCGCGGGCGATAGTCGACGGCATTCGCCGCGACGAGCCCGTCGA
>JAPOKX010000229.1 GCA_029977425.1 Actinomycetota bacterium
GACGCGAAGGAGTACCTCCGATTTTTCGTCCTCGGCGTGACGGTCGTCGTCGTCGCCGTCCCCGAGGGCCTCCCGCTCGCGACCACGCTGGCGTTGGCGTTTTCGGTGCGCCGGATGTTGGCGGAGAATAACCTCGTTCGGTACCTCGGCGCGTGCGAGACGATGGGGAGCGCGACGGTCATCTGCACGGACAAGACCGGGACGCTCACCGCGAACGACATGACCGTCGAGGCGGCGCTCGTCGCGGGCGAGGAGTGGGTCGATTCGCGAGGAGAAAAAAAAAACGACGGGTGGGAGAAACGAACAACCCGGAGCGCCGCCGCCGAGGGCGGCGAGCGAGGGCCCTTTTTTCTCGAGAGTTTCTTCGAACGCGCCGACCCGACGGCGTCGTTCGACACGGGGGACGACGACGAGCCGCGTCGGGACTGGGACCTCGAACCGTGCGGCGAGGTGTGCGCCGTGGACGATCCCACGATGTTGTTCGGGGGGGAGGAGGAGGAAGACGATGACGCGGCGCGCGCGGCGGATGGAAAGAAAACCAAGTTTGCGTCCGTCGGGAAGAACCCCGCGGTGGACACCGCGTTCCTCCCCGACCGCGACCGCGAGCGCGCCGAGACGGAGGAGCGCGAGCGATTGAAGCGCGAGTACGTC
>JAPOKX010000022.1 GCA_029977425.1 Actinomycetota bacterium
GGGGTGGTGCACCGCGGTCCATCCCTGAGTGCCGTCGTCCTCCTCGGTGCGCTCGAACATCGGCGCGTCCACGACCCACAGGAAGGACCAAGCGGACTCGTCGATGAGGCCGAGGCGACTGCCGATCTCCACGCGCGTGGCGCCGAGCAGGGCGCGGGCATCCGACACGGGGCCCGCAGCGAAGAACGCGCAGTCGCCGGGCGATGCGCCCACCGCCGCCTGCAGGCCCGCACGCTCCGCGTCCGAGAGGTTCTTGGCGACTGGGCCGCCCAGCTCCCCATCCGCGCCGAAGGTGACGTAGGCGAGGCCCTTGGCCCCGCGCTGCTTGGCCCACTCCTGCCAGGCATCGAACGTGCGTCGAGGCTGGGAGGCGCCGCCGGGCATCACCACGGCGCCGACGTAGGCGGCCTGGAAGACACGGAACGGCGTCTCGCGGAAGTAGTCGGTGAGGTCGACGAGCTCGAGGCCGAAGCGCAGGTCGGGCTTGTCGGTGCCGAAGCGACGCATTGCCTCGGAGTAGGGCATACGGGGCACCTCGCCGATATCGACTCCGAGGATGCCCTGCCACAGCGCACGCACGATGGCCTCGCCGACCTCGATCACGTCCTCCTGCTCGACGAAGGACATCTCGATGTCGAGCTGGGTGAACTCCGGCTGGCGGTCGCCGCGGAAGTCCTCGTCGCGATAGCAGCGAGCGATCTGGAAGTAGCGCTCCATGCCCGCGACCATGAGGAGCTGCTTGAAGAGCTGCGGCGACTGCGGCAGGGCGTACCAGTTGCCGGGCTGCAGGCGTGCGGGCACCAGGAAGTCCCGGGCGCCCTCGGGCGTGGACGCCGTCAGCGTGGGCGTCTCGATCTCGACGAAGTCGCGCGCGAGCAGCACGTCGCGGCAGATCTGGTTGAGCTTGGAGCGCATGCGGAGGTTGTCGCCCACGGAGGGCCGACGCAGGTCGAGGTAGCGGTAGCGCAGGCGCGCCTCCTCGCCGATCGTCGCGCGGTCATCGACCGGGAAGGGCAGCGGCGCGGCGGGGCTGAGCACCTCGACCTCGCTGGCCTCCACCTCGAGGGCCCCGGTCGGGATGTCGGGGTTCTCGTTGCCCTCCGGGCGGCGCCGCACTGTGCCGACGATGCGGAGGCAGTACTCATCGCGCAGCCCGTGGGCCACGTCGGGATCGTTGACGACCACCTGGACGACCCCACTGGCATCGCGCAGGTCGAGGAAGGCGACGCCTCCGTGGTCGCGGCGCCGGTCCACCCAGCCCGCGAGCGTGATCTCGGCGCCTTCGTCCGCGCTCGTGAGCGTGCCGGCCCGGTGCGTGCGGATCACGATGCTCCCTCTTCACTCTCGGCTTCACCATCGGTCACGGCCACCACGCGGGGCCGCAGGTCAGTATCGGGGGGCGTCCACGTGGTGGCATCAGCGCCCACCTGCTCACCGCTGCGAATGTCCTTCACCGTGTCGCCCTCGGCATCGGGAAACCAGACGTAGGGGATGCCACGCCGATCGGCGTGCTTGATCTGCTTGCCGAACCTCTCCGCGCGCGGAGCCACCTCGCAGGGGATCCCCCGCGAGCGCAGCGCATGAGCGACGGCGTCACTTGCCGGGCGCGACTCCTCGTCCACAACGGCGACGAGCACGGCAGAGGGCACCTTGCGCGTCGCGCGCGCGAGGTCACGGCCGAGGAGGAGCGAGACGAGACGGGTGACGCCCAGGGAGATACCGACGCCGGGGTACGTCGTGCGGCCATCGCTGGCGAGTGCGTCGTAGCGACCGCCCGAGCAGATAGATCCGAAGGACTCGAAACCCTCGAGCGTGGTCTCGTAGACGGTGCCGGTGTAGTAGTCCAGGCCTCGTGCGATGTGCAGGTCTGCCTCGATAGCACCGGGACGCACCCGCTGCGCGGCCTCGACCACCGCCACGAGCTCCGCGAGGCCCTCGTCGAGCAGCGGGTCGCTCACCCCGAGGGCGCGCACCTCATCAGCCACGCTGCCGTCCGTCCCCCGGATCTGCGCCAGGGCGAGCACGCGGTCAGCGACATCCTCGCTCAGGCCGGACTCGACGAGCAGCGTGCGCACCTTGGCGGGCCCGATCTTGTCCAGCTTGTCGATGGCACGCAGCACGGCGGGCACGTCGTCGACCCCGAGGCCCCGATAGAAGCCCTCGAGCACCTTGCGGTTGTTCACGTGAATGGTCGCGGGCGGGAGGAAGGGCAGAGAGGCGAATACCTCCGCCATCACGAGCGCCATCTCCGCATCGTGGTGGGTCGCCAGGCGATCCACATCGACGATGTCGATGTCGGCCTGCGTGAACTCACGGAAGCGGCCTTCCTGCGGGCGCTCGCCGCGCCACACCTTCTGCACCTGGTAGCGGCGCAGAGGGAAATCGAGGCGTGACGCGTTCTCGACGACGAAGCGTGCGAAGGGCACGGTGAGGTCGAAGTGGAGCGCGAGCGCGTCCTCGTCACCAGGCTCACTGTGCAGGCGGCGTACGGCGTACACCTCCTTGTCGATCTCGCCCTTGCGTAGCAGGACGTCGACCGGCTCGACGCTTCGGGTCTCCAGCGGCGTGAAGCCGTGGAGCTCGAACACGCGGCGGACTGTGTCGAGCACCTCGAGCTCGACGAGCCGGCCGTCAGGGAGCCACTCGGGGAAGCCGGACAGCCCGGCGGGGCGCGCCATCACAGCCCCCTCGGCGCCGGGGCGGAGCCCAGATCCATGAGGAAGGGGTTGGTCACGCGCTCGCGGCCGATAGTCGTCGTCTCGCCATGCCCTGGCAGCACGACGGTGTCGTCGTCGAGAGGCAGCACGACACGGCGCAGGCTCTGTGTCATCGCCGCGGGGTCTCCCCCGGGCAGATCCGTGCGCCCGATGGAGCCGGCGAAGAGCAGGTCGCCGCTGAGCATCACCGGCGGACGCTCAGCATCCCGGTCGGCGAGGAAGGCGACCGAGCCCTCCGTGTGACCCGGGGCATGGGCGACGGTGAGCGGCACGCCGGCGATCTCGAGCACCTCGCCATCGCGCAGGACGCGCACGTCCTCGGGCTCGGTGAGTTCGAGCGCCCCCTGCGTCATCGACAGCAGCTGCTCGCGCGACATGCTGAACGTCGACCCGATGATGTCGGCAAGCCGGTAGCGATCATCGGAGTGGATGTACGCCGGAATGCCCTTGCCGGCGGTCAGCGGCGCCACCGACCACACGTGATCCAGATGGCCGTGAGTGAGGAGCACCGCGACGGGCCTCAGCCGGTGCCGCTCGAGCAGGTCGGCCAGCGGCCCCATGCTCGCCTGGCCGGGATCGACGACAAGGCAGTCCTCCCCCTCGGCGGTTGCGACCGCGTAACAATTCGTCCCCCAGGCGCCCGCGGGGAAGCCCGTTACGAACACGATGGCCTGCGGGCGGGCATGGGAGGACCTCCGGGGTGGCTGGGCGCCCCACGAGCCTACCCGCCCGGGAGCCAGGCCATAGACTCACGCGTCGGTGTGGAGACGGCCCAGAAGGAGGGCGACGGTGACGTCGAGCAAGCGCAGGCGCGAGGTGGCACGAGCCAAGGCAGAGCGGCAGGCCGCTCGTCGCGCCGAGGCTGCCCAGCGCCGCGGCACGCGCAACCGCATCATCGCGGTCATCGCGGTAGTCGTCGTCGTGGGCGGCGTGCTCGCATGGGCGCTGCTCAATCGCTCGTCCGAGTCCACCGACGTCGCGGCACCCGCCGAGACTGCCATCCCCTCCGAGTCCGCCGCCCCCGACTCTTCGACAACCCCCGACCCCTCCGCGTCCCCTGACGCATCCGCATCCGCATCGCCGGAGCCGACGAGCACCGACCAGCCCGACCCGGACTGCGCGCCCGCACCGGAGACGCGACCCGACGACCTCAGCTGGCCCAAGGCTCCCGAGGACAAGGTCAAGCCCGATACGGCGTACACGATGACGCTCGCCACCAACTGCGGCGACATCGTCATCGACACCCTCCCGGCCGAGGCTCCCGCCACGGTCGCCTCGATGGCCTTCCTCACCGAGGAGGGCTACTTCGACCTCACGGCCTGCCACCGCCTCACCACCGAGGGGATCTTCGTGCTCCAGTGCGGGGATCCCGCCGGCAACGGCACGGGTGGACCGGGCTACTCGATCCCCGATGAGAACCTCCCCGACGAGGGAGCGGCGAACTACCCCGCGGGCACCGTGGCCATGGCGAATGCCGGGCCCGGCACCGGCGGAAGCCAGTTCTTCATCGTGTACGAGGACACGACCCTGCCCTCCGGCTACACCATCTGGGGCAAGGTCACGAAGGGCCTCGACGTCGTCACGGGAATCGCGGCGGCCGGGGTTGAAGGCGGCGGCACCGACGGGCCTCCGGCCCAGCGAGTCGTCATCGAGAAGGCGACGCTGACCACGTCGCCGGCAAACTAGGAGGGTCGATGACCGAGGGCACACCGGGAGTCCCGGGAAGCGAGGATGCGGTGACCGAAGAGGTCGCTGTGGAGATCGTCGAGGAAGCTCCGGCTGCGCCCTTCGGCGTGCTCGAGGCCCGCGAGCCCTCGCCGGCGATCACGCCTCCTCCCGTCGTCCAGGCCATCGAGACGTCCACCACCGTCCTTGCCGGCCCCGAGGGAATCGCTGTCGTCGAGACGACCACGGTGGAGACGACCGTCATCTCGACGAGCCCAGCGGCCCCCGCTCCCACGCCTGCGGCGCCCCGGCCTGCGGCTGCCAATCCCGCGGCCCTCAACCCCGCGGCGCTCAAGCGGCCCGCGCGGCCGACCGCCGCGCCGAGTGCGCCCCCCGTGCGGCGCACCGACCCTGCGCGCTTCGGGCGCATCGATGCCGACGGCACCGTGTGGCTTCGCACTCCCGGGGGCGAGGTCGTCGTGGGCAACTGGGCCGCGGGCACCATCGAGGAGGGGCTGGCCTTCTTCGGCCGCAAGTACGACGACATCCTCGTCGAGGTAGACCTCGCGGCTCACCGCCTCAAGGAGGGTCGCGGGATCGACACCGCGCCGACCGCGGTCGCCCACGCGCGCGAGGCCCTGGCCGCTCCCGCCTCCCTCGGCGACGTCGTCGAGCTCGAGCGTGCCTGCGACGAGGTGGATGCCCTCATGGGGGCCGCCCGGGCCGAACGCGAGGCCGCTCGCGCCCGCCAGCGCGAGGAGGCGCTCGCAGCGCGCGAGGCGATCGTCGTGGAGGCCGAGTCGCTCGCGGACTCCACCCAGTGGAAGTCCACGGGAGAGCGCTTCGCGGCTTTGCTCGAGGCCTGGAAGGCCGCGCCGCGCATCGACCGCGGTCGCGAGCAGGCGATGTGGAAGCGCTTCAGTTCGGCGCGCACGTCATTCGATCGCCGGCGACGCCAGCACTTCGCCGCGCGCGACGCAGAGCGCAAGGAGGCGCTGGGCGCGAAGGAGTCGCTCATCCGCGAGGCGGAGGCGCTCTCGACGTCTACCGACTGGGCCGGCACCACGCGCGCGTACCGCTCGCTCATGGACAAGTGGAAGGCCGCGCCGCGCGGCAGCCGACAGGACGAGGACCGGCTGTGGGCGCGATTCCGCGCAGCACAGGATGCGTTCTTCGCCGCGCGCGATGCGGTGAACGCCGAGCGCGATGTGGAGCACCAGGCCAATCTCGAGCGCAAGGAGGCCCTGGTCGTCGAGGCTGAGGCGCTGCTGCCCATCTCGGACGTGGCAGCCGCCAAGCGCGCGCTCCGCGGGATCCAGGAGCGCTGGGAGGCCATCGGACACGTGCCGCGGGCCGACAAGGAGCGCATCGAGCGCAGGCTGCGCTCTGTCGAGGACGCGGTGCGTCAGGCAGACGAGCGACGCTGGGCCGCCACTGATCCCGCGCGACGCGCGCGTGCGGAGGACACCGCCGAGCGCTTCCGCAGTGCCCTCGCGCGAGCGGAGCAGGACCTCGCCTCCGCTCAGGCAACGGGCGACGCCAAGAAGATCGCTTCGGCTCAGGCGAGCGTCGACTCCACCCGCGCACTCCTGGCCGCCGTGGAGGGCACGGTCTCGGAGTTCGCGGGCCCGGCCGGAAACTAGACCCGGTAGGCGTCGAAGACGCCATCCACCTGGCGCACGGACTTGAGGACTGCTCCGAGGTGCTTGGGATCTGCCATCTCGAAGGTGAAGCGCGACAGGGCGATCCGCTCGCGCGTGGTCGTCACCGAGGCGCTGAGGATGTTCACGTGCTGGTCGGATAGGGCGCGCGTCACGTCCGACAGGAGGCGGGCCCGGTCCAGCGCCTCCACCTGGATGTTGACGAGGAAGACGCTGCCGGAGGACGGCGCCCAGGACACCTCGACGAATCTCGCGCCTGCGTCCTGCTGCGCCTCGAGGCCAGGCACATTGACACACGATCGACGGTGCACGGAGACGCCCGACCCCCGCGTGACGAAACCGACGATGTCATCGCCCGGCACGGGCGTGCAGCAT
The DNA here is from genome assembly GCA_029977425.1 of Actinomycetota bacterium. Lineage (GTDB taxonomy): Bacteria > Actinomycetota > Actinomycetes > S36-B12 > S36-B12 > Mxb001. Next base: position 6,419 of record JAPOKX010000022.1, read on the forward strand.
CGGGCGAGCTTGACCCAGACGTCGCTCGCGCCCTTGACGAGCACTCCCGGATCGCCCGCCGCGACCGCCCGAGAGGTCGAGGAGGGCGTGAAGGCCTCCGCCACGTCATCGGCAGCGCCATCGACCCCGCCGGCCGCTGCCACCAGGCGGCGCACGATGCTCGCCGCCGAGATGCGTCCCTCCCCCACCGCAGCGAAGAGCGCGGACACGTCTCCCTGGTGCAACTCCGCGGCGATGGTCGACAGCGCCTGATTGCTCATGAGGCGTTGGAGCGGGAGGCCCTCCTTGCGCATGGCGCGGACGATCGAGTCCTTGCCCTGCTCGATGGCCTCCTCTCGCCGCTCCTTGCTGAACCACGCCTTGATCTTGGACTTCGCCCGCGGCGACTTGACGAAGGCGAGCCAGTCGCGGCTGGGGCCTGCGCCGTCGGCCTTGGAGGTGAAGACCTCGATCACGTCGCCGTTGGAGAGCTCGGACTCGAGGGGGACGAGCTTGCCGTTGACTCGGGCGCCCACGCAGCGGTGGCCCACTTCGGTGTGGACGCTGTAGGCGAAGTCCACCGGCGTGCTCCCCTGCGGAAGCGCGACGACATCGCCCTTGGGAGTGAAGACGAAGACCTCGGAGGAGGACAGGTCGTAGCGCAGAGCATCGAGGAACTCGTCGGGGTCCTCGGTCTCGCGCTGCCACTCCAGGAGCTGCCTCAGCCAGCCGAAGTCGTCGGGGCCCTGCTTGCCTCCCACATCACGCTGCTTGTAGCGCCAGTGCGCCGCGACGCCGAACTCAGCGGCGCGATGCATGTCCCAGGTGCGGATCTGCAGCTCCACGGGCTTGCCGTCGGGTCCGATGACCGTGGTGTGCAGCGACTGGTACATGTTGAACTTCGGCATGGCGATGAAGTCCTTGAAGCGCCCTGGCACGGGACTCCAGCGCGCATGGACGATCCCGAGGACGGCGTAGCAGTCGCGGATGGACTCGACGAGGATGCGGACGCCGACGAGGTCGTAGATGTCGGCGAACTCGCGGCCCCGCACGACCATCTTCTGGTAGACGGAGTAGAGGTGCTTGGGGCGACCGGTGACCGATGCCTTGATCCGGGCCCCCCGGATGTCCGTCTCGAGCTCGTCGATCACTCGCGTGAGGTACTGATCGCGCGAGGGAGCGCGCTGGGTGACCAGGCGCTCGATCTCGTCATAGACCTTGGGGTAGAGCGTGGCGAAGGCGAGGTCCTCCAGCTCCCACTTCATGGTGTTCATGCCGAGTCGGTGCGCCAGTGGCGCGTAGATCTCCAGGGTCTCTCGCGCCTTCTTCTCCTGCTTCTCCGGCGGCATGAAGCCCAGCGTGCGCATGTTGTGCAGGCGATCGGCCAGCTTGATGACGAGCACGCGGATGTCACGTGCCATGGCCACGACCATCTTCCGGACGGTCTCGGCCGCTGATGCCTCGCCGTAGGTGACGCGATCGAGCTTGGTCACGCCGTCGACGAGATCGGCGACCTCGTCCCCGAAGTCCTCCCGCAGCTCGTCGAGCGAGTAGCCGGTGTCCTCCACGGTGTCGTGGAGCAGGGCGGCCGAGAGCGTGGGTGCCGTCATGCCCAGCTCCGCGAGGATCGTGGCCACCGCAAGGGGGTGGGTGATGTAGGGGTCACCCGAGCGGCGCTTCTGGTCGCGGTGGAGGTAGGCCGCCGTCTCGTAGGCCCGCTGGAGCAGGCGCACGTCGGACTTCGGGTGGTACTGCCGCAGGGTCCGGATCAGCGGATCGAGCTCCGAAGGCCCGGTGCGCGAGCCGGTGAGGCGTGCGAGTCGCGAGCGCAGGCCGCTGGCGCCGGCATCGGCCGGGACCTCGCGCATCGCCTCCTGCGTCACCCGTACCTCCCGCTCGTGTAGCGGTCAGTGTACGAGCACGTAGGCGACGAGGAGCCGCTCGGCTACTTCTTGCCGCGCTTGGAGCGCGGCTGACGCTTCGGTTGCTGGCGCTCGCCGGTCGAGGCGGCGGACGCCCCCCCGCCCTCGGAGGGGACCTCCACGAGTCCGACGGCCGCCGCGGCAGCCTCCTGCGACTCGGCCGCACGACGCCCCGAGCCCCCTCGGCGCGCCATGACGCGCTTGTCCAGGGCCTTGATGTCGGGCTGTCGGGTCTTGAGCATGACCGCCACGGGCGTAGCGATGAAGAGGGACGAGTAGACACCGACGAACATGCCCACTGCCAGCGCGACCGCCAGGTCGAGGAGCGTGCCCGCCCCGAGGAGCCCGGCGCCCACGACGATGATCGCGAGCACAGGAAGCAGCGACGTGATGGTCGTGTTGATGGAGCGCACGAGCACCTGGTTGACCGCGCGGTTGGCCGCCTCGCCGTAGGTCATCACGGACTGAGCCGTGATGCCCTTGGTGTCCTCCTTGACCTTGTCGAAGACGACGACCGTGTCGTAGAGCGAGTAGCCGAGGATCGTGAGGAAGCCAATGAGCGTGGCCGGAGTGACCTGCAGTCCCGTCACGGCGTAGATGCCGACGGTGAGGATGATGTCGTGCGCCAGGGCGATCAGCGCCGCCACGGCGAAGCGCCACTCGAAGTAGATCGCGAGGAAGAGCGTCACCAGGACGAGGAAGACCAGAAGGGCCTGGATGCCCTTGGAGGTGATCTCCGCGCCCCAGGTCGGGCCCACGACTTGGACGGTGATGTCGCCCGCCGGCACGCCGCAGGCGTCCGCGAGCAGGCGGGTGATCTCCTGGCTCTGGGCGGGCTCGACGGGCGGCGTCTGCACGCGCACGATGCCCGCACCCGTCTCGGTCACGATGGCCTCGGCGCCTGTTGCCTGGGAGGCGACGTCCCGAGCAGACTCGATCGAGCAGGTGGCGTTGGGCACGCTGAACACCGCGCCGCCCTGGAACTCGATGCCCAGGTTGAGGCCGCGGAAACCCAGCGCGGCGAGGGAGATGAGCACGAGGACGCCCGAGATGATGAACCAGGTGCGGCGGCGTCCGACGAAGTCGATGCCGGTCTCGCCCCGGTAGAGGCGGTCGCCCAGTGAGCTAGAACGAGACATCAGGACTCCACTCCCGCCTTCGTGGGCTCATCATCGAGCACTTCCCCGTCCTTGCGGGCACCGGAGCGATCGGTCCGCCGGAGTCCCGTCAGCCAGCTCGTGCGCTGCATCCACGAGGAGCGGCAGACCAGCACGGTGAGCGGGTAGGTGAAGAGGAAGGCGACCAGCAGGTCGATGAGCGTGATGAGGCCCAGGGTGAAGGCGAAGCCCCGGACGTTGCCCACGGACACGATGTACAGCACGATCGCGGCGAGCAAGGTGACGAAGTCCGCCGCGAGGATCGTGCGCCTGGTGGCGGTCCAACCGATCTCGGCTGATTGGCGCATGCTCTTGCCCTCGCGCAAGGAGTCGCGGATGCGTTCGTAGTAGATGATGAACGAGTCCGCGGTGATGCCGATCGACACGATGGCGCCGGCCACGCCTGCGAGCGTGAGCGTGAAGCCGACGGTCTTGCCGAGCGCGATGAACGAGAAGTAGGCGAGGCCTCCTGCGACCACGAGGCTCGCGACCGCCACGATGCCGAGGACGCGGTAGTAGAGCAGCAGGAAGAGCACGATGAGGGCGGCGCCCACGGCACCGGCGATGAGGCCGGCGCGGAGCTGGTCGCTTCCCACGGTGGGCGAGACGCTCGTCACCTCGACGACTTCGAGGTTGACGGGCAGCGCGCCGTAGCTGAGGACATTGGCGAGGTCCTGGGCTTCCTGCGCCGTGAAGTCGCCTTCGATCTGGGCCTGGCCGCCGATGATCGGCTCGTTGAAGCGCGGCGCCGAGACGACGACGCCGTCGAGGACGATCGCAAACGCGTTACACGGGCTCGCGCCGCCCGGAGTGCAGTCGGGCAGGGAGTAGAGCTCCTGGGATGCCTCCGCCAGGCTTCGCGCACCCTCGCTGTCGAACGTGAGGCTCACGACCCACCCGCCCACGCCCTGCTGGGGAAGCTGGGCGACCGCGTCGGTGACATTGGTGCCCTGGATGAAGGCCGGCTGCAGGGAGTACTTCGCCGCGCCGTTGGTGTCGCAGGTACCCAGCCAGAGCTCGGGATCATCGGGACTGCCGCCGGACTGGTTCACCGGATTGAGGCAGTCGAGCGCGGCGACCTCAGCCTGGAACTCCGGGGTGTTGTCTGCCGCCTGCACGATCTGAGCCGTCGTGGCGGTGTCATCCGTGCTCGGAGCAGGCGCCGGAGCGGCAGTGTCGTCTAGCGTCGCGGGAGCAGGGCCCTCGATGGTCCACACCGGTCGGAAGTCCAGCAATGCGGTGCGGCCGACCAGCTCCACGAGGCGCTCCTGGCTCACATCGGGGACCGAGACCACGATGGCCGCGCCATCCCCCGAGCCCTGGACGGTGACCTCGGCCTCGGCGACGCCCACGCCGTCGACGCGCTGGCGGATGATCGCGACGGTCTGAGCAAGCTGGTCATCCGTGATCGATGCGCCCTCCTGCACCGCCTTGGGCTGCAGGATGACCTGCGTGCCTCCGCGCAGGTCGAGTCCGAGACGCACGACGTTGTCCTGGCCCGGCCAGAAGGCCCATGCCGCCAAGGCGGCGGTGATGAGCGCCATGATGAGGAGCAGGCGGCCGGGATGCGTCTGCGAGCCGGTGCGGCTGCTGCGAGTGGCGGGAGGCACGTGTCTTCCTTCTCAGCGTGGACGATGAGCTGCGGGGACGGCGACTAGGAGCTGGGCGTGGGCGGCTCGGCGGGCGGCGCGGGCTCCGAAGGCGCCTGCTCGGTCTCGACGACCTTCCCGATGGCGGCCTTGACGACGTGGATGACGACACCGGGGGCGATCTCGATCTCGGCATCGTCGTCGTCGATCGACACGAGGGTGCCGTAGATGCCTGCGGTCGTCATGACCTGGGTGCCCGGGGCGAGTGCCGACATCATCTCCGCCTGCTTGCGCTGGCGATTACGCGCCGGGCGCATGATGAGGAGGTAGAAGACCACGCCGATGAGGAGAATCGGCAGCAGCGTGCTCAGGCTTTCCACGAATGCACCCCTCACAGGCTCCCAGCGCCGCAGGCGGCGCACTGGGCCATGAGCCTAGCCGGAGGCACCCGGTGAGGCGTGACCGGTGGCGTCGGGGAACCCCAGGAGTCCCTGGCCGGCCCAGGTGCCCGGCGGAGGCGGGACTCCCAGGTGGGCGTAGGCGGCCGCCGTTGCCACGCGCCCCCGGGGCGTCCTCGCCAGGAGGCCGTGGCGCACGAGGAAGGGCTCCGCCACCGTCTCGACGGTCTCGGGCTCCTCTCCCACGGCGACAGCCAGGGTCGACAGGCCCACGGGACCTCCGTCGAAGCGGCGCACCAGGGCGTCGAGCACGGATCGATCCAGGCGGTCCAGGCCCAGCGCGTCCACCTCGTAGAGATCGAGTGCCGCGCGTGCTGCCGATCGGTCCACCTCGCCGCTGCCGTGCACCTGGGCCCAGTCGCGCACGCGTCGCAGCAGCCGGTTGGCGATGCGCGGCGTGCCACGGGAGCGCCGCGCGATCTCGGAGATGCCGTCGACGTCGATCCGGACCGCGAGCAGGTGCGCCGAGCGCTCGAGGATCGAGCGCAGGTCGGACTCATCGTAGAAGTCGAGGTGGGCCGTGAACCCGAATCGGTCGCGCAGCGGACCGGGCAGCAGGCCGACGCGCGTCGTCGCTCCGACGAGCGTGAAGGGCGCGAGGTCCAGCGGGAGCGCGGTCGCGCCGGGCCCCTTGCCCACGATGACATCGACGCGGAAGTCCTCCATGGCGACGTAGAGCATCTCCTCGGCAGCACGCGCGAGACGATGGATCTCGTCGATGAACAGCACTTCCCCGGGCTGCAGGCTCGACAGGATCGCGGCCAGGTCTCCCGCGTGCTGGAGGGCCGGCCCGCTTGTCAGTCGCAGCGGGGCCGACATCTCCTCCGCGATGATCGTGGCGAGCGTCGTCTTGCCGAGCCCCGGTGGGCCGGACATGAGCACGTGATCAGACGGCCGCTCCCTGCGCCGGGCAGCTTGGAGCACGACGTCCAGCTGCGCGCACACGCGGGATTGCCCGATGAACTCATCCAGCCGGCGGGGCCGCAGCGCTCCCTCCAGTGCGCGCTCGCTGTCGTCGGCGTGGGCGTCGACGAGGCGCTCCGCGTCCGCGTCGTAGGCCGGGTCGATCTCGTACGCCGAATCCCCGTCATCGCGCGTCATCGGCGATCCAGGTGCTGGAGTGCAGCGCGCAGCAGTTGGGCCACATCAGCGTCCCCTCCCGCGTCTGAGGCCACCGCCGCGACGGCCCTATCGGCATCGCGTGCGGGCCAGCCGAGCGATACAAGGGCGGCACGCACCGTCTCCTGGCCGCCAGAGGGTGACTCGACGCCGGGTCGCGCGACGGCGCGGAGGCGGTCCTTCAATTCGATGATGAGGCGCTGAGCGCCCTTGGTGCCGATGCCCGGCACCCTCGTGAGGCTGGCGACGTCCTCGGTGGCGATCGCCTGGCGCAGGTCGTCAGGGCTCAGGGTCGCGAGCACCGCCAATGCCGTCCGGGGGCCGACTCCCGACACGGTCTGCACGAGCTCGAATACGTCGCGCTGCTCTGAGTCGAGGAACCCGTAGAGGGTGAGCGACTCCTCGCGGACGACGAGGCTGGTGTGCAACGCAAGCGAGTCGCCCTTCGTCGCGGCCGCGGCCGTCTGAGGGGTGCACGCGACGCTGATGCCGATACCCCCGACCTCGACCACGACGGCCGAGGGCTGCACCGCCGACACCACGCCCGTGACCGATGCGATCACCGAGGCACTCCCGCCGCGGCGTGAAGGCGACGCTCGGCACCTCCGCGCCAGATCTCGGTGATCGCCAGGGCCAGCGCGTCAGCCGCGTCCGGGGGCCTCACCGGGGCATCGAGGCGCAGCACCCGCGTCACCATGGCCGTGACCTGGGCCTTGTCCGCGCGACCGCTGCCCGTCACGGCTGCCTTCACCTCACTGGGCGTGCGCAGGCTCAAGGGAATCCCCCGCCGGCCTGCCGCCAAGATGGCCACGGCGCCCGCCTGAGCGGTGCCCATGACCGTGCGGAGATTGTGTTGGCTGAAGACACGCTCGACGGCGATGATCTCCGGCTGGTGGCGCGAGAGGAGCTCCTCGAGTGCCTGCTCGAGCCCGGCGAGGCGCTCTTCGAGGGGTGACTCGTGCGGCGTCCGCACGACCACGACGTCGACGAGCGTGAGCGGGCGACCCGGTGCGCCCTCGACCACGCCGACCCCGCACCTCGTGAGACCAGGGTCCACGCCCATGACCCGCACGAGCGCCTCCTCCGCGACCCCGCGACCAGGGTCGATACGAACACCTGTGCGAAGACTACTGGTCGAGTCGTCAGGCCTCGCGGATCGCGCGGGCCTTCGGCGTGCCGTCACCGGGCCGGGTCTCCCCCAGCGGATCAGCCGGCCCGACCGGGCCGCCGGCCACGGTGGCGAAGCCCGATCGCACGTCCTCTACGAGTGCGTCGATATCCGGCACCGCTCGGTCATCGGCGGAGATGCCCACGAACGCGGAGCCGTCGTAGGTCACCATCGTCACGTTGACCGCAGCCCCGATCGTGGCCACGAGCGGATAGATGCCCACGATGCGCGCGCCCGCGACGTAGAGCGGCAGCGGAGGGCCAGGCACGTTGCTCGTCGTGACATCGCTGGCCAGCGCAGCCTGCGCGAGCACGGGCACAGGCACCAGCCAACTGATCTCCGCCAGCGGATCGGCGAGGCGCAGGGCCGGCTCGTGACGCCAGCGGGCGACGGCATCATGCGCGGCCTGCATGCGTTCGTCGATGGTGAGGCCCGCGACAGGGAGGGCAATCCGCGCGATCGTCACGGCATTCGACGCCTGCGCCGACGTGTCGCCGGCATCTCCCCGCAGGCTGATGGGCACGTTGAAGCGCAACTCGTCGGCGACGCTTCCCTCCCTCACGTGGTAGCGCTCCAGGCCGAGGCCCACCGCTGCCATGAAGGCGTCGTTCACACTGCAGTCGCGTTCCTTGGCAGCGCCGCGCAGGCTGGCGAAGGGCAGGTCGAAGGCCGCGAAGTGGTACGTCGTGCCCCGCTCGGTCATCAGCGGCGACAAGGGGCCGTCCGGAACCGCGGTGAACCTGCCGACGGATGCCAGCGTCCCGAGGACCGATGACCACGTGGCCACGGGATCGGTGAGCGTGCCGCGCGCGAGAGCCACCATCGCCTCGCCCACCCGCTCCGCCGCGCCGAACCCTCGGCGCACGTTGTCGACGATGTCCGCGAGGCTCACCTCCGGCGCACCGGCATCGACCGGCACGGGCGCTTCCGGCGCTTCCGGCTCGTCGGGGTTGGGGTCGGTGCCGAGCTCGACGAGGTTGAGCCCGATGAGCACCGTCGCCTGTCCATCCGCGATGGCGTGGTGCAACTTGAGCAGGAGTGCGGCGCGACCGCCCTCAAGCCCTTCCACGAGCACGAGCTCCCACAGAGGGCGATCGCGGTCGAAGTCCGTGAGGCTGACGCGCCGTGCCTCCTCGAGCAGTTCGCTCCATGTGCCGGATCCCGCGAGTCGCATGCGGCGCAGGTGCAGGTCCAGGTCGAAGTCAGGGTCAACCGCCAGTCGAGGCGAGGCGACACCGAAGACGCCCCGGAGCGGTCGCTGCCGGAGCACCGGCACCATGAGCGTCAGCCGTTCGACGCGCTGACGCAGGCGCTCCCAGTCAGGCGCGCTGTCGAGCAGGACGAGAGCCACCACCGTGGAGCGCAGGTGCGGGCTTCCCGCCGAGGTGCGCCAGGTCGCGGCATCCCAGCCGGTGAGCTGCCGTCCGGTCCCGGACAAACCGGCCTCCCCTCCTGCGCCCGAATCGATCAGGCGTCGAGACTTGCAAGAACTTCGTCGCTCACGTCCACGTTGGAGTAGACGTTCTGCACGTCGTCGCTGTCCTCGAGCGCCTCGACGAGCCGAAAGACCTTGCGTGCCACGTCGGCGTCCACGGGCACCGACATGCTCGGCACGAACGTTGCCTCCGCCGAGTCGTAGTCGATCCCTGCCGCCTGCAGCGCCGTGCGCACGGCGACGACATCGCCCGCCTCGCTGAGCACTTCGAAGACGTCGCCCAGGTCATTGACTTCCTCGGCACCCGCCTCGAGCACGGCGGCGAGAATCGCGTCCTCGTCCACTCCGTCGGCCCGAGGCACCATGACCACGCCCTTGCGACTGAAGAGGTAGGAGACCGATCCGGGGTCGGCCATGCTGCCGCCATTGCGCGTCAACGCGACGCGCACCTCCGACGCTGCGCGGTTGCGATTGTCGGTGAGGCATTCGACGAGAACCGCCACGCCGTTGGGTCCGTAGCCCTCGTACATGATCGTCTGGTAGTCCGCCCCACCGGCCTCGGCACCGGAGCCGCGCTTGACGGCGCGCTCGATGTTGTCGAGGGGCACCGAGCTCTTGCGTGCCTTCTGGATCGCGTCGTAGAGGGTCGGGTTGCCTGCGGGATCGCCACCGCCCTGGCGCGCTGCGACCTCGATGTTCTTGATGAGCCGCGCGAAGAGCTTGCCGCGCCGGGCGTCCACCACGGCCTTCTTGTGCTTGGTGGTGGCCCACTTGGAGTGGCCGCTCATGCGTACTGCCTCACAATCCGGACGAACATCTCGTGGAATCGCGGGTCGCCGGTGAGCTCCGGGTGGAACGACGTCGCGACGAACGGCCCCTGCCTGACCGCGACGATGGTATCCGCCCCGCTCGCAGTGCCCGGCGGGACGGCGGAGCCGCCCCCAGCGGTCAGGGTCACCCTGGCGAGTACGTCGACCTGCTCCCCCACGGACTCCACCCAGGGCGCCCGGATGAAGACCGCAGGGAAAGGCCCATCCAGCCCCGCGACGTCCACGTCGGTCTCGAAGGAGTCCACCTGGCGACCGAAGGCATTGCGCCGCACCACCATCGACAGGCCTCCGACGGTCTCCTGATCGGGTCGCGCGTCGAGCACCTCGTCGGCAAGCATGATCATGCCCGCGCAGGATCCATACATCGGCATGCCCTGGGCGCGTGCCGCGCGTAAGGGCTCCAAGAGGCCATCGCGGACGGCGAGCATCGACATGGTCGTCGACTCGCCGCCGGGAATCACGAGGGCGTCGATGGCTTCCAACTGTTCGGCCGTGCCCACCGGCACTGCAGCCGCACCTGCGTCGGCGAGCGCCACGAGGTGTTCGCGAACGTCACCCTGAAGCGACAGGACGCCGATCGTGGGCGTCGCGCCCGTCACCAGCCCCGGTCTTCGAGGCGATGGTGGACGGGGATGTCGGCCACGTTGATCCCGACCATGGCCTCGCCGAGTCCACGCGACACCTTGGCCACGATGTCGGGGTTGTCGTAGTGGCGCGTCGCCTGAACGATGGCCTCCGCGCGCTTCACGGGGTCGCCCGACTTGAAGATCCCCGAGCCGACGAAGACGCCTTCGGCGCCCAGCTGCATCATCATCGCCGCGTCGGCGGGCGTGGCGATGCCGCCGGCGGTGAAGAGGACGACGGGCAGCTTGCCGGCCTTGGCGACCTCGACCACCAGGTCATAGGGAGCCTGGAGCTCCTTCGCGGCGACGTAGAGCTCATCGTCCGAGCGCGCGGACAGCGCGCGAATCTCTCCCAGGATGCGGCGCATGTGCGTGACGGCATTGGAGACATCGCCCGTGCCTGCCTCGCCCTTCGAACGGATCATGGCCGCGCCCTCGGTGATGCGGCGGAGGGCCTCGCCGAGATTGGTGGCACCACACACGAAGGGCACGGTGAACTGCCACTTGTCGATGTGATTCGAGTAGTCGGCCGGAGTGAGCACCTCGGACTCGTCGATGTAGTCGACGCCGAGGGACTGGATCACCTGGGCCTCGGCGAAGTGGCCGATGCGCGCCTTCGCCATCACGGGGATGGTGACCGCTTCGATGATGCCCTGGATCATGTCGGGGTCCGACATGCGCGCGACGCCGCCCTGGGCTCGGATGTCGGCTGGCACGCGCTCGAGCGCCATCACGGCGACAGCACCGGCATCCTCGGCGATCTTGGCCTGCTCGGGTGTGACGACGTCCATGATCACGCCGCCCTTGAGCATCTCCGCCATGCCCCGCTTCACGCGGGTGGTGCCGGTGACGTGGGTGGGGGAATCCGACACGGTGACCTCTCACGACAGTGGACGCCGCGACGCCCGCGGCCTGGCCCCATGGTAGTCGGGTCCCGGCTAGGCGGCAGGCCGAGGTGAGAGGCGCCTCAGGTGACCTTGGGCTTCATCGTCTTGTCGAGGAAGACGACCCACTCCTGGCCGATCGCGAAGGGCATCTGCGTCCCGTCAGGAAGCAGGAACTTCGTGCCGTCCTCGAGCGTGGGGCGCTCCCAGGTCACCGACCACATGCGTCCGTCCCTGAGGACGATGGCGGCTCCCTTGCCCACGGTCTGGATGAAGGGCGTGACACCGCCGTAGCGGTCGCCGTAGCCGGAGTCCGACTGCTCGACGGACTGGAGCACCACGGTGGCGGCGCGCTGGGGCCCACCCTCCGTGGAACGCGACTCCTCCCCATTGAGTCCGACGATGAAGTTGCCCTCCGCCTCGTCCCAGGTGAACGACACCTCGGACGACGGCCACGTCGCGGTCACGGTGGACACGGGCGTGCCACCCGCCGGCGGGTCCTGGGAGAAGACGAAGCCGATGTCACGAGCCAGCTCTGCGTCGGGCGCCGCGGCCAACAAGACGCGGGGATCGGCCATGTGATCGACAGGCGAGGGGCGCCCCGGGTCATTGGTGAAGGCTTCGTAGGCCTTCTCCGCCGACACGTCGTAGAGGTTGGCGGCGGCTATCACGGGCAGGAGCTTCGACTGCGCGCCCGAGTTGGAGAAGGCGACCTTGCCGAAGGGCACGAGGATGTCCATGTCGCTGATGCGGGCGGAACGCACCGGTCCGATCACGTCAGGGATCTGCGAGTTGAAGATCGCAATGAACCGCGTGAGGTCCCACTCGACCTCGGTGACATAGACGAGGTCGGCGGCCCGAAGTCCCGCATGCGGCTGCGCAGGTCGCGTGTTGTCGATCTTGATGGCCAGCACCGGCTTGCCCTCGCCTCCCGGGAGCCCGGAGAAGGGCGACGCCCCCGCTGGGATCCCGTCGGAGGACGGAGTGGGGAGCGGCGACGGACTCGCCGAGGGCGACGCGCTCGACGGGCTCGGACTCGGGCTCGATGAGACGGGTGCGGCCTCTCCGCCGCCGCAGCCGACGAGGAGGAGCGCACCGACGGCGAGGGTCACGGTGAGGCGCATTGATCCAAGGTACGTCGGGGGCCCCACTTATCGCGCGGTTAGGCCGGGCGGCGGCGTGTCGTCCATCTCCACCGTCTCAGGCCAGGGCGTGTGCCCGGCGAGGCGGAGCCATCGCACGAGGCGCTGGCGGCGCACCTGGCGACACGCGCGTACGGCATCGTTGTGGAAACGGCGCGACAGCTGCACGCGCACGCAGGTCCCGCGCAAGTCCTCGAGCATCGAGGGGTCCGCGGCTGCCTCGCGGAGCTCATCGGCTTCCTGGACGTCGGGAATCGCCTCGACCAGCACGCGAGTGAGATCGCTCTCGGCAAGCCCTCGGGCCACCACGTCCTCCTCCGACGCCGCGCGCGCGCTATGCGCAGAGTCTGCCAGCACTACCGCCGTCGCGGGGTCGAAGATTCCCGACGCCGCCATGTCCAGGGCGAGCGCGGAGCGCCGAAGGAGCTGGGTGTCGAGGGCGTGCAGCGACGTGTCGATCCGGCGGTGCAGACGGTCCAACCGTCCCGCCGTCATGCTCAGGTAGAGGCCCACGAGGAGCACGAGAACGAAAGTGGCGATGGCCCACCACCACATCCCCATCAGTCCGCCCCCTCGTTGCCGGCCCGACGACGGGCCAGTCGGCCGACGATCTGGCCACGCAGGTCCTCGCGCACCCCGCTCTGCCCCGCCGTGACGCTGGCGTAGACGTCGATGAGATCGCCCGCGACGGTGCGCCAGTCGTACGCCGTCACGCGACGCGACCCGGCCGCCACCAGTCGGGCACGTGCTGCGGGGTCGCCCAGGAGGTCCACCACCGTGTCTTCGAGTGCCGCAGCATCGCCGACGGGGAAGAGTGCCCCGCACCTGCCGCCGTCGAGGACTCGGGCAAACGCGTCGAGGTCGCTCGCGATGACCGGTGCCCCGGCTGCCATCGCCTCGAGCAGGATGATTCCGAAGGACTCTCCACCTGTGTTGGGGGCGACGTACGCATCGAGGGAGGCCAGGGCCTGGGCCTTCTCCCGCTCGCTCAGCCGGCCGAGCGGGACGATGCCGGCGCGCACATCGTCGGGCACGTCAGCGAGTACGTCGTCAGGGTCGCCGGGTCCGATGAGCACCAGCGTGGCGTCGGGCACGCGGGCGCGAATGCCGGCGAAGGCTGCCAGGAGGATCGGCAGCCCCTTGCGCGGCTCGTCCATGCGTCCGAGGAAGCCGATGGCAGGCCCCGCCCACGCATGCAGCGGCTGAGCATCCTCGTAGTGGTCGACGCGCACGCCATTGGGGATGAGGACGGCGTCTCCTCCGAGATGATCGACGATGGTGCGCCGTGCGTGCTCGCTCACGGCCACGAGAGCGGAGATCTTCTCCAGTGCCGTCTGGGCGAGGTAGTACCCCGTGATGAGGACCCGGGAGCGCTCGATGGACGAGTGCACCGTGGCCACGATGGGACCACGGGCAGCCCAGCAGGCCAGGACTCCCAGCGACGGCGCCAGAGGTTCGTGCACGTGCAGCACGTCGAAGTCGCCCTCGCGAATCCATCGTCGGACGCGCGCAGTCGCCTTCACGCCGAAGGTGAGTCGTGCGACTGAGCCGTTGTAGGGCACCGGGCGCGGTCGTCCTCCGTCGATGGCATAGGGCGGGAGTGCGTCCGGGTCTTCAACGGGCGTGATGACGCTCACGTCGTGGCCCATCTCGATGAGCGTCTCGGCCTGGTCGCGGATGTGGGCCTGCACTCCCCCGGGCACGTCCCAGGCGTAGGGACACACGATGCCGATTCTCACGCTGCGGCCCGCTGAGCGACGTCGCTGAGCCAGAGCCGCTGCATCATGTGCCAGTCCTCGGGATGCGCCGCGATGTTCTCGGCGAAGGCATCGGCCATGGACTGCGTGAGCGCTGCCGTCCGCTCCTTGCGCGCGACGCCCTCGGGGTGCGGGAGCGCGGTCCGAACGCGAGCCCGGAGGCCACCTTCCACGTGCCACAGTTCCACGGGCATGATCGGCGCGCCGGTGAGCAGCGAGAGCATGGCGGGGCCGGCAGGCATGGACGCGGTCTCTCCGAAGAAGTCGACGGGCACGCCGCTCCCCGACAGATCGCGATCCGCGACGAGGCACACCAGCCTGCCCTCCTGGAGGCGCTGAAGCAGGGTGCGAAAGGTCTCGTCACTGCCATGCGGCAGCACCTCCATGCCCAGCGACTCGCGGTAGGCGACGAAGCGCTCGTACAGCCCCTCGGGCTTGAGCCGCTCCGCGACGGTGACGATGCCGCCGTAGCGATCGCAGGCCCAGGCGCCTGCGTGGTCCCAGTTGCCACTGTGGCTGGACACC
>JAPOKX010000230.1 GCA_029977425.1 Actinomycetota bacterium
GTCTGCGCCAGATTGTCCTCGAGCAGACCGGCTCGATCGAGACCACGCGCACGACGCTGACCCGCCGCGCGGAGGGGAGGGAAAGCGAGGAGCGCGCGATGCGCGAGCGCGAGGAGGCGCGCCGAGAAAACGCGCAGCGCGAGATTGAGCGCGTCGAGGCGGATGTGCGCGCCGCCGCCGAGGCGGAGGCGAGCCGCCGCGCCGCCTTCGACGCGCGCGTCGCCGAGATGCGATCGGAGGAGGAGGCGCGGGTCGCGCAGGAGGCGGAGCGCATCGAGGCGTGGGAGACCGAGCTCGAGACCATCGAGGCGGAGGAGCGCGAGACGCGCGCCACCGAGGACGCCGCGCGCGACGACTTGATGTCCGCGCTCGAGGCTTCGCAGAACGCGCTCGCCGCGCTCGCCGCGCTCGTCCCGCGGCCCGTGCGTTTGGCGCTGGCGGACCGCGCGCGAGCCGCCGCCGCGGCTCTCGCGCGCCGCCGCGACCATCTCCACCGACTCGCCCCTGTGTATGTGCGTCATCGCCTCGAGGTGCGACACGAGCTTCAGCTCGGGAAGCACCGTGGACTCGACCCCGAGCGCGACGGTCAAGGGATCCGCGGGGAGATTCGCTCTCAGCGCGGCGACGGCGGC
>JAPOKX010000231.1 GCA_029977425.1 Actinomycetota bacterium
CACCCATGTGTCCTTCGAGCGTCGCCACGCACGCATACGTCGCCGCGTCCCACACGCGCACGGTCTTATCCTCGCTCGCCGACACCACGCGCGTGCCGTCCGGGCTGAACGACGCAGAATACACATCGCGCATGTGTCCTTTGAGCGTCGCCGCGCACGATAACGTCGCCGCGTCCCACACGCGCACGGTAAAATCATAGCTCGCCGACACCACGCGCGTGCCGTCCGGGCTGAACGACGCAGAATACACCCCACCCGTGTGTCCTTCGAGTGTCGCCACGCACGCAAACGTCGCCGCGTCCCACACGCGCACGGTCTCATCCCAGCTCGCCGACACCACGCGCGTGCCATCCGGGCTGAACGACGCAGAATACACCGTCTCCGTGTGTCCTTCAAGTATCGGCGCGCTCGCAGCCATCGCCGCCGCGTCCCACACGCGCATGGTCCTATCATCACTCGCCGACACCACGCGCGTGCCGTCCGGGCTGAACGACGCAGATTGCACCAAGCTCGTGTGTCCTTCGAGCGTCGCCACGCACGCATACGTCGCCGCGTCCCACACGCGCACGGTCTTATCATCACTCGCCGACACCACGCGCGTGCCGTCTGGACTGAACGACGCAGACCTCA
>JAPOKX010000232.1 GCA_029977425.1 Actinomycetota bacterium
AGTGGGTCGAACGAGATCGCCAGCAGCCACGCGAGTAGGAGGTTGAACAAGAACCCGGCCAAGCGCAAAGCGCTCCACTCGAGAATCTGAAAAAGAAGTATCCCGACGAGGATGATCAGGACGCTTCGGCGAAGAAACCTCGGATCGAGGGCCACCATCTGGACCGGACGCCGGGACTCCACCTCGTCGGGGGTGTCCGCTGGAACGTCAGGAGGTGTTGGATCCTCGGACATTCCCATCCTCCCGGGCGCGTCATCTGCGTGCGGTGCTGCCCGCCGGTGAGAATGTACCGTGCCGACCTACCGTGATGAGGGAATTGTGCTTCGCACCCAGAAACTGGGCGAGGCCGATCGCATCATCACGCTGCTCACCCGTCGAAACGGCCGGATCCGCGCCGTGGCCCGCGGTGTGCGCAAGACGTCGAGTCGGATCGGCGCCCGCCTCGAACCGTTCAACCACGTCGATGTCCAGTTCTACGAAGGCAAGTCACTGGACAACGTGACCCAGGTCGAGACGATCGACGCGATGGGCGGTCGACTCGCGGACGATTACGCCCGGTGGACGGCTGGAACGGCGATGCTCGAAACCGCGGAGCGACTCTCCGCGGAAGAGCGCGAGCCGAACGTGC
>JAPOKX010000233.1 GCA_029977425.1 Actinomycetota bacterium
ATCACGGATCTGAGGCGTCTGCCAGCCAAGGCCCGCGCCGGTCACCTGAGTGAGCGGGGTGACGCCCTTGGGGTTGCTCTTGTTCAGGCCGTAGGTGTTGTCGAGGGTGGACGTGCGGATGACACCCATGTAGTTGAGCGCCGTGTTCGAGCGGCGCACCGCGGCCTGGGAGATCCGCTGGTTGATGATCAGCTGCTCAGACGATGAGGTGGTGCCGGCGTTGGCGCCGGAGGCGAGCATGATCGCTGCACCTCCGACTGCGGCCACTGCACCGATGGCGAGAGGGTGGATCTTCATGGGGCTCCCTTCGTATTTTCGGCATTCCGGGCCCTGACGGTAGAGAAAAATCTCGGCGCAAGGGGTCGGTCTTCCGGCCCCGGCACCGTCCAGAACCTGCAGTGGCACCACGGCCGCGGTCAGCCGTGAGCAGTAGGAGTCGCGATCGAAGTCATCCAGTCTTCTTGCACTCGCACAACGGAATCGCAACATCCACGCGGGAGCCTGAGTCACGAGGGATTTGGGACGCGGGCTGCTCGCGGATCCGCGCCCGCCATCCCCGCCTGATACCCCACCGGTCGTCGCCTCACGGCGGCGCCATCACGCGGAAGACGACACATGC
>JAPOKX010000234.1 GCA_029977425.1 Actinomycetota bacterium
ACATCGATCCGCAGCGAGGCATCGAGGGAGGAGAAAGGCTCATCGAGCAACACCAGCGATGGTGCGGGAGCAAGTGCTCGAGCGAGAGCGACTCGCTGTTGTTGACCGCCCGATAACTCATGCGGTCGGGCCTTTTCCAGTCCGGACAGATCCACCATCTCGAGCATTTCGGCGACCCGCGCCCGCGCCTTCTTCTTGTCCCGCAGACCGAAGGCGATGTTCCCTGCGACGTCGAGGTGCGGGAAGAGCGCGCCTTCCTGCGGGACGATGCCGATCCGACGTCGCTCGGGTGGAAGCCACGTTCGCTCGTTGGATGCGATCGTTCCTGCGATCGTGACGATGCCCGTCGCCGGGCGGAGGTACCCGGCGATAGCGCGCAGCAGCGTGGTCTTTCCGGAGCCGCTGGGACCCAGGATGGTGACGAACTCTTGCTGCTCGACCTCTATCGAGACATCCCGCACGACGACGGGTCCGCCGTATCCGACAGAGATGTTGTCGAGAGACAGTTGCGGCACTGCAGGCGACGTTGTCATCGGACACCACCAACGTAGGCCACCTCGTCGGTGCGAACCATCTCGTCATCCGCACGATCAGTACTCGCTGCTGTTTCTGGTGATC
>JAPOKX010000235.1:0-208 GCA_029977425.1 Actinomycetota bacterium
TCCTCCTTGGCCTTGGCGGCAGCCTCCTTTTCAGCGGCAGCCTGCGCCTTAGCCTCAGCGGCGGCAGCCTCGGCTTGAGCCTTAGCCTCGGCCTTAGCCTTCTCGGCAGCCTCCTTCTCGGCCGCAGCCTGAGCCTTCTTCTCGGCCGCAGCAGCCTCGGCCTGCGCCTTCGCCTCCTCCTTGGCCTTGGCGGCAGCCTCCTTCTCGG
>JAPOKX010000235.1:307-609 GCA_029977425.1 Actinomycetota bacterium
GCCGCGGCCTGCGCCTTAGCCTCAGCGGCGGCAGCCTCGGCCTGCGCCTTCGCCTCCTCCTTGGCCTTGGCGGCAGCCTCCTTCTCGGCCGCGGCCTGCGCCTTAGCCTCAGCGGCGGCAGCCTCGGCCTGCGCCTTGGCCTCCTCCTTGGCCTTGGCGGCAGCCTCCTTCTCGGCGGCGGCCTGCGCCTTAGCCTCAGCGGCGGCGGCGTTCGCCTGCGCCTTCGCCTCCTCCTTGGCCTTGGCGGCAGCCTCCTTTTCAGCGGCAGCCTGCGCCTTAGCCTCAGCGGCGGCAGCCTCGGC
>JAPOKX010000236.1 GCA_029977425.1 Actinomycetota bacterium
GGCCTTCAGTGCGAGGGCGATGATGCCGGCCAGGATGAAGGAGTAAACCATCACGCCGGCCGCGGCGATGATCTGGACGATGAGCAGGTTCAGGTCGCCGCCGTACAGCAGGCCGTTCTGACCACCTTCCTCGACCAGGTCGGAGGCGAGGAACCCGAGGGCCAGCGTGCCCACGAGGCCACCCACCATGTGAATGCCCACGACGTCGAACGAGTCGTCGAATCCGAGCTTGTACTTCAGGGTTACCGCCCACGCACAGACCGCGCCGGCAACCAGACCCAGAAGGATGGCTCCCATCGGAGTGACGTTGGCACACGCGGGAGTAATCGCCACCAGGCCCGCGACGATGCCCGATGCGGCACCGAGCGAAGTTGCCTTCTTGTCGCGGATTTTCTCCACAATCAGCCACGCCAAACCAGCCGCGCAGGTCGCCAACAAGGTGTTTGTCGCTGCGATGGCTGCGGTGTTGTCCGCTGCGTACGCCGAACCCGCGTTGAAGCCGAACCAGCCGAACCACAGCATGCCGGTGCCAAGAATTGTGAAGGGCAGGTTGTGGGGAGGCATCGCCTCGCGCTGCCAACCGCGTCGCTTGCCA
>JAPOKX010000237.1 GCA_029977425.1 Actinomycetota bacterium
CCTCGATCACTGTCACCGTTCTTCCCCCGACCCACACGTCGTCGAGGTGCCTTTGGACGGAAATTAGTCCACGACGACCGAGTGCGCGACCTTGAAGTGCGGTGTAGGAATCCGGTGCGAGCCCGGCACCGATGAGCCACTGGCCGAGCGCTGCGTTGAGCGAACCGGTCACCGGATCTTCGGTGACCCCTTGGTTGCCGGGAAAGAACGCCCGCACTTCAAAGTCGGTTTCTGCTGAACTTGGGGCGATGAGTCCGACGTCGGCGTGTGCCAAGAGCTCTGGGTCGGGAGATACAGAATGCAGATCCTCGGTGGAGCGCAGCAGTAGGCCGCGCCAGCCGGGTCCGTTGTCGCACCACTGGTGGTCGACCACGGCATCCGGAGACAAATGCAGCCCACGGACGGTTTCGTCCAAGACTCCGTCCTCGAGAGGTCCGGTGCGATTACGCGGTGGCGCCGCGAAGCTCAAAGCGCCGTCCGGTGTGCGCCGTATTCGCACCAGACCGGCTCCGCACTCCTGCACGATGTGGTCATTGGCCGGCTCGCCCCCGGCTTCCAGCCATGCATGGCATGTGCCCAAGGTGGGGTGGCCGGC
>JAPOKX010000238.1 GCA_029977425.1 Actinomycetota bacterium
CGCGAGGACCTCGCGGATCGCCGCGACGTCGTTCAGCGCGCCGCGCAGGCGCGTCATCTCCGGACGCCGAGGCGCGAAGTACGCGCACCCGACCAGCAGCGCCTTCACGGTCGGGACCCGCGACGCGTGAGGCGACGCCGGAGGCGACGCCGCCGACGCGACGACGCCGCCGGAACCGCCGGAAGCCTCTTCTAAAAAAGCTTTTTCGTCTCGGACGACGCGTGCGATGGCGTCGCGCACCAACGCCTCTATGAGGGTTTTTGTTTCGTTTTCGTTCGTGCGCGACGCCGATGTGAGCGACGAAGAAGAAGAGACGACCGACGCGGTCACGGTCACGACCGCTTCCGCTTCGTTTTTTTTCGGTTCGTCCGCCGCCGCTTCGTCCGCGGCGGCTTCGTCCGCCGCCGACCACGCGCAGCGGCGCACATTGGCCACGTCGGACGGCGCGACGATCGCGCCGAGGCGCTCGTGGCGGCAGGGACCCCACGCGCGCAGGTGCTCGACAAGGTGATGGAGACCGCGCTCACTGAGGTCGCAAAGTGAGCCGAGATGGGGCCGGTGGAGGTCTCGCGTCGGAGGTCAGCGGCCAGC
>JAPOKX010000239.1 GCA_029977425.1 Actinomycetota bacterium
GACACTGCCCGCCGGAGAACTGATGTGGTCGTGAGTCGTGGGCGCGCTCCGGGTCGATGCCCACTTCCTCGAGGGTGCGATCGACCCGCGCGGCGCGCTCCTCGGGTGTGCCACGAGCCCAGATGTCGAGCGGATCGAGCACACTGTCGCGGACACGACGACGAGGGTTGAGCGATGAGATCGGGTCCTGGAAGATCATCTGGACACTGGTGCGGGCCTCGCGCAGCTCCGCCCGTCCGAGGGTCGTCAACTCGCTCGACTCGAACTCGATCGAACCAGACGTCGGTCGCGGCATCTGCATGATCGCGCGGCCGGTCGTCGACTTGCCGCACCCGCTCTCGCCGACGATGCCGAGGGTCTCGCCCCGGGCCAGGTCGAAACTGATGCCCGAGACAGCCTGAAGGCTCCGCTTCCGTCCCATCGGGAACTCGACGACAAGGTCACGGACCCTGAGCACCGCATCGATATCGGGTCGGAGGTGAGGTGCGTCGCTCACGGTCGTCCTCCGATGGTGAGACCCGCCGCGAGTTGCTCGCGGGTCTCGAGATACTCGGGTGAGCCCACGGGGAACCTGGACACGCACA
>JAPOKX010000023.1 GCA_029977425.1 Actinomycetota bacterium
GGCCCCCCGTGGCCGACGGCCACCACGGGCGCATTCGCAGCGTGGACGCCGACGGGACTCCCGTGCTGGTCTTCCTCGGCCGCACGCACCTCTACGAGGGCCATGGTGTGGACGCCGTCGTCCATGCCGTCCGCACTGCCGCTGCAGCCGGGTGTCGCGTCGTGGTGTTGACCAACGGGTGCGGAGGGCTGGACCCTTCATGGACACCCGGCACGCCGGTGCTCATCCGCGATCACCTCAATCTCTTCGGCGCCACCCCGCTGCGCGGGGCGACGTTCATCGACATGACCGACCTCTACTCGACCCGGCTGCGCGCCATCGCACGCGACATCGACCCCACGCTCGACGAGGGCGTCTACGCGCAGTTCCTCGGACCGCAGTACGAGACACCGGCGGAGATCGGCATGGTGCGGGCCCTGGGGGGCACCCTCGTGGGCATGTCGACGGTGCAGGAGGCCATCGCCGCACGCGAGACGGGCATGGAGATCCTCGGGCTGTCGCTGGTCACCAACCTCGCCGCCGGCATGACGGGCGAGCCCCTGAGCCACGAGGAGGTGCTCGCCGCGGGCAAGGCATCCGCCGCGCGCATGGGCTCGCTCCTCGCACAGGTGATCCGGCGGCTCTAGTGACGCCCGAGGAGTGGCTCGCCGACGACCCCGACCCGGCGACGCGCGCCGCATTGCAGTCGCTCGTCGATGCGGCCACGGCGGGGGACACGGCAGCGCAGGCGGAGCTCGCCGACTCCTTCCGCGGGCCGCTGGAGTTCGGCACCGCGGGATTGCGCGGGCGCATGGGACCTGGCCCGCATCGCATGAACCGCGTCACCGTCTCGCGCGCTGCTGCCGGTATCGGTGCCTACCTCCTCGCGCGGCATGAGCACCCGACGGCGGTCATCGGCTTCGACGCCCGTCACAACTCGTCGCGTTTCGCGCGTGACTGCGCCGAGATCCTGGCGGGAGCGGGGGTCAAGGCCCTGGTCCTCCCCCGCGCCCTTCCTACGCCCGTGCTCGCGTACGCCGTGCGCGCGTTGGGCGCCGACGCGGGCCTGATGGTGACCGCCAGCCACAACCCCGCACAGGACAACGGCCTGAAGGTCTACCTCGGGGACGGCCGTCAGATCGTGCCCCCCGCCGACGCCGAGATCGCCCTGCTCATCGCCGCGGCCGGGCCGGTCGCCCTGCTTCCTCGATCCGATGATCACGAGACACTCGGCGACGACATCGTGGATGCCTACGTCTCTCAGGCCGCGCAGGTGCCGCTGCCTCACACGCCTCGGGATGTCGTCAGCCTGCATACGGCCATGCACGGCGTCGGGTCGGCGGTGCTGCAGGAAGCCGCCCTTCGCGCAGGCTTCCCCGCGCCCTTCACCGTCGAGGAGCAGCGCGACCCCGATCCCGAGTTCCCCACCGTGGCCTTCCCCAACCCGGAGGAGGCCGGTGCGCTCGACCTTGCCATGGCCGAGGGTCGGCGCATCAATGTCGACGTCATCATCGCGACGGATCCCGACGCGGATCGCTGTGCCCTCGTCGTCGGCGTGCCCCACGGCAGGCCCGCCCACGCCGACGCCCGCACCCCCGGGGAGTGGGTGACGCTCAGCGGCGACGAGGTCGGCTGGCTGCTCGGCTGGTGGCTGCTGCGCCGCGGCGGATTCACCGGGACCATGGCAGCGTCCCTGGTCTCCTCCACGCTGCTTCAGCGCATCGCCGAGGACGCCGGAGTCCCCTTCACCACCACTCTCACGGGCTTCAAGTGGATTTCGCGCGCGCCGGACCTCGGCTACGGCTACGAGGAGGCTCTGGGCTACTGCGTCGACCCGCGGCACGTCGCCGACAAGGACGGCATCACGGCGGCACTGCTCGCCCTCGAGCTCGTCGCGGCACTCAATGCGGAGGGCCGCACCGTGTTCGACGTACTGGACGAGCTCGCCCTGCGCCATGGCGTGCACGCGACGCGCCAGGTGTCCTTGCGCCTGCCCACACCCGAGCTCATTGCCAGCGCCGTCGACGGTCTGCGCGCGGACCCGCCGCGAGACCTCGGCGGCATGCCTGTCCAGGCCATCGTCGACCTGGCCGACGGGGTCGATGGACTGCCGCCCACCGACGGCATCCTGCTGCGTCTCCCCGGCGCGCGCGTCATCGTGCGACCGAGCGGGACCGAGCCCAAGGTCAAGTGCTACCTCGAAGTCGTGCGCCCTGTCGACGGCGCCGGCCTCGCCATCGCGCGCGAGGAAGCCGAGGCCACTCTCGAACGTCTCGCTGCCGCCCTGCGCGACCGGCTGAGCGCGTGATCGCCACCGAGGAGGTCGACGGTCACCGGTGCGACATACGTCCGCGCACCGACAACGACGCCTGCCCGGACGATTCGTCCGAGTGGGATGACTGGGACGCCGGCGAGCGGGTGCCCGGCGAGCATCATCGTGCGGTCATCGTCATCGACGGCGAGATCATCGGCACGATGTCGTGGCACGCGGTCCACTACGGCCCCACGGTCGGCTCGCGCGCCTGGTCGATGGGCATCGCGCTCGCTCCGGAGCGGCGGGGCCAGGGCTGGGGCACGATCGCCCAGCGCCTCCTCGCCGAACACCTCTTGGAGAGCGCGCACCGCGTGGAGGCATCCACGGATGTGGACAACGTCGCTGAGCAGCGCAGCCTGGAGAAGGCAGGCTTCGCGCGCGAGGGGACCCTGCGCCGCGCGCAACTGCGGGCAGACGGGATCCATCACGATCTCGTGATGTACGCGCGGGTGCGTCCCCCGGCGCCCACCCGATAACGCGGCCTCACTTCTGCGACATCCTCGCCAATCAGCAGGCCACGGGACTTCCGCTGCTCCTAGCCTCGCCGCATGAAGCGTGCCCTGCTCATCCTCGCGTCCACGATCGCAGTCATCGGACTCCTCGTCTCCCCGCCGGCCGCTGCCGCGCAGGACTTCAACGTGGGCGACCGCGTCGAAGTCGATGCCCTCGGGATCGGCAAGTGGGAGCCGGGCGTCGTCATCGCGGAGAACGCCGAGTCCTACCTCGTGCGCACGGACCCGCTTCGGCCCGGCATGCCCTACGGCGAGTACACGATCCCCAAGACGGGCGCGTGGGTCGACCGAATCCGGCCATCGACGGTGCCCCTGCCCGATGCGCAGAAGCCGGACAAGCGCAAGCCCACCGGCATCCTGGACTGCCCCATCACCGAGGGCATCTACGGCAAGAACCTCTCCGTCCCCACCGCCAAGAAGATGGTGCGCTGCCTCTTGGAGTACTTCGAGGGAGACGACTACGCGAGCCGCGTCGACATCAAGCAGTTCAAGGTGGGCAAGCCGCGGCTGTGGAATCCCTACAACGACATCGGCCCCGGGACTCGCGACACGCTCGTCTACCCCATCAAGGTCGACGCCACCCAACTGTGGTGGACGAAGGCATCCGTGGAAGAGCGCCGCTGGCTCAGGATCTACAGCTGCTACTACTCCACGCTCGATGAGTGGAAGTGTGGCCTGAGCGAGCGGATCAAGGACTGGCCCTCGGTCACGCGCCCGCGGGCCTGACCGCCTGACTACGCTGGCGGGGTGACCGCAGCCCTTGCCGCCGACGTGGCCGTGAGCAATGCGGCCCTGCGGCGCTACCTCCACGGCCTGCCCGGCGTGGACCAGGTGGGCGCAGAGGGTCGAGCCGCCATGCTCTCGACGCGATCCATCAAGGCCGCGAGCAAGCAGCAGGCCATCGATCTCGCCATCTCGATGGTCGACCTCACGACCCTCGAGGGAATGGACACCCCCGGCAAGGTCCGAGCGCTGTGCGCCAAGGCCCTGCGCCCCGACCCCACGGACCCGACGACTCCCCACGTCGCCGCTGTCTGCGTCTACGGCGACATGGCCGCGATCGCCCGCGACGCCGTGGGCGATGCCCTCCACGTCGCGGCAGTCGCCACCGCATTCCCCTCGGGCCGCGCCAGTCTCGCGGTCAAGCTGGCCGACACCCGCGATGCCGTCGCCAACGGCGCCGACGAGATCGACATGGTCATCGACCGCGGAGCCTTCCTCGCGGGGCGCTACCTCGATGTCTACGACGAGATCGTGGCGATCAAGGAAGCCTGCGGCACCGCTCACCTCAAGGTGATCTTCGAGACGGGCGAGCTCCGCACCTACGACAACGTCCGCCGCGCCTCCTACCTCGCCATGCTCGCGGGTGCCGACTTCATCAAGACGTCCACCGGCAAGGTGAGCCCTGCGGCGACCCTCCCGGTCACGCTCATCCTGCTCGAAGCGGTCCGAGACTGGCACCGACAGACGGGGCAGCGCATCGGCGTGAAGCCGGCCGGCGGCATCCGCACCTCCAAGGACGCCATTCGCTACCTCGTCATGGTCAACGAGGTGTGCGGCGAGGCATGGCTGACACCGGATCTCTTCCGATTCGGCGCCTCCAGCCTGCTCAACGACCTGCTCCTGCAGCGCCAGCGCATGCGCACGGGCCACTACTCCGGTCCCGACTACGTGACGATCGACTAGGAGTTGCGATGACCTTCGAGTACTCCCCCGCACCAGAGTCACGGGCCGTCGTCGACATCGCCCCGCACTACGGCCTCTTCATCGACGGGGACTTCGTCGAGACGATCGACGGCACCACCTTCAAGACGGTCAACCCCGCCACCGAAGAGGTGCTCAGCGAGATCACGGAGGCGGGTGCAGCCGATGTCGAGCGAGCGGTCAAGGCCGCACGGGCGGCGTACAAGCAGACGTGGTCCAAGATGCCGGGCCGCGAGCGCGCGAAGTACCTCTACCGCATCGCACGGATCATCCAGGAGCGCTCCCGTGAGCTCGCCGTGCTCGAGACGCTCGACAACGGCAAGCCGATCCGCGAGTCGCGCGACGTCGACATCCCGCTCGTCGCGGCGCACTTCTTCTACCACGCCGGCTGGGCGGACAAGATCGCCTACGCCGGCTACGGCGACAAGCCGTACGGCGTCGCGGGACAGATCATCCCGTGGAACTTCCCGCTCCTCATGCTCGCGTGGAAGGTCGCCCCGGCACTCGCCTGCGGCAACACCGTCGTCCTCAAGCCTGCCGAGACCACGTCACTGACCGCGCTCGCCTTCGCGGATATCTGCCGCCAGGCGGACCTGCCGCCAGGGGTGGTCAACATCGTCACGGGCGCGGGCCAGACCGGGCGCATGGTCGTCGAGTCCCCCGGCGTCGACAAGATCGCCTTCACGGGCTCCACCGAGGTCGGCAAGCTCATCCAGCGCGCGCTGGCTGGCACGCGCAAGGGACTCACCCTCGAGCTCGGCGGCAAGGCAGCGAACATCGTCTTCGATGACGCGCCCGTCGACGAGGCCGTCGAGGGAATCGTCAACGGCATCTTCTTCAACCAGGGCCACGTCTGCTGCGCGGGCTCGCGACTCCTCGTGCAGGAGTCCGTGCAGGACGAGGTGCTCGACGCACTCAAGCGGCGGCTCTCGACCCTGCGGCTCGGCGACCCCCTCGACAAGAACACCGATATCGGCGCCATCCACTCCGCGGAGCAGCGTGCCCGCATCGACGACCTCGTGCGATCCGGCGAGGACGAGGGGGCCGATCGCTGGTCGGCGCCGTGCTCCCTGCCCGACCGCGGCTTCTGGTTCGCGCCAACACTGTTCACCGGCGTGACGCAGGCGCATCGCATCGCCCGCGAGGAGATCTTCGGCCCGGTGCTCTCGGTGCTCACCTTCCGCACTCCCGATGAGGCCGTGGAGAAGGCCAACAACACTCCCTACGGCCTGTCGGCAGGCGTGTGGAGCGAGAAGGGCTCGCGCACTCTCTGGATGGCCTCTCGGCTGCGCGCGGGCGTGATCTGGGCCAACACCTTCAATCGCTTCGATCCCGCGTCGCCCTTCGGCGGCTACAAGGAGTCCGGCTTCGGCCGCGAGGGCGGGCGCCAGGGCCTTGCCGCCTATCTCAAGCAGGAGGTCGTGTGATGGAGGGCCGTCTCGACGTCCGCAAGACCTACAAGCTCTACATCGGCGGCGCCTTCCCGCGCAGCGAGAGCGGTCGCACCTACGCCGTGACCGACGCCAAGGGCCGCTTCCTCGCCAACGCCTCGCTTGCCTCGCGCAAGGACGCGCGCGACGCCGTGCTCGCCGCGCGGGCGGCCCAGCGCGGGTGGGCGGGCGCCACGGCCTACAACCGCGGCCAGGTGATCTACCGGATCGCCGAGATGCTCGAGGGCCGACGTGCGCAGTTCGAGGCCGAGATCGAGAGCGCCGAGGGCTGCTCCGCCCGACGTGCTTCCGCGCAGGTGGACTCCGCCATCGACCGTTGGGTCTGGTACGCGGGGTGGTCGGACAAGATCGCCCAGGTCCTGGGCTCGAGCAACCCGGTCTCAGGCCCCTACTTCAACTTCTCGGTCCCCCAGCCCACGGGCGTCGTCGCGGCGATCGCCCCGCAGCGACCGTCGCTGCTCGGCCTGGTGAGCGTGGTCGCCCCGATCATCGTGAGCGGCAACTCCTGCGTCGTCGTCGCGTCACCCGAGTGCCCTCTGCCGGCGATCACACTCGCCGAAGTGCTCGCCACCTCCGACCTTCCCGGCGGCGTCGTGAACATCCTCACCGGCGCACCCGGCGAGATCGGACCATGGCTCGCATCGCATGCCGACGTCGATGCCCTTGACCTCACCGGCGTCGTCGATGACGGCGTTGCCACCGAGATGGCGGTCGCCGCTGCCGAGACGATCACGCGTGTGCTGCCGCCGCCGTCGTCACCTCCGGACTGGTCGGCCGATCCGGGCCTGGGGCGCATCAGCGCCTTCGTGGAGACGACGACCGTGTGGCATCCGCAGGGTGTCTGAACCCTCGCCGTCGGAGCCGCCCACGCTCGAGGGCACGGTGAGCGTCCACGACTTCGCGGAAGCCCAAGCGCTCCTCGCCGCTGGAGGGACCCTCCAGCGCCACGCGCATCAGATGCGACTAGCGCTGCCTGCGGACGTCTACGACAACCGCGAGTTCCTGCCCTTCGCAGCGGGCGCCACCCCGCCGGTGCCGTGGGATGACGTCCTTCCCTCGTTCGAGGCGGCGTACCCGCCCGGGCATCCCGACCACATGCCCGGTGGCGCAGCCCTGATCGACTCCTACCTCGTGCCCTACACCGCGGGCGCCCAGCTGGGGCCGCTGATCTGCCATGCGAGTGCCCTCGCGGTGCGCGACGGCCATGTCTACGGCGGGATCCTCATCGTCGACCGTCCCGACGAGGGTCCCTGGGTCTGCGCCGTCTGGCGCGATCCCCGCCCCGAGTTCGCCGGCGCGGGAGTGGCGCTGCTGCGGTGGGCGGCCGCACGACTCGACGGCTTTGATGCTATCGGCCTCGTGGTCACGATCTGCAATGAAGCGGCCCTGCGCGCCTACGAGCGCGCGGGATTCACGATCGAGTCGACCGCGTGGACCGTGCGCCTGCCCTCGACTCAAGCGCAGTCATAACCGCGTTTCCGGGACCGGAAAGCGCGGTTGAGAGTGCGCTCAGACAGCCCGGTGGTGCCCACGTGACGCATGGCCGTGTCGTTAGTCGTCGTCATTGCGTCGTCGCAGGCGCATGATGACGATCACGCCGACCGCAGCGACAGCCACGACTCCGAGCACGACTGCCGCACGAGGCGCCCATCGCTTGGATGTCTCCAGTGCCTCGGCGGCGGACTCGAGCACGTCGTCGGTCCTGCCCAGCACTTCGTCGGCGATGGTGAGGACCGATTCGGTCTGCTCCAGCGCGCCGCGCAGGCGCCCCAGGCCCTCGCGGACACCCTCCACATTGGCGGCGGTGGACTGCAGCTGCTCGACGACGCTCATGGGGCGACCCTACGCTCCCGCCGCCGCGTAGGCGGGCTTGATGACGTCATCAATGAGGGCCAGGCGCTCGTCGAAGGGGATGAAGGCGCTCTTCATCGCGTTCACGGTCAGCCAGCGCATCTCGCGCACGCCCCAGCCGAAGGCATCGCTCACGGCGAGCATCTCCTGCGTCATGGTGGTGTGCGACATGAGCCTGTTGTCGGTGTTGATGGTCACGCGGAAGCGCAGGTCCGCCAGCATGCCGATGGGGTGCTCGGCGATGCTGGGGGCCGCGCCCGTCATCACATTGGACGTCGGGCAGAGCTCGAGCGGGATACGACGATCGCGCACGTAGGCGGCGAGGGGCCCCAGTCGATACGTCCCGTCGGGGCGGCGCTCGATGTCGTCGACGATGCGGACGCCATGCCCGAGGCGGTCAGCCCCGCACCATTGGATCGCCTCCCAGATGCTCGGCAGGCCGAAGGCCTCGCCGGCGTGAATCGTGAAGTGAGCGTTCTCACGCCGGAGGTACTCGAAGGCGTCCAGGTGCCGGGTCGGCGGGTAGCCGGCCTCGCGGCCCGCGATGTCGAAGCCTACGACGCCACGATCGCGATACTCGACGACGAGGTCGGCGATCTGCCGGCTCTTTGCGGCAGTCCTCATGGCGGTGAGCAGGGTGCCGATGCGGATGCCCGTCGCCCGCTCGCCCTCGTGGAATCCGTCGAGCACGGCGTCCACCACCTCGGAGAGGCTGAGCCCTCGCTGCATGTGGAGCTCGGGCGCGAAGCGCACCTCGGCGTACACGACCCCGTCGGCCGCCAGGTCCTCGGCGCACTCCCGGGCCACGCGGGCCAGGGCCTCCGGGGTCTGCATGACGCCGACCGTGTGCTGGAAGGTCTCGAGATAGCGATCCAGCGAGCCCGAGTCAGCCGCATCGCGGAACCACACCGCGAGCTTCGCGGGATCGGCCTCGGGCAGATCGGCGTAGCCGGTCTCCGCGGCCAGCTCGGCGACCGTCGAGGGACGCAGGCCGCCATCGAGGTGATCGTGCAGGAGCACCTTGGGCAGTGACCGGATCGTGTCCTCGCTCAGTGCCGACATGGCCCGAACCTACCCACCGCCCCCTGGTGTCTGTCCCTGGCCCTGGGCGACCAGGTTGCGCAGCACCCGCAGGGCCACCGAGATCGTCGCCAGGTCACCGGTCTCGAGCGCGGCGATCTGATCGAGGGTCGCCTGCGCGCGGGCGAGGCCTTCGCGGTGCTGGTCCTCCCACGACGCGATACGCCGCTCCGGCGACTCCCCCGGCGGCGACGCGGTCGCGACTCCGGCCGTCACGCCGGCGAGCGCGGCGTAGAGGTCGGTGCGCAGGGCCTGGCGGGCCAGCGCCGTCCAGCGGTCGCCGCGTGGCAGGGCCGTGATGCGCGAGAGGAGGCGATCGACGTCGTAGCGCTCCGACAGGGCGAAGTAGAGGGGCATGATCTCGGCGGGGGACTGGCCCACGGAGTCGGCGATCTGCACGATGTCGAGCAGGGCGAAGACGTCGAGCATCGCGCTCGCCTGCTCGGCGAGCGCCTGGGGCGCACCGGCAGCGACGAAAGCCGCCGTGGACGCGTCCAGCCGAGTGCGCTCGATGCCGACGAGGGCATCGGGCACCAGCGGCGCTAGTTCCGTGACGGCCGGAGCGAAGCGCGCCACCTCCGCAGACACATCCAGGGCGCCGCCACGGGTCTGGAGGAACCATCTGATGGAGCGGTCGAGGAGGCGCCGGGACTCGTGATGGAGCGCATCCTGTGCCGATGTCGGCACCTGGTTGTCCAGGGCATTGACCGCGGACCAGAAGGACGGAAGGTCGAAGATCGCCGTCGCCGCGGTGGCCGCGCGCACGACCTCGAGCGGCGAGGCGCCGGTCTCCTCGCACGCTCGGTAGACGACCGAGATGCCCCCGTCGTTGATGAGGTTGTTGACCACGACCGTCGTGATGATCTCGTCACGCAGCGGGTGGGTCGCGATGCGCTCGGCGAAGCGCTCGCGCAGGAGGGCCGGGAAGTAGTCCACGGCGTACGCCGCGAACCATGGGTCGGCCGACAGGCCCGCGCCGTCGAGGTCGCCCGTGAGGGCGATCTTGGCGTAGGCGGCGAGTATCGCGAGCTCCGGCGACGTGAGGCCCTGATGGGCCGCGGCACGCGTGGTGATCTCCTCGTCATCCGGGAGGTATTCGAGGGCGCGATTGAGGATCCCTCGCGACTCGAGGTCGGCGATCATGCGCGCATGCACGGAGATGAGGGCGGCTGCGCCCCACCGAGCGTTGCCGAGGAGGACGTTCTGGTCGTAGTTGTCCGCGAGCACGAGCGAGGCGACTTCGTCGGTCATCTCGACGAGCAGGGCGTCGCGATCACCTTCGGAGAGCTCACCGTCGCGGACAGCGCCATCGAGGAGGATCTTGATGTTGACCTCGTGGTCGCTGGTGTCGACTCCTGCTGAGTTGTCGATGGCGTCGGTGTTGAGGCGCACGCCGTGTCGGCTCGCTTCGACACGGCCGAGCTGGGTGAGCCCGAGATTGCCGCCCTCGCCCACGACCTTGCAGCGCAGGGAGTTGCCATTGACGCGCACGGGATCGTTGGCCTTGTCGCCGACGTCGGAGTTGGTCTCCGTCTGGGACTTCACGTAGGTACCGATGCCGCCGTTCCAGAGAAGGTCGACGGGCGCCGTGAGGATGCGCTTGATCAACTCGGCCGGCGTGAGCGACTTCACGTCGTCGTCAATGCCCAGCCTCGCGCGGACCTCGGGAGTGAGATCGATCGACTTGGCGCTGCGCGGATAGACGCCTCCTCCGGCCGAGATGAGCGCGGGGTCGTAGTCCTCCCACGACGAACGCGGGAGTGCGAAGAGGCGCTCCCGCTCCGCGAAGGAGGCTGCCGGATCCGGATCGGGGTCCAGGAAGACATGCCGGTGGTCGAAAGCGGCCACCAGTCGGATGTGCGGCGACAGCAGCATGCCGTTGCCGAAGACATCACCGCTCATGTCGCCGATGCCCGCGACGGTGAAGTCCTCGCGCTGCACGTCGACCCCGAGGTCGCGGAAGTGCCTCTGCACCGAGATCCACGCTCCGCGGGCGGTGATGCCCATCGCCTTGTGGTCGTAGCCCGCAGAGCCTCCCGAGGCAAAGGCATCTCCCAGCCAGAAGGAGTACTCCTCCGCCACGGAGTTGGCGAGATCGGAGAACGTCGCCGTGCCCTTGTCCGCCGCGACGACGAGATACGGGTCGTCGCCATCATGGCGCACGACATCGGGCGGCGGGACCACCACGCCTTCGACGAGGTTGTCCGTGATGTCGAGCATCCCCCGGATGAAGGTGGCGTAGGCCGCCCGGCCCTCCGTCATCCACGCATCGCGATCCACCTGGGGGTCCGGCAGCGCCTTGGGCAGGAAGCCGCCCTTGGCTCCGACGGGCACGATGACGGCGTTCTTCACCTCCTGAGCCTTGACCAGGCCGAGGACCTCCGTGCGGAAGTCCGCGCGGCGGTCGCTCCAGCGCAGGCCGCCGCGGGCGATGCGCCCGAAGCGCAGGTGCACTCCCTCGACACGGGGCGAATAGACCCAGATCTCGAATCGGGGCCTGGGCAGCGGCAGCTCCGGGATGAGCTGGGGGTCGAGCTTGATCGAGAGTCGGTCGAGCGGCTGACCGCGATCGTCCCGACGGTAGGCATTGGTGCGCAGCGTCGCAGCCACCATGCCCAGGAGAGAGCGCAGGATGCGGTCCTCGTCCAGGCTCGTGACCTCGTCGAGTGCCTGTCGCGCCCGCGCAGCGAGGGTGTCCTGGCGATCGCGGCGCCCCTCGTCGCGCTGCGGGTCGAATCGTGCCTCGAAGATCTCCACGATGAGCTGCGCGATGGAGCGGTTGCCGAGGAGCGCCGACTCGACGAAGTCCTGGCCGAGGCTCGAGCCGGTCTGCTGGAGGTAGCGGACGTAGCAGCGCAGGATGACGACCTGCTCCCACGTCAGTGCCGTGCGCACGGTCAGTCCGTTGAGGGGATCGGCCTCGCACCGGCCGTGCCAAATGGCGAGGAAGGCTTCTTCGAAGCGCCTGCGCAGGGCATCGCGCTCGGGAATGTCTCCCTCGGGCAGCTGGAAGCCGAGGTCGTAGACGTGCAGGGGCACCCGGCCCACCCTCTGGATGTCATAGGGGTGCTCGTCCTCCACGATGACGCCGAGGGAGCCGAGCACGGGCAGCACCCGGGACAGGGAGATCGAATCCCCTGCCCGGATGATCTTCAGCCGCCGCAGGCGTGACTCGTGCCCGTCCGGAGCGTAGAGGCGCAGCCGCACCTCGCCATCGGGAGAGCCTTCCGCGATGAGGACGTCCTTGACCGCGGCGTCGGCGGGAACCTCGTGCTTGTAGGCCTCCGGGAATCCGTCGGAGTAGACGGCAAGGATCTCGGCTGCCCGGTCCTCGCCGACGCGCTCGATGAGCAGCGCGGCGAAGTCGTCGTCCCAGCTGCGCACCGCTTCGACGATGCGCGCCTGTACCCCCACCACGTCGGCGTCGCGAATCACTTCCCCTGGAGCAGCGCGGACCACGACGTGGAGGCGCGCGAGAACCGATTCCGACACGCGGGCGGTGTAGTCGACGGACGCACCGCCGTACGCCTCCTGGAGGATGTCCTGGATGCGCAAGCGCACGGCCGTGGTGTAGCGATCACGCGGGAGGTAGACGAAGCACGACATGAATCGGCCGTAGGGATCGCGCCTGACGAAGAGCCGAGTCTGTCGGCGCTCGGCCATCTGATGGACGGCGAGCGCGACCGCGGCGAGGTCCGAGGAGTCGACCTGGAAGAGCTCCTCGCGGGGGTAGGTCTCGAGGAACTGCATGACCTCCTTGCCCGTGTGCGAGCGAGGATCGATGTCGAGCTCGGCCATGACCTCATCGGCCCGAGTGCGCAGGAGCGGGATCTCGCGGACGGACTGCGCATACATCGAGGCGGCGTAAATGCCGAGGAAACGACGCTCGCCGATCACTCGCCCCGACTCGTCGAAGCGCTTCACGCCGATGTAGTCGAGGTAGGACGGACGGTGCACCGTGGAGCGACTGTTGGCGGTCGTGAGCACGAGGATGCGCGGCTCACGCGCGCGTGCGGCGACGGGCGCGCTCAGGTAGTCGGTCGCGGAGGCGAGGTCCGGGTCCGACCGCAGGATGCCCAGACCGGTGCCCGGCACGGCGCGCAGGCGATCTCGCCCATCGTCACTGAGGAGGTCGTACTCGCGGTAGCCGAGGAAGGTGAAGTTGTCGTCGGCCACCCAGCGCAGCAGCGCGGCAGCCTCAGTTGACTGATCCGGTGCGATCCCCGCGGGCGGGTGCTCCTGCAGGTGATCCGCGGTCTCGAGCGCCTTGGCTCGCATCCGCGGCCAGTCCTCCACTGATTCACGGACGTCGCTGAGCACGCGTCGCAGCGCTGCCTCGATGTCCGCTGCCGAGGCCCCGCCCCTGCTGATCTCGGCGTGGATCCACGACTCTCGGATCCCCGGGCCGTCGGCCTCGATGCCCTCGAGTGCGCCGCTCACATCGCGCCGCACGGAGAGGACGGGATGGATCACCAGGCGCAGGGAGCGGCCGAGCCGCGTGAGCTCGGCAGCGACGGAGTCGACGAGGAAGGGCATGTCGTCGGTGACGATCTCGACGACGGGACCGCCGCAGGACCAGCCGTCAGCGTCATCCGTGGGCGTATGGACGCGCACGCGCGCCGTGCCGGGTGGCCGCTCGCTGCCCAGCTCCACGTGGGAGACCATCGCGCCGAGGAGATCCGCGGGGCCTCGGGACTCGAGGTCCTCGGCGGGGACGTGCCGGTAGTAGATGGGGGCGAGTTCCTCGAGCAGCGGACTGCCCGCTGCCATGCCCTCGACCTCGCGCAGGACGGTGCCTTCTGCGTCAACGTCACCGGACAACGCCATGGCCGTCGCCTCCTCGAGCCATCGGCCTGTGTCAGCCTG
The DNA here is from genome assembly GCA_029977425.1 of Actinomycetota bacterium. Taxonomy (GTDB): domain Bacteria; phylum Actinomycetota; class Actinomycetes; order S36-B12; family S36-B12; genus Mxb001. The sequence continues at coordinate 13,758 of JAPOKX010000023.1, forward strand.
TGTCGGCCAGCCTGCCAGATCCTCCGCGCTCGAGGGCCACCCGGCTCGTCCTCAGTGATGTCTCGAGCACCTCGAGGCGCCGGCGACCGTCCATGATGTTGCCCCCCATGGCCTCGAGATCCTCGCGGCCAGGACCGAGGACCGTCACGGCGGCGCCTGCCTCGCGCAGCTCCTCGACCTCGGAGGCGCAGCGACGCGTGACGCTCCCGCGCCATCGCCGCTCCAGACGGCTCAGCAGCGAGTCGGGCTCATCGGTCTCGAAGGAGACCATGGGTGCCACGACGTAGACCTCGTCGAGTCCCTGGCCGGCGAGCACGTCCGCGGACGTAGCCGACCAGGCACCACCATCGACATAGGTGCGCGAATCGATGGACACGGGCTCGAACCACCCGGGGATGGCGCACGACGCCATGACGGCATCGGCCAGCGGGGCCGGAGGGGCATCGGCACGACCGAAGACGACGCGATGACCCGCCTCGTAGTCCATCGCGACGATCCAGAGCGCCTGATGCGGCGACCACTCGCCGAAGGGGGTGATCGCATCGATGAGATGGCCCACGCGCTCCAGCGAGCCGTTGCCCACCGGCATGAACGCCGAGAGGACAGCGGTCGGTGGCATCTTGAGTCCGTGGCGGAGTGATGAGGCCATGAGGCGCACCGAACCCGGGCCGCGCAGGCGCGGCATGGAGGGACGCCGACCGCCGGTCGCCGTCTCGTAGTCCCACAGGTAGCCGGCGAGCGGTCCCTCGGTAATGGGCGCGCCCCTCTGGTGATCGCGCAGGGCCTCGATGCTCACGCCCGCGCCCACCAGGGCACCGAGCACCGAGCCGGCGGAGGTGCCGACGATGACATCGAACTCCCGCGGGTCGATGCCGTGGACCTCCTCGATGGCCTGCAGCGCGCCGACCGCCCATGCGGCCCCGAGCACGCCGCCTCCGCCGAGGACGAGCCCGCGGCGCGGAGGAGAGGAGGCGTCAGTCATGCACGCAACTCGTCGTCACTCCGCCACCGTGAGACGGCGCGGCCCGCGTGTGGCCTCGAGGAGTTCGGTGAGCGACTCGCGCAATGCCTGCGCGAGGACATCGAGATCGGGAAGGGCATCCCGATCGGCATTCAACCCGAGGAACACCCCTCCATCGTACGACGTCATGCCGATGCTGAGCGCGTGACGAGGAGTGAGCGGGACGATCGGGTAGGCGGCCAGCATGCGCGCACCGCCGGCGTACAACGGGGTCTGCGGCCCGGGGACGTTGGTGATGGTGAGGCTGTAGGCACGCTGCGACAGCGATGCGCCCACGCGCGCGCCCAGGGTGTGCAGGGTCGGCGGCGCGAATCCGACGAGTCCCACCATGGCCTTCGCGCCCACCGGTCGCGCCTCCTCTCCGTAGCGGGAGGTGTCGAACGAGATGCGCTGGAGGCGGATGATCGGATCCGGCTCGCCCACGGGCAGGTCGAGGAGGAAGGCATCGACCAGGCTTGCCGCGTCGGGATCGCCCGCGACGCTCATGGGCACCAGGGTGCGCACGATGGTCTCGTGCGTCACCGGAGCGCCCCGGGAAAGCAACCAGGAGCGCAGGGCCCCGGCAACGACGGCGAGGGCGACGTCGTTGATCGTGCCGCCGCGCGCCTTGCGCACCTCGCGCAGGTCATCCAGCCGCAGGTCGACCGTGGTGAAGCGGCGCTGCTGACCCACCTCCACGATGAGCGGATTGGGTTCGTGCGGGCGCACTGCCGCAACGACGGTGGCGACGGCGTCCCCGACTGCCTGGCGCGCCGTGCCGATCCCGCCACGCATGACGTCCACGAGCGCATTCGGATGGGCGACCACGTCGCCCAGGGCACCCGCGACGAGTTCGACCGAGCTCGGCCCGCGCGCGGGGCGCCACGTCGTCACGGGAGCGCCGCGCACCTGATCGGACTCCTCGAGGATGACCTCGCCGATGTCCACCGCAGTGACGCCGTCGACCATCGCCTGGTGCGTCTTGCTGAGGAGCGCGAAGCGGTTCCCCTCCACGCCTTCGACCAGGTACACCTCCCAGAGAGGGTGGCGCCGGTCGAGGGGCCGGCTCATGATCCGGGCGACGAGGTCGTTGAGCTGGCGCAGCGAGCCGGGGGCCGGGAGGGCCGAGCGACGTACGTGGAAGGTGACGTCGAAGCGCTCGTCGTCCACCCAGACGGGTGAGGCAAGGCGCCCGGGCACCTCGCGCAGCCGCTGGCGGTAGCGCGGGACGTAGGCGATGCGATCGCGGATGAGCTTGACGAGGCGCTCGTGGTCCAAGGTGCCCGGCTGCTCCTGGAAGAGCGTGAGGCTGCCGACGTGCATGGGCGTCACGGGGCCCTCGAGGTAGAGGAACGACGCGTCGAGGACGGAGAGGCGGTCGGCCACGATGCCATCGTGCCACGCCGGCAGGCGTGAACCGCGGCTCAGGCGAGATCGATGTCGAAGAGCGCCTGCAGCTCGGCCAGGGTCTCCTCGTAGGTGACGTGGCGCACGCCCACGAGCCCGAGATCGGCCGCCGCCGTGATGTTGTGGGGCAGGTCGTCCACGAAGACGCATTCCTCGGCAGGGAGTCCCATCCGCTCCAGGGTGAGGTGGAAGATCTCCGCGTCCGGCTTGCGCATGCCGACCTCCCCGGAGATCACGACGACGTCGAACATCCCGTCCCAGAGGTCCCGGGGGTAGAAGTCGCCCCAGGAGTTGGAGAGCAGGGCCGTGCGGACACCGCTCTCACGGGCCCGACGCACGAGGGCGTTCATGTCATGAGCGTGCTCGAACTCGTCGAACATCCGGGCGAGGAGGCCCTCGGCGAGGACCGGAGTGCCCGTCCGTCGACTCAGCTCACCCGCCAGGACCTCCTCGAAGTGGGGTACTTCGATCTCCCCGCGCTCGAGCGCGTGGATCGGAATTGAGCATCGCCTCGAGCTCGCCCTCGGGCCCGAGCCACGTGCGCATGATGTCGGCGTAGGCAGAGAGGTCGACTTCGTGTCGATCGGCCCAACGCCGGACCGAGGAGTTGATGTCGGTGGTGAGCACGCCACCCCAGTCGACGATGAGTCCTGAGTAGGGCAGCGAGTGGGGCACGCGCTGATCCTAGGCGGGAACCCGCTGCCGCTCGTGCTGCCCGGGTACCGACCGGCGGGCGAACTCTCGGAGAACTCCTCGCGCGGGCGATCGCGGCGCCGCTTCCGCGAGGGTGCGGCCTTCGCGCAGGCAGGCGTCGTACGACGCGCGGTCGTCCGGCACGCACGTGATGTCGGTGATTCCAGCGTGACGGCGCAGCGCTTCGCGCACCTGGCCTTCGGGATCGCTCCCGAGCACACTGCGACGCACGCGCGTGATGACGACGTGCACAGGGGTGTCGGGCACCACGCGCTCGAGGTCCTCGAGGCCGACGAGCAATCTGTCGATGCCCACGGGATCGGCGGACCCGACAGCCACGACAGCATCTGCAGCCACGAGGGCGGTGAGGGTGGCCGCGTGACGGCGCGGACTGCGCGTGTCGTGGAGCAGCTCCTCGTCGCACTCCAGTCCGAAGCCGGCATCGACGATGGTGACACCCGGCGTGGCACGACAGGCATCCCACAGGCGGCTGAGCGCAGCGGGTCGGAGCTCAGCCCAGCGCCGCCCACTCGTGATGCCCGTGAGCACGCGCAGTCGCCCGTCGATGGTGCGCGCGGCGCCAGCGAGGGTCGTCGCGTCGAGGGTGCCGGCGTCCGCCTGCCGACAGGCGACGACGATGCCGCTCACGTCATCGAGGAGCCCGAGATGCGCCGCGACGGAGCCGCCGTGCGTGTCGGCGTCGACGAGCAGCGCGGGCACTCCCGCCCGAGCCGACTCGTCCGCGAGTGCGATCGCCACGCTGGTGCGACCGGGTGCGCCAGTGGGGCCCCACACCGTGAGGAGACGCCCAGGAGCAAGCGGGTTCGTGGACGCCGCGGAATCCGGTGCGACGTCGGAGTACTCCCACCCGGACGGGCGAGGCTCCTCCGCCGCTCGCGCAAGCGCCGCGACCGCGAGGTCGACGTCGTCGAGGGGAAGGGTGACGAGCGGGATGTCGAGGGACCGCAGCTTGCGCGCGCCTACCTCGTCGCCGTCGACGGCCACGCCGATGACGCGCACCTGGGCGGCTGCCATTCGTGACATGGCATCGCGCGTCAGGCGAGGGAGGCCTGCGCTCACGAATGCCACGCGCGCACTCCCACTCGCAGCGGCCCCCAAGAGATCCACCGCGTCCACGCAGCGACGCGCGATCGCGATCGGTGCGCCCGATCGAGTGAGGCGCGAGACGAGCTCGGGCTCATGCGGCAGATCGGGGGCAGCGAGGAGGGCGGGCACGGCGGTCATCGCGTCACCGCCGGCACGCGCACGAGGTCGATGGCGCCGCTGCGCGCAGCGGCGAGCACGGCCGAGGCGTCGCGGGGATCGATCTCCAGGACGACGCCGTACTCCCCTCCCAGCCCGACCCCGTCGACCGCCACCTGCGATACGAGCACGCCTTCGAGGACGAGTTCGGGCACGGGCACTGCGCCCAGGTCATCTCCCTGCGTGGCCCAGACATCGACGCGCTCCCCGGGAGCGAGGTCGACGGGTGCGTGCAGCGGCTCGACCGGGACGGTCACCCATCGCGCATCGCTCGCCGATGACTCGACGGGCGCGGGCAGGATCTCGCCGGCGAGCAGCGGGCGATCCAGCGGTGACGTCGGCAGTCCCGAGCCATCGGCGTAGGCAGCCGCCAGCGATGCGGGAATCGTGACGGCGACGACATCATCGGCAGACACGACCGCTCCGGGTGCGAGGTCGCGTGTGGCCTGCCACGCGGTCGCCGTGTCGCTGCTGCCGGCGAGCAGCCGCGCGCCCACGAGCATCGACACGAGGATGAGCACCACGCCGGCGAGGACGCGTGCGTCCCGCCACCACGCGCGACTCGCGCGTCGTGCAGGCGGGGATGGCGGGATGGCGCCCGCGGGACTGTCGGTGGACGCGTGCCGCGAGAGCACGGAGAGGACTCGGGTCATGGTGGCTCCAGTAGGGACATCCGGTGGATGCCATCCACTATCCGACGCAGGACGCCACGACTCGCGGTGGCAGCACCACCGATCACCGCCCATGCGCGTTCTTCTGCCCCGCATCGATTCATCCACAGGCGCGATCTCGCGGTCGCCACGGGCGCCCGGTCGGTGCGACCATCGGGCCATGCCACGCTTCCTCACGCTCGCGGACGTTGCCGAGATCCTCAACGTGTCCGCAGCCCAGGCCTATGCCCTCGTCCGCTCCGGGGAGGTGCCCGCCATCCAGGTGGGGGGCCGCGGCCAGTGGCGCGTGGAAGAGCAGCGCCTCGAGGACTACATCTCCGCGAAGTACGCCGAGACCGCAGCGCGGTTCATCGACGCCTGAGCGCGGCAATCGCGCCGAGCGGCACCGTCACGCGTCGGCGTACCGCCTCGGATCTGCGAGGTTCGCCCGGATCATGCTCCGCGAGATCCAGGTGGTCTGCTCCCACGGCGTCGATGGTGCCGTCAAGCGGCCCTGCGCCCACGCGCAGCACCCGGACGACGCTGCGCTGACGCGCCCACGCCCTCGCCACGCTGGCGAAACCCAGGCGTTCGCTCGGTGTCGCGGCCTCGCGGAGTCCGCCGCGCAGATCGATCACCGCAGCCATGCCCCAGGCCGGGATGACCCAGTCCCCATCGTCGGCCGCCATCACGACCACATCCCGGCCCACCGCGGCGATGAGGCCCGCGACCTGACCGCCGCCCACGAGCTCCACGCTCGCCTGGCGTTGACCGCGCAGACGATCCAGCAGGCGCGACTCCGCGCGTGCGGCGCGCTCCATCTCGGCGATGTCGGCGTCCATCGATGCCGCATCGGCCGCCTCTGCCTCCGCGAGGATTCCCGCCAGGAGGTCATCGAAGCGCGCAGAGCCGCTGATCGGTTCATCCACAGCGGGAGCGTACGCGTTGACTCCCCCTGCGCGGGCGGCGTGCAATGCACATCCAGCACCAAACGACATCTATCGCCATCAACACGCACCCATACGCATGAAGACCATCCTTCTGAAGCGACCACCCGGAGGCAGCCATGTCCGTCACGTCCCTCGCCACCGCACTTGCAGCCCCACCGATGAGCGCTGACGAGCCGCTCCCGCTGGAGTGGGAGGTGCCCGGCGGACTGCCGGCGACACCTCCGCCCGCGCGACACCTGCGCCTCGTCTCGCCTCCACCTGCGCCGATGCCGGTCGAGGGCGGCCGCTTGCCCGCGCCCGCGCCCTGGGTGGCGCGGCTGGCGCCGGCCATCCTCGAAGTGGCTGCGGGCGAGCGACCCGCCGGGCAGCTCACCCGCTGGGTCACGCGCGACATCCGCGAGACGCTCGCGCGTCGCGGCGCGGCCGCACTTCGTCATCCGGCGGGCAAG
>JAPOKX010000240.1 GCA_029977425.1 Actinomycetota bacterium
GAGACGCCGACGCCGATCGGGACGGCGACGCCCGCGAGAGTCGCGAGGGATTGCGCCCTCGCCGCCGCGACGCCCAGGGACCGCAAGCCGAGGCCGTCGGAGGCTTCGAGCTGCGCGACGCGGGCGGTGCGTGACGCCGCGAGGGTCGACGGGGTGGCGGACGAGGAGGCGACGCTCAGCGGACCGGTCGTTGACTCACCGGTGGGTGACTCACCGGGCGGCGGCGCCTTGAGGGCGTCGAAGAGGATCTTCTCGCCCAGCAGCGGCAGGAGTTGCTGGACCACCGCGATGGCCACGAGCGGGGAGAGCAGGAGCCACGCGCCGTCCACGGCGACGAGCGCGACGCGCTCGACGAGCGTCCACAGCGCGCCGGCGTCCTCCCCGGGTGCGAGCCATCGCCCGGTGAGGGTGGTGCCGCCGACGTCGAGCGCGACGGCGACGACGAGGGTGGGGACGGTGGCGAGGTGGGTGGCGCGGGGAGGGGCGCGCGCCTCAAGTTTGGCAACGGTACGAACGTGGGCGCAGGCGCGGACGCTGACCTGGATGCGGAGCTGGACATCGACATCGATATCGAC
>JAPOKX010000241.1 GCA_029977425.1 Actinomycetota bacterium
TGCGGCGGCGTGCGCGGCGGATGGGACAACCTTCTCGCCGTCATCCCCGGCGGGAGCTCGACGCCGCTGCTGCCGAAGGAGATTTGCGACGACGTGCTGATGGACTTCGACGCGCTCAAGACGGCGGGCAGCGGCCTTGGGACTGCGGCGGTGATCGTGATGGACAAGTCGACGGACGTCGTGGACGCCATCAAGCGCCTTGCTTACTTCTACAAGCACGAGTCGTGCGGCCAGTGCACGCCGTGCCGCGAGGGCACCGGCTGGCTGTACAAGATGATGTCGCGCATGCAGACGGGCGACGCACGGGTGGAGGAGATCGACCAGCTGTGGGAGCTCACGAAGCAGATTGAGGGACACACGATCTGCGCGCTTGGCGACGCCGCGGCATGGCCGGTGCAGGGCCTCATTCGGCACATGCGCCCGGTGCTCGAGGAGCGGATCAACGCGCGCGCCAGCATGGTTGAGCAGGAGAAGCTCGCGTCGAGCTGATTCGCGCCGTGGTGTGTGAAACGAGGGACTCCGTGAGGTTTCACGATGAAAATTCTGAGAAGAACACACATTAACACACACACA
>JAPOKX010000242.1 GCA_029977425.1 Actinomycetota bacterium
TGAGGTGACAGAAAATGACGCAAACCAAGTGCAAATTCTCTACAAAACACCGAGCGGCTCACCAGTCTCTCTTCAAGTGGAGGCCGTCATTATTCCGACAGCATTAAGCCGATGTCTCTAGGACGACTCAATTCCCCTCAATCATTCAACTTCAGCACCGCCATAAAGGCCTCCTGGGGCACATCCACCTTGCCCATGGCCTTCATCCGCTTCTTGCCCTTGGCCTGCTTCTTCAACAGTTTCTTTTTCCGTAAAATATCACCGCCGTAGCACTTGGCGAGCACATCCTTGCGGATGGCGCTGATGCTGGTGGAGGCAATGATCCGGCTGCCGATCGAGGCCTGGATCGGAATCTTGAACTGCTGGCGGGGAATCAGTTCCTTGAGTTTCTCCACCAACGCCTTGCCCACGTTGTAGGCCTTGTCCTGGTGGACGATCGTGGTGAGCGCATCAGCCCGCTCGCCGTTGATCAGCACATCGAGGCGCACCAGCTGGTTCTTGCGGTAGCCAATCAGGTGGTATTCCATCGACGCATAACCCTGGGTGCGCGTCTTCATCTGATCGAAGAAGT
>JAPOKX010000243.1 GCA_029977425.1 Actinomycetota bacterium
AGAGCGTTCACCACAGAAACGCCCACACCGTGCAGTCCTCCGGAGACTTTGTAGGTGTTATCGTCAAACTTACCGCCAGCGTGCAAAACGGTCATAATCACCTCTGCCGCCGAGACACCTTCTTCGTGCTGTTCGGTGGGAATACCGCGCCCGTTATCCGATACCGTGACCGATTCATCTGGATGAATCACCACATCAATCTGGCTGCAATGCCCCGCCAGCGCTTCATCGATGCTGTTGTCGACCAGCTCGAAAACCATGTGGTGCAAGCCGGTCCCGTCATCCGTGTCGCCGATGTACATGCCGGGGCGCTTGCGCACGGCGTCCAGGCCCTTAAGCACCTTGATGCTGGAGGAGTCGTAATCCCCGGATTCAGGGTTTTCTAGCTGTTCGTCTGACATGTCGCCCCGCTAACATTTATCACTGTGGTTGTATGCCCCGGCTAGCCGGGCAATATCGCCTAATCAGGCCGGCTGCACCCGCCCTTGTTCCACGTGGAACAAATTTAAGGGGCTTCCACCCCACGCAGTCTCGAGGGACCCTCGATCCACTGCGGTTAATATGGCCTG
>JAPOKX010000244.1 GCA_029977425.1 Actinomycetota bacterium
CTCTGCTTCCATGAAATTCATCACACCAATAAAATCAGCAACAAAGGGTGAGGCGGGAGTGCTATAGATTTCCTCTGGAGTTCCTACCTGCTCGATGCTCCCATGATCCATCACCACGATGCGGTCCGCCATCGAAAGTGCTTCTTCCTGATCGTGTGTGACGAGGATGGTGGTGATGCCCAGACGCTGATGCAGTGCACGGATTTCCTGCCGGAGTGAAGCACGGACACGCGCATCAAGAGCACTCAGAGGCTCGTCGAGCAACAGCAACCCCGGTGAGGTCGCCAAAGCGCGAGCGAGGGCAACACGCTGTTGCTGGCCTCCGGAAAGTTGTGCAGGGTATTTTGAGGTTTGCTCGGGCAGCCCGACCAGTTCCAATAATTCAACGACCCGCTTTCGGATTTCAGGCTTTGGCACCCGCTGGTTTTCTAGACCGTAGGCGATGTTCTGGAAAACCGTCAGATTCGGGAAGAGGGCATAAGACTGAAATACAATGCCAAAATCCCGCTCCGAGGGCGGAAGGCTGGAAATGTCCTGTCCATTTTGCGTGATGCGTCCGGTGGTTTG
>JAPOKX010000245.1 GCA_029977425.1 Actinomycetota bacterium
TAGCCTGGGTCCGACGTACTCCCAACCGGCGTCACGGTGGTCGCGGTCGGCGGCGAAATCGTCGGGCCGAAAGTGACGTCGGCCCACGGCCAATCGTTATAGCCCAGGAACGACAGCCGCTTGACCGGCTTATCGACATGCACGGTGTACATGACATCATTCGTCTGTTCGTACCCGACAGCCGAAAGCTCGACCGCGTTGTACGGCGTGTAGATTTTATGGATGCGCGCGACGCTCATGGCAGCTGCTCGTAAGGATTGCGGATGCCCGAACCGGAGCCGCCGCCGCCGCCCGTTTCCGGTGGCGGGCCTGGAACGACCGGCGGGGCCGGGGGCGTCGGCGTGGGCGTCGGCGTGGGCGTCGCGGTGCGCAGCGTGCCATCGGATGACACGAAAGTCGAATAGCCGGTCGTGTCGATCCCGACCGTGAACGTGCTATCGGTTGGCGTCGTCAGCACATAGCCTTCCCGCCCGTTGATCTCGGTCATGCCTTCGATCCCGTCGAAAAACACTCGGTCGCCGACGGCGTACCCATGGAACGGCGCGGTGACGAGCGCTGCCGC
>JAPOKX010000246.1 GCA_029977425.1 Actinomycetota bacterium
GCCTCCTCGCCTGAACCATCACACGCTAGTCCGTGGGTGCGTCACCCCTCGGCTGACGCGCCGCGTAACGATCAGCAGGTTCGACGCTTTCCCCGGTGACCTGTTCGAATCCCCGTCGCAGATCGTCGATCAACTCGGCTGGGTCGGTTACCGACCGATCGTCGGTCGAGACACCGATGCACGCTGCGCCGTCGTAGGTCACCATCGTCACGTTCACCGCAGCCCCGATCGTGGCCACGAGGGGGAACGCCGCAACCATCTTCGCGCCGGCGAGGTACAAAGGAATCGGCGGCCCGGGAACGTTGCTGGTGGTGAGGTCCGATGCTCGCGCCGCCTGCGCGAGCACCGGCACCGGCACGAACCAGCTCACATCCGCGAGCGGATCGGCCATGCGGGTTGCGGGGGCGCCGCGCCAGTCATCCACGAGTTCATGCGCTTCGGCCATCAACTCATCGATGCTCAAGCCGGCAACCGGCATCTCCAATCGCGCGATGGACACTGCATTGGATGCTTGCGCACTGCGATCGCCCGCGTCGCCACGCAGGCTGATCGGGACGTT
>JAPOKX010000247.1 GCA_029977425.1 Actinomycetota bacterium
TGCTTCGTCGCGCGCTCGTGTGCGACGCAGAACGGATCGAGGCGAAGGGCAACGCTGGCGGCACGCGCGGCGACCGACCGCTCAAGGCTGTGCTGATGTCCGCCACTGCGAACGCAAGTCTTTTTCGCAGCTACTTTGAACGCGCCGGCCTCACGAGCGGCGAGATGCACATCCCGGGCTTCACGCACCCGGTGCGGGAGTTCTTCCTCGAAGACGTGTTCGAGATGACGGGCTACCGCGTGGGCAAGGCAAGCAAGTACGCGAAACGCGGGCAGAAGGCGGCGGCGGCAAAGGCAGCGCTTGCAGAGGCGGCCGAGAAGGAGCGCGAGAAGGAGCGCGCCCGCGAGCGCGCGGCGGCGGCCGAGGCGGCGGCGGCGGCCGAGGCGGCGGCGCTCGAGGCGGATTCGTGGGAGGAGCTCGTTGACAGCGACGGCGCCGACGGCCCGGATCCACGGCTGGCGGGGGCGGTCAGCCGGGACCCCTCGACGTTGTCAGCGGACGACACGGCGGCGGCTGACCGCGCTGCGGAGGAGGTTGGCGACGCCGAGGCGAAGCGCA
>JAPOKX010000248.1 GCA_029977425.1 Actinomycetota bacterium
AGTGCTGATCGACCACGCCGTCGTAATAGAAGATGGCGCGACCCATTTCCGCTTCGGTCCAGGTGATGGGTGGCTCCTCCGGATCCACCTGATAGCCCCCCGTGAAGGCCTCGTTGCGATTGCCTGCGGGATCGAAGAAGTAGATGCAGTGCCCGCGCGTCGCGCCATGTCGCGTTGGATTCGTTTCGATGGGAACACCGTGATACGCCAGGACATCGGCGGTGTCTCGGATGGCCGTCCAGTCGTCGACCCAGAAGGCGAAGTGGTGAAGACCACGGTCCTTGCCGGTGACGAGCGCAATGTCGTGCGAGTGATGCGAGCGCTCCAGCCACGTGGCGACCTGAAAACCATCGTCACCAACGACCTGCTCCGTGAGGTGGAAATCGAGCACTTCCTGCAGGAAGGCAGTGTTCCCCGCCACGTCTTCGCATGTGATGAAGATGTGGTCCAAGCGAGGTGGCGCGAAACCAACCATGTTGATCGGCTTGGGTGGCGGGTTCACCAACGGAAGCAGGTTGCCCACAATCTGCATTCCGTACACCAGCTCCAT
>JAPOKX010000249.1 GCA_029977425.1 Actinomycetota bacterium
AGCGCCCGACCCGCAGGTGGGCGTCGCTTCCCTTGATGGGAAACGTCGCGTTGCCCCGTGCATCAATAGATCCGAGGTCTTCAGTAAGCGCCTTGACTCCCGGAAAGTCACCGTTGACGCTCGTGCCGCCGCGCCAAAACGCCTCGAGTTGCTGCACACGATCGACGTCACCGCTCGCGACGAGATCGAGGACGTTCTCCATGTTGGCCGTGAAGTCGTAATCGATGAGCGCAGCGAAGTGTTCCTCCAGCAATCGAATGACGGCGAATGCGGTGAAACTCGGGACGAGTGCCGATCCCTTCTTCCACACATAACCACGATCCAGAATCGTGGACATGATCGATGCGTACGTCGACGGGCGCCCGATACCCAACTCCTCGAGTTTCGCCACGAGAGACGCCTCGTTGTAACGGGCCGGTGGCTTCGTCGAATGCCCTTCGGCGGTCAGGGATTCGACATCGACCTGCTGGCCCTCCGATAGCGCCGGTAGTTCACGCTCATCGTCGTCATTGGACACGTCCTTCAGGGCAGCCATGAATCCAGGGA
>JAPOKX010000024.1 GCA_029977425.1 Actinomycetota bacterium
GCGCGTGAGCCGCTGCTGCAGGTCGAGTACGTCGTCGCCGCGGATGAGGTGGCCGGGGGTGAAGGCGAGCACGCGATCACCGAGGGACCAGCGCGCCTCCTCGAGGTGACGCAGCGTCTGCGGCCCGCAGATGCCGTCGGCCGGGATGCCGCGCTGCTGCTGGAAGGCGCGCACCGCCTGCACGACGTCATCGTCGTACTCCGCGGCATCGAGCGATGCCTCGGTGTCAGGCTCGAGCAGGCGCAGGCGCACCAGGCGTGCGCGAATGTCCGCGACTGCGACGCCGGTGTCCCCGCGTCGGAGGACGGCCATGCAGCTCTACTGGAGGAAGGGCTGCAGGTCGGAGAGCAGGGCAGCCTTGGGCTTGGCCCCGATGATCGTCTTGACGACGTCGCCACCCGAGTAGACGTTCATCGTCGGGATCGACGTGATGCCGTAGGACGCGGCCGTCTTGGGGTTCTCGTCGACATTCAGCTTGGCGATGACGATCTTGCCGTCGTACTCGCTCGAGATCTCCTCGAGGATCGGCGCGACCATGCGGCACGGTCCACACCACTCGGCCCAGAAGTCGACGATGACGGGGATGTCGCTCTTGAGGACGTCGGCGTCGAAGGACGCGTCGGTCACGGTCTTGGTAGCCATGGATCTCCTTCCGAGGGCCGCCAGGGGCGGCTTTGCCGACCCGCCGGCCAGTAGCAGCCTAAGGGGGCTGGTGCCTATTCGTGCGCAGCGAGGTAGCGCTCGGCGTCGAGTGCGGCCGAGCAGCCGGTGCCCGCCGCCGTGATGGCCTGGCGGTACGTGTGATCGACGAGGTCGCCCGCGGCGAAGACCCCGGCGACGTTGGTGCGCGTGCTGGGCGCCTCGACGAGGACATAGCCGTTGTCGTCGAGCGCGACCTTGCCCTTGACGAGCTCCGAGCGAGGGTCGTGGCCGATGGCGATGAAGAGGCCGGTCACGGGGAGCTCGCGCGTCTCTCCGGTCACGGTGTCCTTGAGCACGACACCGCTCACCTTGGCGTCACCGAGGATGTCGACGACCTCGGAGTTCCACGCGAACTGGATCTTCGGGTCGTTGAACGCGCGCTCCTGCATGATCTTGCTCGCGCGCAGCGAGTCGCGGCGGTGGATGAGCGTCACGGACTTGGCGAAGCGCGTGAGGAAGGTGGCCTCCTCGAGGGCCGAGTCGCCTCCGCCGACGACCGCGATGTCCTGGTCGCGGAAGAAGAAGCCGTCGCATGTCGCACACCACGAGACGCCATGGCCGGACAGACGCTTCTCATTGGGCAGGTCGAGCTCGCGGTAGCCGGAGCCCATCGCGAGGATGACCGCGCGCGCCTGCCACTCGCGGCCGCTGCCATCGCGCACCGTCTTGACGTCTCCATCGATCTGCACGTCGACCACGTCGTCGGTGACCATCTCGGCGCCGAAGCGGACCGCCTGAGCGCGCATCTCCTCCATGAGCGCGGGGCCCATGATGCCGTCGCGGAAGCCGGGGAAGTTCTCCACCTCGGTGGTGTTCATGAGCGCGCCGCCGGCTGTGACGGCACCCTCGAAGACCAGCGGCTTCAATTGCGCGCGAGCTGTGTAGATCGCGGCGGTGTAGCCGGTGGGGCCTGAGCCGATGATGATGACGTCGCGGACGTCGGACACTTCGCACACTCCTGGGTCGATGCCTGCGCCATCCTGCCGGGCCTGTCTTCGGCGCCCTCACGCGGCACCAACCACGATACCCCCGAGGGTATTCCCACCGATGGAGTGTCAGCTAGCGGAGCGGGATGTCGAGGTGCTGGGCAGCGGCGACGTCCTCTTCGCTGCAGTCCTGGCCCACCGCCACCGCGTGCAGTGCGGTGGGAATGCCCGCACTGTCCTGGGCGCCGATGGTCACGATGAGGCTGCCGTCGCGGCCGTTGACGGTTCCCCGGTCGAGCACGAGCGGCATCGCATCCGGCGGCAGGCCGAGACGCCCCAGGCAGTCGGCGAGAGCCTCGGGACTCGATGACAGGCCCACGCCGGGCATGGTGGTCGCGGCGGGCGAAGCGGTGAGCGCGGCGGTGACGGCCGCTTGGTCGACCATGCCGGAGGTCGACAGGAGCGAGGTGACCTGCTCGGGCAGGGACTCGCCGGAGTAGTCGGTGCCCGTGGCGATGATCGAGCGCGGTATCGCCGTGACGATCCCAGACGCATCCCCTGCGTCAGACCCTGACGGCGACGCCGCAGGAGCAGACGCGACCGCGCCGCCCGCCTCGGTGGCAGGGGCTGCCGCGACCGCTGGTTGTGCCGTGCTCGCTCCATCGGCGACGGGTGCGGGGGATGACGTCTGCAGGGACGGGACCACCACGGCCCCCACGACCATGACGCCAGCGGCGCCGACCAGCCAGGGCAGCACGCGTCGCGGGCGTCGACGTTCCCGCTCCGAGTCCAGGTCGACCACGCCGGCGGGCACCAGGGGGGCCTCGTCGCTCAGGCGGGACTGGATGCCGGCCCAGACGTCGTCGGGCATGGGGCCGGGCGCGTCGGCGGCCAGCCAGGCTGCGAGCTCGGGATCCAGCGGAGGCAGGTCGCCGCCGATATCGCTGTCGCTCACGGAGCACCTCCTTCGCCATCCGTCGTGACCGCCCCGTTATCCGGGAGTACGACGGGCCCCGGAGCATCCGGGTTCCGCAGGTGGGCGAGTCGTTCGGCCAGCTTGGCCCGGCCCCGGAAGCACCGGCTCTTGACGGTGCCGACGGGGCAGTCCAAGGCCTGGGCCGCCTCCTCCACCGACCAGCCCTCGAGGTCGACCAGCACGATGGCCGCTCGCTGGTCGGGGGGCAGGGTGTCCAGGGCCGCGCGCACCTCGCGCACGGTCTCGCTGCTCTCGGCCGCGGCGCGCGGATCGGCCAGGCGCGCGTCGTCGACGAGGGTCGCGGGGCTCTCCCCGGTGCCCTCGTCGGGCAGGGGCACCCAGGTGCGCACGGAGCGGCGACGCAGGCGGTCGAGCGAGGCATTGACCACGATGCGGTGCAGCCATGTCGTCACCGCGGAGTCGCCGCGGAAGGAGTCGGCCCGCCGATACGCCGAGATGAGCGCGTCCTGCAGCGCGTCGCTGGCCTCCTCGGGATTGCCGGTCGTGCGCAGGGCGACCGCCCACAGGCGGTCCTTGTGGCGCCGGACGATCTCGGTGAAGGCGTCGGGATCCCCGGCGCAGTGAGCGGCGAGGAGTTCGGCATCCGTGCGCGTCGGGGAGTCGCCGAGCGGCGTGCCACCCGTCTGCTCACTCACGCGGGGAGCCTAGTCGGTCGCGTGTTGCTCGATGGCTCACCGCAGGACGATGACATCGCGAATACCGCCCTGGTGGACCCCGTCCACGAGCGGGAGCTGGGTGAACCAGATGAGCACGTAGCGGCCGACGACGGGCCGCGGCGCGCGCAGGTCGATCGCCGTGCCGACGCCCTCAGCCGATGCCAGCGGTGTCCACTTCGAGACCTTCCGCGATGGCTCAGCGGCGACGAGCACCGAGACGGACGAGCCCGAGCCGACGAGCTCGAGTCGCACCGCGCTCACCGGCTGCGACTCGCCCAGGTCGAGCATGAGACCGGTGCCACCCTTGCCGTCGAGGTCGGCGGAGTAGTAGGTGTCGGTGGTCCACGCCGTGTCGGAGCGCTCGTCGATGGCATTGGGCACGAGCTCGGGCATCTCCTCGCGGTCACTGCCGCGCGGGTCGAAGTCCACGGCCCCGACGGGCACGATCTCTCCGGGGAGGCCGCCGGTGAAGTCGTCCGTCGCCGCGACGTCCCCGACCTCGGTGAGCACCTCGAGTGGCGCCTCCGCGGCCGTGACACCCCAGGGAGACTCCGAGCTCTGCGCCAGCCGCAGGCCGGCCAGCCCCACGCCGGCCACGACGACCAGCGCGGCGGCGGCGAGGGTGATCCGACCGACGACCCGGAGAGCACGTCGCCCCGCGGTGAGCGGCGCACCCTCGCGCGGCGCGAGCGACAGCGTCCGCCGACCGGGGCGCTGCTCCCACGCACCGAGCGCCGTGACGACGGCGGCCATGTCGGGATAGGGGTCGATCCGCTCGTCCCCCGCGACCTGAGGGCCGATCGCGCGCATGCAGATGTCGTCGATGCCCGAGGGCACATCGGCGACCACCTGGGATGGTGGGAGGAGGCGATCGCCCACGCGGGGTGCCGGTGACATGCCGTCCACCAGTCCGAGCGGCCAGCGTCCGGTGAGCATGGCGTAGAGCAGCGAGCCCACTCCGACGATGTCGTCCTGCACGTCTTCAGGCCCGCCCGACAGGGTCGGCTGTGCCGACCCGCCGGGCCAGAGCGATGCATCGACCGCCAGCCCGCGGATGCGCACGACGTTGGCATCGCCGAGCAGCGTGAACGGGTCGTCGAAGTCCGCCGTCTCTGCGATGAGCAGCGAGCCCGGGCGCAGCCGCCCGTGGTGCACATCGAGCTCGTGGCTGTGCTTCAGCGCGATGGCGACCTGTCGGATGACGGGCACGGCCTCGTCGATCTCGATGGGCTCCCCTTCGCGCTCCTCGTAGATGTCGGTGAGCGTGCGCCCGTCGACCCACTCGCTCACGATCACGAGGTACGCCGCTCCCGTGGCCTCGCCCTCCACGATCGGCTCGGCGCTGAGGATGTCGAGGACCGCGATGACGCGGCGGTCATCGACGGTGGCGGCCCTGCGGGCGGCAGACTCGGCCGCGTCGGCGCGCTCGTCCTGCGAGGGGATGAGCCGCAGCGAGACCGGGCGGTCGAGCATGGGATCGAAGCCCTGCCACAACTCGACGACACCGGTCTGGGAGACCAGCACGTCGAGGATGTAGCGGCCGATCCGCTTGTCGCTCACCCCTCGAGGGTACGGGCGTCGGTGGTGTCTTCGCCGGATGAGCGGTCGCGGCGCCTGAGCACCTTGCGCTGGACCAGTTGGACGACGTCGCCCACCTCGTGGATGCGCATGGCCCACGCGGCAGCGAGGTAGACCCCGAGGCCGACGGCGGCGAGGACGACGACGTCGATGAGGACGCCGAGGGTGTTGGCCGGATCGTCACCGGTCACGTAGGCGGTGAGGGCGGCCTCGGTCCCGTACATCACGCAGAAGGCGATGAAGCCGGCGATGAGCATGCGCAGGAGCGAGCGGACCGTCGTCCACGAGTCGAGCCCGCCGAGGCGCCGCGCCAGCATGATCCACGCGACGATGAAGGTCGCCCAGAAGCCGCAGACGTAGCCAAAGGCGAGGGAGGCCACCTGGAGCCCGCCGCTCACGGCGTAGAAGAGCGGGATCGCGACGCCGAGGGCGACGACGTTCATGATGACGCTGGCGATGAACGGCGTGCGCGTGTCCTCCACGGCATAGAACCCGCGGAAGAGCACGTAGAAGAGCGTGAAGGGCACCAGGCCGAGCATGAAGACGCTCGTGATGAGGCCGGTGAGCTGCGCCTGATCGGGTGTCGCGGCGCCGTAGCCGAAGAGGAGCACGGCGATGCCCGGGCTCACGATCATGAGCACGGCTGCGATGGGGATGATGAGCGCCGCGACGAGGCGCATCGCACCTGAGACGTCCGCGCCGACCTGGTGCAGGCGGCCGGAGTGCGCGACGCGACTGAGCGCGGGGAGCAGCGCCGTCACGATCGAGACCGTGATGACACTGTGCGGCAGCATGAAGATGAGGTGCGCCTTCTGGTACGTCGTGAGACCGGCGGGGGTGGTGCCGGCAGCCGCGTTGACGTTGGCGAGCGTGGCCAGTCGCGTGATGACGATGTAGCCGGCCTGGTTGACCACGACGAGCAGCAGGGTCCACACCGCGAGGTGGCCCGCCTTGCCGAGGCCGGAGCCGCGCCAGTCGAAGCGGGGGCGCCAGCGGTAGCCCGCGCGCATGAGCACCGGGATGAGGATGAGGGCCTGCAGGGCGACGCCGAGTGTCGTGCCGATGCCCAGGATCGCCACCTGGTCGGGGGTGAGCACCCCGTCGGCCGCTGCCGAGGTGCCGGCGATGACGATGAAGAGGATGAAGGTCGCGATCGCGACGATGTTGTTGAGGATCGGGGCGAACATCGGAGCGCCGAACTTCCCGCGTGCGTTGAGCACCTGGCTCAGCAGCGCGTAGACGCCGTAGAAGAAGATCTGCGGCAGGCACAGGCGCGCGAATGCCGTGGCGAGTTCGCGTTGCGCGTCGTCGTACGCCGACGTCGCATAGAGGTCGACCAGGAGGGGCGCGAGGAGCACCGCAGCGACGGAAAAGAGGAGCAGTACGAGGCCGGCAAGCGTGATGAGCCGGTCGGCGTAGGCCTGGCCGCCGTCGGCGTCGTCCTTCATCCGGCGCACGAGCTGCGGGATGAAGACCGCGTTGAGCGCGCCGCCGATGATGAGGATGTAGAGGACGTTGGGCATGGTGTTGCCCAGCGAGTACGCGTCGGAGACGAGGTAGAACCCGAGCGCCGCTGTCAGCGCGATATCCCGCGCGACACCCGTGACGCGCGAGAGCACGGTGCCCGTCGCCATGACGGCGCTGGATCCGAGGAGTCCGGTGGTGGCCGAGCGCGCCTGGGCCTCATTCGCGGGAGAGTCGGCGGCGGACTGGCTCGGCTCGAGGGCCGGATCGATCTCCGGCTCGGCGGGACCCTGCGGCGCGACGACGAGGCTGGGGTCGACAGGAGGGTTGTCGGGGCGCTCGCCGCTCATGCGGAGGCCCCGTGACCTTGGGCCCGACGCTGGGCTCCGCGCTGACGCGCGCGCCGGACGATGTCGTAGACCACGAGCAGGACGAGGACCACGGCGGCGGCGATCGCGACCCACAGGGCCGCGCGGGAGTACGCCGTCGTGCGCAGTTCGAGCGACACGGGCTCGCCGAAGGCCTGACCGGAGGGATCGGTGAGCTGCACCGACACGGTGAGTGCCTCGCCGCCGACCACGCGCACGGGCACCTCGAGGCTGGCGCGTCGACCCGGCTCGATCTCGACGGCCGCGAGCGGCTGCGCGTCGAGTCGCGCGGCGGGATTCGCGGTGATCACCACGCCGACGCGCACGGTCTGGTCGAAGTCGTTGGTCACCGTCACCGGCACGCTGCCGCGGTCGCCGCTGAGGACGACGTTGTCCCGGGGCACGACGTAGACGGAGCTCTCCGTCGCGGCCAGCGAGGCGTCGATGGAGTCGAGGAGGCGCTCGCCCTCCCGTGGCCGAGTGCGCCAGGCGCTCGACTCCGCGCGCAGCAGCGCGGAGGCGATCGGCGCCGTCACCCTCAGGGGATCGGTGAGGACCGTCCGCAGGGACTCCACCGAGGCCTGCGTGGCGGTGATCCTCTGCAGGTAGCCCGCGCTCAGCTCGCGTGCACGGCGCGCATCGGGATCCACGACGCGTTCGTTCGATGCGTCAGGCAGGGCGAGGACCGTGCTCACGGGCACGAGTCTGGTCCACGGGGTGCTGCGGAGCGAGGCAATGATCGCGCGAAGGAGTCGCGGGTTGGGATCCCAGCGCGGACTCCCGGCCGCGGCGATGAGATAGCGGGACTCCTGTGTCGGTTCGAGCGCGACGTAGGCCAGCTCGGAGAGGAAGCGCTGACGCGCCGCGAGGATCGTCGCCTGGTTGCCCTGCGGGAGCTCCAGCGCGGTGAGGAGGCCGGGGTCGGCGACGAGTGCGCGCACGCGGCCACCAGAGGCCTCGACGTCGACGTAGCCCGACGGCGTGTAGCCGAGACCGGGCAGCGCGGGCGCGGCCTTGTCGCGCACGACGACGGTGCTCACCCCAGCCGAGGCGAGCACGTCGAGCGCCTCGCGATCAAGGCGCCCGCCCGCCGCCCACGCGAGGGTGCCATCGGGCTCGCGGTCGAGTTGGCGTGCCGCGACGTCGGGAGCGGCGGTGGTCGCGCGCACGATGTCGGTCGCGAGCCCGGCGCGCGCGAGCGCATCGGCATCCGGGTCGGCGTACGGCATGACCCACAGCGGTCGCTGCCTCGGGGTGGATCGCTCGGTGTCCTCCGGCACGCCGAGGATCTCGCGCGCGCGGGCCAGCCACGCGGCTGCGTCATCGGCCGCGGTGCCGGCGCGGATCGCCCCGCCCTTGTCGACGAGGTAGCCATCGGACATGTCGCTGGCGACCTGGAGCAACTGCGCGTCGACGACCCAACTGATCGAGGGCGTGGACGCGCCCGCGGTGAGCAGGTCGTCGAGTCGCCCCCCGGGCGAGATCTCGCGCGGGATGACTTCGCCGAGCAGGACGTCGTCGGGGGTCTGCGCCGGCGCCGTGGCCAGCGGCCAGAGCCAGGCGACGTTCACCGGCGCGATCTCATCGGGGACGTAGGGGATGAGGGTGCGCTGCGTGTCGAGGATGACGTAGCCGGCAGGGCCGAAGCCGATCGCCTCTGCGCCGAGGACGTAGACGCCGGGAGCACCCAGGGGGAGCTGCGATGTGTCCACGGAGATCCGGTAGTCGGTCTTGCCACCGGCGGGCAGTGCGTCGACGAGCGCCGTCGTGGTCGCGTAGATCGGAATGGATCCGTAGCCACCCTCGGCGTCCGTCGCCTTGCGCAGGTCTCGCCGGTCGGTGAGGGGGGACGTCGACAGCGTGAGCCGGACGCTCAGCGCCGTGATCGTGGTGAGTCCCGTGTTCGCCACGGTGCCGCTCATGGCCAGGGACGTCCCTTGGCCGAGTGCGACCGGAGCGAGGCCGGTGATGGTGATGCGCACGGGGGCGGACGCCTCGTCGGCACGTGCCGGTGTCGTGCCCAGGAGAGTGCCCAGGAACGTGCCGAGGAAGGCCCACGTCGAGAGCACGGCGAGGACGAACGCCACGCCGTTCGCCCCGACCGGGGCTCTGCCGACCCCCCGGGTCACCCAGCGTCCGCGAGGAGGTCCGGCAACCGGTCGAGCAGCCGGCGCTCGTCGGCGTAGGCCAGTCGCTCGCGTACGTCGCCCAGCGGGAACCACGCAACCTCGACGACTTCGGCGTCCTCGTCAGAGAGCTCTCCACCGGAGGCTTCCATCAAATAGTGATGCACGGTCTTGTGAATGCGCCGGTTCTCCGCGATGAACCAGAAGTCGATCACGCCGAGCGGTGCAAGCACGCGTCCGCGGATGCCCGTCTCCTCCTCGACCTCGCGGATCGCGGCGTCCTCGGGCGTCTCGCCCGCTTCGAGGTGGCCCTTGGGCAGTGACCACACGAGGCGGCCGCGGCGGTCGTGCCGGGCGATGAGCGCGGCGCGCAGGTGCTCTCCCGCACGATCGACGATGAGCCCGCCGGCCGATGTCTCCTCGACCTTGGGCATGCGCGGCGGGCGGCGACCGCCTCCGGCCTTCTTGGCGGCTGCGGCCTTCTTGCCCTCTGACGTGGCCTTACGCCCCGAGGGCGAGCCCGCCGGCGTGCTCGATGCGCGCCGTGCTGGCGTGGGCTTGCCCGGGCCCCGCCGGTTCCCGGAGCCCTGCGACGCTCCGGAATCAGCCATGGCCTGAGGATAACCGCGTCCGGTGCCACTGCCATGGGGGGCGCGACAGGGGTGGCATGACCGAGTGACCGGGCGGGAGCGGCCTAGGCTCCCCCCATGGCGGACGCTCCCGGGTCGGGTCTCTCGGGGGCAGCCACCTCGCCCGCCCCCTCTCCCGCCGCGACCCTCCTGGTCATCGCCGACGCCCTGTCCCCTCTCACGGCGCGATTCGCCGAGGCGGGGCATGAGCTCGCCCTCGTGGGCGGGCCCGTCCGCGACATCATGCTGGGCCGTGCGGGGGTCGCCCATGACCTCGATCTGACCACCGATGCGCGGCCTGAGCGCATCGAGGAGCTCGTGCGCGGGTGGGCGGACCACGTGTGGGACGTCGGGATGCGCTTCGGCACCGTGGGCGCTCGCAAGGGCGACCTCCACCTGGAGATCACGACGTACCGATCGGAGTCCTACGACGCCGACTCGCGCAAGCCGGAGGTGACCTTCGGCGACACGCTCGCCGGAGACCTCGCGCGCCGCGACTTCACCGTCAATGCCATGGCCGTGCGCTTGCCCAGCCTGGAGTTCGTCGACCTGCACGACGGCATGCGCGACCTCACCGAAGGCGTGCTCCGCACCCCCATCGCGCCGCAGGAGTCCTTCGGCGACGACCCGCTGCGCATGATGCGCGCGGCGCGCTTCGTCTCGCAGCTCGGCTTCGCGATCGCCCCGGAGGTCATGGCCGCCATGCGTGACATGGCCGCCCGGCTGGAGATCGTGTCAGCGGAGCGCATTCGCGACGAGCTCACCAAGTTGCTGCTCGGTGCGCGGCCGCGCCTGGGCCTCGCGGTGCTCGTCGAGACCGGCTTGGCGGCGTACGTCTTGCCCGAACTCCCTGGACTGCAGCTCGAGATCGACGAGCATCACCGTCACAAGGACGTCTACGAGCATTCGCTCATCGTGATGGAGCAGGCGATCGACCTGGAGACCTCGCATGAGCCGACGTCCGAGCCCGACATCGTGCTGCGGCTCGCGGCGCTCCTCCACGACATCGGCAAGCCGAAGACGCGCCGCTTCGAGAGCGACGGCGGGGTGTCCTTCCATCACCACGAGGTAGTGGGTGCGCGCATGGTGCGCAAGCGCCTCACCGCGCTGCGCTATCCCAACGACGTCATCGACGAGGTGTCCAAGCTCACCGAGCTGCACCTGCGCTTCCACGGCTACGGCACGGGTGAGTGGACCGACTCAGCTGTACGCCGCTACGTGCGCGATGCCGGTGATCAGCTCGTCCGGCTGCACAAGCTGACACGTGCCGACTCGACGACGCGTAATCGCAAGCGCGCAGCGGCGCTCCAGGCGGCGTACGACGGTCTCGAGCAGCGCATCGCGATCCTCGCCGAGCAGGAGGAGCTCGCCGCGATCCGACCCGATCTCGACGGCAACAAGATCATGGAGATCCTCGGTATCCCGCCCGGTCGAGAGGTGGGAGCGGCCTACGACTACCTGCTCGAGCTCCGCCTCGATCGCGGGCCGCTCGGCGAGGAGGAAGCCGAGCGCGAGCTCCGCGACTGGTGGGAGGCCCGCCAACCCTGAGTGCGGAGCCGCCTTACGACGCCACTTTTTGCCAGTTATCAGGACTTCCGTGCACGCGAAAGTCCCGATAACTGGCAAAAAGCGGAGCAAGGATCGGGCTAGGCCGTGACCTGCTCCGCGGGCGCACGCCGGCCTGCCGCGGCCCACACCTGGATGATGCCGAGCAGGAGCAGCGCGATGAGCGCGGCCCAGATGGTGCGCGCGACCGAGAGGTCGTTGCCGATGACGACGATGATCGTGAAGAGCACCGCCACGGCCACGCGCAGCCACCGCGCGTTCTTGGCAACCCAGGCGCCCGACGACGTGATCGGGCCCGCCGGGATGTTGCCGGCGATGTCGCTGGCCAGGTTGTTGACGGTGGCGCGCAGCTCGACGGCCCAGCGCGCGCCGCAGAGGTAGAGGCCGACCGCCATGACGATGATGCCGAGCACGATGAGGGAGTAGGAGCCGTTGTAGAGGAACTTCAGCAGTTGGTCGTAGAAGGTCTGCGAGGCCTTCTCGAACGGCGTGCCCTCGAGCGTGTTGATGAAGAGCGACTCCCCGATGCCGAGACCCACGACGAGGAGGCCGCCACCCACGGCAGCTCCTCCACCCGCCCAGGCGGTCATCCGCGGGCGGCGCCGGGCGAGCACGACCGCGAGGATGAGCAGCAGGACCGCGATGTAGACGAGTCCGGCGGCCACGGGCGAGGTGAAGGAGTAGATCGTGCGGATCTGCGCCAGCTGCGGAGCCTCGAGCAGGACGATCTGGCGATCGGCCTGCGGGACGTTGATGTTGGCCGCTGCGGAGAAGCCCTGGTCGACGAGCCCCTGCTTCACCTGGTCGATGAGGACGCCGATGTCGAGCACCACCTCATCGCCCTGCAGTGACACCGGTCCGTCGTCGCGGCCCTCGAGGATGGCCATGAGGCTCTTCTGCGCCGCCGTGTTGGCGAGATCCCAGAGTTGCTTGAACTGATCGGAACGCACGAGCCGGTCGACCACCTGCGCGATGAGCGAATCGACCGCGCCGGAGATGATCGGGACGAGCGCCTTCAGTGAGGGGTACTCCTCGATGAGCCCGGCGAAGAGCTGGTTGACCAGCGCCTCGGGGTCGATCTGCTCCTCGATCTTGTCCGTGATGAAGACCGAGAGGGAATCCTGCACGTCCTCGTCGTAGGCGAGGGGCTGCATCGTCTCGAGGTAGCGCTCGGTGTCGGTGACCGTGCGGTGGCCCCAGTAGGTCACCGTGCCCAGCGGGAGCAGGCCCAGGCCGAGGATGAGCGCAAGCACCGCCGCGATGGAGCGCGCTCCGATGCGGCGCTGTGCGGGCTTGGGCTGTGCGGGCGTGGACGTTGCCGGGGTCTCAGTCACGGGCGCAGCCTAGCCGTCGGCCCGCCGCCTCTCGCGCGCTTTGGCGCCGATCCCGTGGTACCACGCGGCATTCACGGCGATGATGACTGCGACGATGACCACGGCGAGGGGCGCGATGCCCGACTCGGGACTGGTGAAGGCCACAGCCACGATGCCCGCGACCAGTGCCACATTGACGGCGACGTCGAAGAGCGAGAAGACGCGCCCGAGGTAGTCGTCGTCGATCTCCCGCTGGATGAGCGTGTCGCTGGCGACCTTCGCCGCCTGGTTGGCGAACCCGAGCGAGAGCGCTGCTCCGAGGAGCGGCCACAGCGCGGGGAGATACATGCCGGCGAGTACGCCGATCGCCACCAGCGGCGCGGCCTGTGCGACCGCGATCACCGTCCACGGCACGTAGCCCATCCGGCGTACGCGGCCGGGGGTGAGGATCGCGCCGAGCAGGGCGCCGAGCGCAGCCGCGCCCGTAACGAGTGCGAACTGCCCGAGCGCAGCGTCGGGGTCGGCCGATGAGTTGAAGGTGTTGCGGATGAGCAGGAGCCCGAGCACGGTGAGCGCGCCGAAGGCGATGCGCTGCACGATGACGACGACCACCGCGCGACCCGCGACCGGATGGTCGACGAGCTGACGGAATCCGTCTCCCAATCCCTGGAGCACGCCGAGCAGCGAGTTGCGCACGGTGTCCTCGTCGGGCCCGAGGCGATCCTTGGGCAGCGTGGCCGCGATGACGGAGGCGATGACGTACGACGCGATGGCGCAGGCAAGCACGACGACGCTGCCGGTATCGCCACCCCCGGCCACGGCGCGGACACCTACGCCGACGAGGCCGCCGATGGCGGCGGCGATAGTGCCGGCCGTGGGCGTGAGCGCGTTGGCGGTGACGAGAAGCGGCCCGTCGACCACGTGCGGCAGCGAAGCCGCGACGCCGGCGAGCACGAAGCGCGCGACGCCGAGCACGAGCAGCACGCTGACCGCGAGGTCGAGCCCGTCGTGGCGCATCCACACGAGTGCGGCCACGGTGATGACAAGCGCGCCGCGCAGCAGGTTCGCGTAGACGAGCACCTGGCGCCGTCTCCACTCGTCGAGGAAGACCCCGGCGAAGGGCCCGACGAGCGAATAGGGCAGGAAGAGCACGGCGAAGGCACCCGCGACCGACGCCGCGGTGGGCTGGCGCTCCGGCGAGAAGAGCACGAAGGTGGCCAGGGCTGCCTGCAGCAGTCCGTCGCCGAACTGCCCCGCAAGCCGAACGCCGAAGAGTCGCCGGAAGTCGCCGACGACGAGGACGGCGCGCAGATTGCCCAGGGCCGCCACAGGCCGAGGCTATCCGTAGTGGGCTACGCCTCGTTGAACTCGTCGGGGTTGGGACCGGTGCGCCGACCCGACTCGAGCGTGGCGATCGCCGCCATGTCGGCATCGTCGAGCACGAAGTCGAAGACGTCGATGTTCTGCTCGATGCGCTCGGGCGTCACGGACTTCGGCAGCACGATGTTGCCCAGCTGGATGCTCCAGCGCACCATCACCTGGGCGGGCGACTTGCCATGCTTGGCAGCCACCTCACCGATGACGGGGTCGTCGATGAGGCGACCCGAGCCCAGGGGGCTCCACGCCTCGGTCTTGATGCCCAGGCGCGCATCGATGTCGCGCATGTGCGCCTGGGGCAGCCACGGGTGGAGCTCGATCTGGTTGATGGCGGGGATCACGCCGGTCTCGTCGATGATCTTGCGCAGGTGGGCCTCGTGGAAGTTGGAAACGCCGATCGAGCGGGCGCGGCCCTCTTCGCGCAGGCGGATGAGCGCGCGCCACGAGTCGAGGTAGATGTCGCGCGCGGGCGTGGGCCAATGGATGAGGTAGAGGTCCACCTCGTCGATGCCGAGGAGGCCCGTGCTCTTGTCGAAGGCGCGCAGCGTCTCGTCGTAGCCGTGGTCGGTGTTCCACACCTTGGTGGTGACGAAGATGTCGTCGCGGTCGAGTCCGCTGCGCCTCAGGGCCTCGCCGACGCCACGCTCGTTGAGGTAGAGGTACGCCGTGTCGATGTGGCGGTAGCCCACCTCGAGGGCCTTGAGGGTCGCGTCGACCACCACGTCATCGGGCACCTGCCAGACGCCGAAGCCGATGACGGGGATGGAGCGGCCGTCGTTCATCTCGACGAGCGGGGCAAACGTCATGGTGACTCCCTCAGAAGGTGTGGGTCACAGTCTCCCAGAGTCGCCGTGCCCGGCGACCCGACCTACAGTCATCGGGTGTCCACCCCGCTCGCAGACCGCCCGCTGCGGCAGCCGCATCCGTCGCGGCTGCCGCAGTCGCACCCGGCGTACGAGCAGATCCTCGCCGCGCACGAGGCCGCGATGGATGCGGGAGAGCAGGGGTACGCCGATCCAGTGACGGGCTACTTCGTGATGACGGCGCAGACGCACGCGCGCCGCGGCTTCTGTTGCGAGAACGGCTGTCGCCACTGCCCCTTCATTGAGTAGGTTGCCGGACCTTGCCCGTGCTAGCACGGTTCTTGATCGGGTGGGTCCCCATCCCGGTGCTGTGAGGACTAGCGTCCTGTGAGAGTCCTGGAGGTAGCCATGCGCGCATCACGAACGGCTCCCCTGTTCGTTCTGTCCGCCGTCGTGCTGATGAGCGGCCTGGTGGTGCCTTCCGTCAGCCAGGCGCATGCGCCGACGCGAGATGTCTCGGCGTCGGCGTCCGAACTGCCGACACGCGCGTTCCTGCGCGTCGATGGCGGTACTGCGTACGCCAAGAAGTTGAGTGAGCACCGCTATGTCGTGCGCGCCCCCCAGGCCACGCAGGTCCGGTGGATGGGTGAGGCGAACGGCCGGAAGGACCAGATGGGCTCCTTCAGTCCCCGCCGGCTGACCAAGGTGTGGACGCGCCTCGGGCATCGAGCCGACGTCGGCGCGCAGAGTCTCATCACATGGCAGGCGCCCGGTGGGGACGTGATGTCGTTCGCCGACGCACGCGTGTCGGATCCGCGGATCAACGGCAGGGGAGAGCTCGTCTTCACCGCCCGCCTCCCGAGGGGGTCGTTGCCCAAGGTGCTGCCTGACTTCAGCATCAACGTCAATCCCGAAGACGCCAGCCCGCGCGGCTACAACCTCACGTGGCCCGTCTCGCAGATCGTGACCGACTCATTTGGCTTCTACGTGACCGCGACCGGGGACAAGGCCGCCTCGGTGGAGTTCCGGTACTTCAGTTCAAGCGCAAGGAGTTGGCTAGCGTGTCCCATGCCAAACTCATTCGATGTCTTCTCTCCCAGTGCTCTCAAGGTGAGTGCCCGAGATATCGACTGCAATGGCGTTCGCATCGGGTACGACGCTAAATCGTATGTGACGCTCTCGCTGACGCCGCAGTCCTCGGTCGCCGTGTGCTACTACATTCAGCTCAACTCTCAGAGCGCGTACATGCCTTCGTGCTGGGGTCACTCCTTCTCCTGGAAGCCGGGGGGCACGAGCCCGTCGCCTGCGATTTCCTGAGCAGTCCGCCTCCACGCGGGCCTTTAGGCCCGCCGATCCGGGTCCATGGCCTGTGTTGGCTGTCCGAATATCCGGACAGCATGACTTCCGTCGGGTGACGGGCACCCGCTAGGAAGCCCCTGGAGGACACATGGCCGCGCAAGCTGGCTCCCACGGCGCCGCTCGCGTCATCAGCATCATTCTGATGGTCGTCGGCGTACTCATGATCGTCATGGGTGCCACGACGTACGGGATGGTGAGTTCGACGCTCGCCGCCGAGAACATCGTGGTGTCGGACGACGCCTGCCTGGCCGGCCGCGAGGTTGCTGGCCCGCTCCCCGCCTACTGCGAGGCGCAGATCATCGCCGATCACGCGCTCGAGGCAACGGGTGGCCTGACCTACGCCCAGCTCGATCGCGAGGACCCGCTGCGCGCCGTGGCGATGAACGGCTCCTTCCTGCGCGCCTCGCTCTTCACCTCGGTCGTGGCCTTCGGGGTGTCGCTCCTGGTGGTGGGCCTGGGCATCCTCTTCATCCTGGTCGGCGTGGCACTGCTGAGCCTGGCCGGCAAGAAGCAGGTAACCGCGGGGGCCTAGCCCTCTGACTGATGCGCGCTCTGACTGACGCGATGGTGGTGGTTCGCTGGGGCGGGCCACCACCATCGCCTTGTCCACACTCATCCCGCGCATCACTCGCGACTCTCACTTAGGGTTCAGACATGGCCGGACCCCGATCGACGCAGGCGCGTGGTGCGCGCGTGCTCGGCGAGCGCGGCAAGCCCAAGCCCGAGCGTGCCGCTCCCGAGGACGTCGCCGACCCGGCTGCTCCCCGGCGCGTGGTGAGCTACGCGCTCCAGCGGCGCTCGGTGCTCCGCGGCCTCTACGGCGGGCAGGCCTTCAATGGATTCGACATCTGCGACGCCGATCCCTACCTGCTGCGTGCGGCCCGTTTCCACGGCACGCCCACCGAGGAGCCCTGCCCGGTCTGCCGCGTGACCGATGGCCGAGAGACCCTCGCCCACGTCACCTACGTCTACGGCGAGCAGCTCGGCCACATCGCCGGCTCCGCCATCGATCCCGCACGCCTGCCGAGCATGGCCTACGAGTACGGCGAATTCCGCGTGTACGTCGTCGAGGTGTGCCCGTCATGCCACTGGAATCACCTGGTGACGAGCTACATGCTCGGCGACGGTAAGCCGCGCAAGGCGCCGCCGAAGCCGCGCGACCTCCTCGACTGACCTCCTTGACTAGGCCGAGGCAGTGACCTTGTCGTCCTCCTCGTCCTCCTCGCGCCGCCGATCGGCCGGAAGGCCGAACGAGGCAATGAGCGCGATCACCATCGCGCCGCCCGCCACCCCGGCCATGATCTGCACCGCGCGCGTGTAGGACTGCTTCGCCTCGGCTGCCACATCGGCCATGCCCGGCTGCTGCTCGAGCGGGATGATCGCCTCACCCGAGGTGTCGACGACTTCGTCGACGATCTGCGTGCGCTGCTCCTCCGACAACTGTGGCTGGTTCACCGCAAGATCGTTCGTGAGGGCGAGCCCGAGCGACACGAAGAGGACGGTGCCGAGCATCGCGGAGCCGAGCGTGGAGCCCACCTGGCGCAGCGTCGATGTCACGGATGACGCGCCACCCGAGCGCTGCGGCGGTACGTCGGTGAGGATCACGTTGGTCAGCTGGGCGCTGTCGAAGCCGAGTCCGACGCCGTAGACGAAGAGCGGGATCGCCATCCACCAGGCCGACCGGTCCACGCTGATCGTGAGGATCACGCCGACGATGCCCAGGATCTCGAGGACCATGCCGAGGCGTACGACGCGCGTCGATCCGAGTGCCGCCGAGACATGTCGCGCCGCGCCACCCGCCAGCACCGCACCGATGCCGAGGATGGCGAGCAGGGCGCCGGTCTGCAGTGCGCTGAAGGACTGCACGGACTGCAGCCAGAGGGGCAAGGCGAAGAGCACGCCGAACTCGCCGAGTGAGACGAGCGTCGCCACGACGTTGCCGTAGCCGTAGCGGCGGATGCGGAAGAGCGAGAGGTCCATGAGCACGCTCTTACCCGCTTTGGCGCGACGCGACTGCGAGAGGACGAAGACGGCGAGCAACGCGAGGCCGATGCCGAGGGCCATGGGCACGGGCGAGAGGTCACCGGGTGACAGCGAGAGGGGGCCGAGATCCCACGTGGTGATGAGCGTCCACCAGCCGAGTGCCTGGCCCTCGATGAGGGCGAAGACGACCAGGCCCAGGCCGATGGACGACAGGAAAACGCCGCCGATGTCGAGGCGCTTCCTGTCCTCGCCCTTGGACTCGACGATGACGAACCACACCATGACGAGGCTGATGAGGCCCAGCGGGACGTTGATGTAGAAGGCCCATCTCCAGGAGGCGACATCGGCGAGCCAGCCGCCCAGCAGCGGTCCGAAGGCGGCCATGCCGCCGAAGACCGCGCCCCACAGGCCGAAGGCCGCCGCGCGCATCGGCCCGCGGAAGTTGACGTTGATGATCGCCATCGACGTGGGCAGCATCATGGCGCCGCCGACGGCCTCGCCCGCGCGCGCGAGGATGAGCATGTCGCCGCTCTGCGATGCACCTGCGAGCAGGTTGAAGGCGATGAAGACCGCTGTGCCGATCATGAACATCCGCTTGCGGCCGATGCGATCAGCCAGCACGCCGAAGGTGATGAGCAGCGCGGCGAAGACGAGCGAGTAGATCGAGGTCACCCACAGCACGGAGGTCCGGTCGATCCCGAGGTCCTGCACGATCGTGGGGATGAGGACGTTGACGATGCTGCCCTCGAGCACGATGAGGGAGACGCCGAGCAGCAGCGCGACCAGGGCGAGCCACGGCCGCGCCTGCGTGCCCGCCTCGGGCTGACCTGTCTGTGCCTTGTTCACGTGCACCTCCAGCCGGCGACGCTATCGCCGGAACTGCCCAGGGGATTCCCACGTCCTATCGCGGCGTGCCGTGACCCCTGAGGCCTCTGAGGCACGTGATCATGGGAGGCCCTCGATCGCGGGGGCCGAGCGAGGAGGAGCACCGTGGCAGGCAGCCGGCACGCCAAGGGTGGTGCGCGGTCAGGCGCGCAGCCCGAGGAGCCGCGTCGCAAGCGCCGCTGGATCCGGGGCACCTTCCTCACCCTGCTCGTCATCGGCCTGCTCGGGCTCGGGGCCTTTGCTGCCGCGGTCTTCCTCACGCCTGTCCCCGACCCCAATGAGGTCGCGCGCACGGAGGCAACGGTCGTCTATTACTCCGACGGCACGACGGAGATCGGCCGACTCGGTGATTCGACCCGTCGCAGCGTTGCGCTCGCCGATGTACCCCTAGACGTGCAGCGCGCGGTGCTTGCCGCCGAGGACCGCGAGTTCTACAACCACGGTGGCTTCTCGCCCGTCGGCATCGGCCGCGCGGTCTACAACAACGTCACCGGCGGATCGCTGCAGGGCGGCTCGACGATCACGCAGCAGTACGCCAAGAACGCCTACCTCACCTCCGAGCGCTCCTTCGTCCGCAAGGCGCGCGAGCTGATCCTCAGCGTCAAGCTCGAGGCGACCGTGGGCAAGGACCAGATCCTCGGCGACTACCTCAACACGATCTACTTCGGCCGCGGTGCCTACGGCGTCCAGTCTGCGTCGCTCGCCTACTTCGGCGTGCCCGTATCCGAGCTCAACTACGAGCAGGGCGCGGTGCTCGCCGCGCTCATCAAGGCGC
>JAPOKX010000250.1 GCA_029977425.1 Actinomycetota bacterium
ACGCTTCCTTCCGCGCCACTCGCTGCCCCTAAACCGTCGTCGTCAGAGCCTCCCCACGGCTTTGTAGTGCACGACGGAGGAGTTGCAGATCTCGATGAACTTGGAGGCGTCCAGCGACGCGCCGCCGACGAGGAAGCCGTCGATGTCGGGGCATGCCGAGAGCTCCGGGGCGTTCTTCGCGTTGGCCGAGCCGCCGTACTGGATGCGCATGCCGGCGGCGGCCGCGGGCGACACGTGGTCAGAGATCCACCCGCGGATCGCCGCGTGGGTCTCCTGCGCCTGCTCGGGGCTGGCGGTGACGCCGGTGCCGATGGCCCAGACGGGCTCGTAGGCGATGACGATGTTGTTCCATTATCGCACCAGCTGGTTTACTGCAAAGAGCTGTCTGGCATTTACTTCATCTGTTTGGTGCGCCTCTCGCTCTGCAAGTGTCTCGCCGATGCACAAAATGACAGTGAGGCCTGCATCGAGGGCGGCCTTCGTCTTCTTGGCAACCTCTTCATCTGTTTCATTGTAGAGAGTTCTTCTCTCGGAGTGACCTACG
>JAPOKX010000251.1 GCA_029977425.1 Actinomycetota bacterium
CTCTGGCGGTAGCCAGCATTCTCGCCCGCATGCGAATGGACGCGCAGAGCCTGATGGCCGCGCTGCTGCACGATGTGATCGAGGATACGGGCGTCAACAAGGAAGACATTGGTGCCCAGTTCGGCGAAGAGGTTGCGGAGCTGGTCGATGGTGTCAGCAAGCTGACCCACGTGGAGTTTGACTCGGTTGAGCTCCGGCAAGCCGAGAACTTCCAGAAAATGACCTTGGCGATGGCGAAAGATATTCGCGTCATCCTCGTCAAGCTGGCGGATCGCCTGCACAACATGCGCACGCTGGGCGTACTGAACCGAGAGAAAATCAAACGCATCGCCAGTGAGACGCTGGATATTTACGCCCCCATCGCCATGCGTCTGGGCATGAATGAAGTGCGCATGGAGTTCGAAGACTTGGGTCTGAAGGCGCTCTACCCCATGCGCGCGAGGCGGCTCGAGGCCGCGCGAAGATCGGCGAGCGGCAACCGCAAGCAGCTCATTGACCAAATTCGCGACCAGTTGAGCCAGACCCTGAACCGCGAGGGGC
>JAPOKX010000252.1 GCA_029977425.1 Actinomycetota bacterium
GCACACGATGCAGGCGGCCACGAACAGCGCGACCGCGCCCGCCTCGTCCTCCGCCGTCTCCGTGCCGAGGTACGCGAGAACCCCTCGGCGGAGACAATCGGTGTCGCAGCAGAGGTACCGCGCCGGTGCCACGACGTCGTCTTCACCCTTGCGCTTGCGCGCTGGCTCCCGCAGGCACACCACCGTCAGCTCATTCCGGTCCTCCGCGCTGCTCCGCTCGCTCCGCGCCTGCTGCTTGAGCAGTTCGATGAGCAGCGAGTCGGTGTCGATGGTCACGACGAGGTTGAGCACGACGCCAGCGACGGGTGTGCCCTCGCGCAGCGCGGCGTCGTGCACGCGCTGCGTGACGTCGGTGAGCTTGAGGTCGCCCTCGCCAATGGGTGTGATGCGCGCGATGAGCGGCGCCCAAAAAGCGTCGTCCGTGCTCAGGACCCCCGGAGTGCGCGGCGCCTCGGCCGGGCGGCGCGCGCCGCGCGCGTCGATGCCGTCGAAGGCCAGCCCCCACTGGCCCGCGGCACCCGACGTCTCGACCAG
>JAPOKX010000253.1 GCA_029977425.1 Actinomycetota bacterium
CCGCCGTCTTGGGGTCGATGCCGCTCGCCGTCAGTCCCGAGCCCTTGGTCTTCCCGCCAGGAGACTCGTCGTCGCTGTCGTCGTCGTCCTCGAAGTCGCCGAGGTCCACATCCTCCGCGTCGCTGTCCGCCTCGTCGTCCTCGGCGTCGAAGCCCTCGAGCCCGGCGCGCTCAGCCTTTTTCTTGCGCCGCTCGGCGACGGCGTCGTCGTCGGATTCCGAGTCGTCGCCCTCGTCGCCCTCGTCCCCGTCCTCGCCTGCGTCCCCGGCCTTCTTCTTCTTCTTCCTCCCACCACCGCCCCCGCCGCCCGCGCCATGGTGCTCCGCCACCGCCCTCGCCTCCTGTGCCGGCATAGCCCCCTCCGCTAAGGGGCCTGCCTCCGCTCTCGCCTCCTCCCTCACCATCTCCACGACGCGGCGCATCGCCTTCAGACGCTGCTCATGCTCAAACGCGGAGATCAGCCTGCCGAGATACCGCCGAGATCAGACGCCGAGATCAGACGCCGAGATACTGCCGAGATACTGCCGAGAGCTG
>JAPOKX010000254.1 GCA_029977425.1 Actinomycetota bacterium
CGTGGTACGGCATTTGATCGCAGTCACCGCAAAAGTCTGTCCGACACGCCCCGCATCGGAACAGCTTGGCGGCCCTGTGCTCCAGAGCCTCCCGGGACATCCAACGCGCGGTGCCGGGTATCCGCTCGGCGACGAGCTCGAGGTCGCCGTCGGGGTTTCGTGTCGGCGGGACCTTCTCTATGGCGACGCCGCACCCCGGGTTCGGGCACCTGGCGAACGTCGACTTCGTCCCCGGGTGCCTACTTTTCGTCCCCGGGTGCCGACTTTTCGTCCCCGAAGTCCTCGTCGCCCGAGTAGCACGACGAGCTCGTCCGAACCTCGTCGCCCCTCTGCGTGGCGCGGAGCTGCGCCGCACGAAGCAACGCGCGCCGGGTCTTCTCGTCCACGGCTTCGTCGTACGTCGACCTGTCCTCCTTATCCTCCTTATTCTCCTCCGACGACGACGATGTCGATTTATCCTCCTCCGATGTCGAATCCCCCGATTCAGCCGTGAAAAATGTCGCCTTGTCCGAGGTTTCGTCCGCCTCCGCC
>JAPOKX010000255.1 GCA_029977425.1 Actinomycetota bacterium
TCTACGCACTCGATGATCTTCGTGATCCCGAGGACGTCACCGTGGACACGGCCTTCGGACCCACTCGAGCGCGGATCGGCACCGTGCATGACAGGCGCACGGTGTTCATCTCGCGGCACGGATACGACCATTCGGTGCCTCCGCACATGGTGAACTACCGGGCGAACATCCAGGCGATGGTCGACCTCGGTGTCTCGGAGATTCTGGCCATCAACGTGGTGGGTGGCGTGGGAACGGACTCCGGCGATCTCGTCATCGTCGATGACTTCATCGACTTCACCAAGGCGCGACCCGTGACGTTCTTCGACGGCTCTACCCCGGAAGGCGTCGTCCATGTGGATGTGGGGGAGCCGTACCACCCGCGGCTGCGCGCGGCGTGGAAGCAGGCGGCCGACAATCTCGGCGTCGACGTCATCGATCACGGGGTATACGGCGCGTACGAGGGCCCGCGTTTCGAAACGCGGGCGGAAATTCGACTCGCCGCACTCGCGGGCGTGACCGTTGTGGGAATGACGGGTGTCCCCGAGGT
>JAPOKX010000256.1 GCA_029977425.1 Actinomycetota bacterium
GAGCTCTTACCTCACCAACTAGCTAATCAGACGCGAGCTCATCCTCAGGCGAAATTCATTTCACCTCGCGGCATATGGGGTATTAGCGGCCGTTTCCAGCCGTTATCCCCCTCCTGAGGGCAGATTCTCACGCGTTACTCACCCGTCCGCCACTAACCCGAAGGTTCGTTCGACTTGCATGTGTTAAGCACGCCGCCAGCGTTCATCCTGAGCCAGGATCAAACTCTCCGTTGTAGATCATTTCCTCTTAGACGTTTTCACATCCTCAAAATGATTTGCTTCACCCATTACTCAGTAAAAACTGGAAACAGTTGAGGCCTCCTTTCGCTGACACAAAAGGGTTCTTAAGAGTGCACTTCTAGATCTCTCTATCAATGACTTTCCAGGATCTCAGATCCGGTTGTCGCTCCACAATGCGCACACCGGCAACAAAAGAGTTCGTGAAAACTCTCTCGTTGCAGCGAATTGCTTCAGCGCAACGAAATTTTTTGACGGGACCTCACACCTTCATCGCTCTTTCATTCGGCT
>JAPOKX010000257.1 GCA_029977425.1 Actinomycetota bacterium
GGCGATGATTCCCTTGGACGAAAACGTACCGGCCGCGGCGGCGCCCTGCGGGTTTGGGGCGCGGGAGGGAGCGGGGAAGCGTCGGGACGGTCAGGGAGTCGCAGGCGTCGGCCACGTGTGCGCTTTACGTGTCGGCGGAGAAGGCGAGGAGCGCGGCGCGCGCGCGCACGCGGCTGACGACGTCGGCAAACTGCGCGGCGTCATCTAAAGCCGGCACCGCGGCGACGTTTCCGAGCGCCGGGACACCGAGAGGCACGATATTGTTCTTGCCGACGAGCCGCTTGATCATGGCGTGCACGCCGACGGCGGCGACGAGCGCGCCGTCGGCGACGCTCCCGATCCTGCCAAGCGACAGCGCCGAGGGCGCCGGCGCCGGCGCCGGCGTCGCGACGGCGGCGACGAAGGTCGCCGACCGCTTCGGTACCGAGGCCGCCTGCAGACGCTCGCGGCCCACCTGCGCGAGTTGCGCGACCCGGACGCCGCCGGCGGTGAGCAGGCACAGCATCTCCGCGGTCTCCGAGAACGCCA
>JAPOKX010000258.1 GCA_029977425.1 Actinomycetota bacterium
AAGACCGCCCGTGGCTCCGACAACCAGTGCGCGAGCGCCATCGATCGAGAGTCCGGCGGGGGGAGCCATGAGAAGAGTCTGGGGGTTGCGACCCCTGCCTCGCACCTCGTGCGCTTGCCCTCGCGGACTACCGTCGCCGCCATGAGGAGAACCGTCAACGATCTGGTCCGCGAGGCCAAGGCGCGCATCGAGGCGGAGGCGCTCGCCAAGGCGCAGCAGCAGGAGCGGCGCAAGGCCGAGGTGGCGGCCGAGGCGCAGGCCGACGCCCGCGCCCTCGGCGCCGCGCTCATGGCCAAGGAGGAGGAGGCGCCCGGCTACACGGCGCTGCTCGGCGAGACGCGCCGCGCCGCGCCGCAGCTCAACGGCGGCGTACCGCACTACGTCGACGTGGACGCCTCGGACGGCGGAGGCGCGGTGGAGGCGTTCGTCGCGCCCATCGTCGTTGCTGCGGGTAGCGCGATGCTCGGCGAGATCATCCAGGACAGGCCGGGCTTGTGGGCGCCGCGCGCGCAGGAGGGAACGGCGGAG
>JAPOKX010000259.1 GCA_029977425.1 Actinomycetota bacterium
GTCAGGCGGAGCAGCTCGACGCCCTCGCGCGTGACGCTCGCCTCGATCGACGCCCCCGGGGGGAACACCGCTCGGAGCTCCGCGGGGTCGAGCTTCGCGAGGCGTTCGTTCGAGGAGACCTCCTCGCCGTCGACGACGAGGGAGATGTTGGACGCGAGTTTTTTGGGGAAGCCCAGGACCTCGCGCCCCGCGATCATGGATCGGTCCTTGTCCACGAGCATCCACGGGCAGTGCAGCGCTCGGCGGCCGTCCACCGTCACCTTGAGCAGCAGCGCCGCCTCGTGGTACGCACCGCAGCAGAAGGAGTCGCGGTACCAGGCGACGAAGAGGATGGCCTCGTCCACGTCGGATATGTTCAGCGCGGGCTTTGGGAGCCACGCGTCCGCGGCGGCGCGGTCGATCTTGACCGTCGCGGCGAGGACGACGGCGTTTTCCCAGCCAAACTTTTTATCTTTATTTTCCTCGGACGCCACCTTGAAGGCTTCGTCGCGCGCGCCCGGGCCGAACGGGTGCGACATCCGCGTGC
>JAPOKX010000025.1 GCA_029977425.1 Actinomycetota bacterium
GGCCGCGGAGCACCGCGAACCGGTCGTCGACCCATGGCGCGTCCTCGCCCTCGACGTCGAGGTCGCTGTCAGGAAACTCGCCGTCTGGGGTCACAACGCACCATTGTCCGGGGCGACCCCGCGGGGATCGAGGGCGACCCCGTCGAGGCGTCCTGTGCGCACGCGCGCGGCAGCGAGGTGATCGGCGATCCGCTGGCGGATGAGCTCGGCAGCCCCCAGGACGGCAGACCGCGCGAACGGATCCGCAGGGACTGAGGAGGTCAGTCCCTCGAGCGTGAAGGACTCCCCCACGACGACGTCGATCGCGGCCCGCCACGATGGCGGATCGCCCGCGTGTCGCCCGGAGGCACCGAGGACCGCGACGGGCAGCACGGGCGCGGACGAGCGCAGCGCCAGGTAGCCGGCCGCGCGCTCGAGCCCCCCTCCCGACCAGGCGCCCACGGCCGCGCCGTCACTGAGTCGGCCGCGCGCGTCCCGCAACGCCTCTCCCGGATCCGATGAGTCCAGCACGATGCGGCCTGGGATGCGCGCGCCGAGAGTCGTGAGCGCTCCCGGGTCCACCAGCACCTCCACCGGCCGGGGCAGGCAGGTGGCGATCACCGTGGGGTCGAGGAATCCCAGGTGCGGCGCGACGACGAGGAGAGGTCCGCGCCTCGGGCAGAGATGGGCACCGTGAACGCGGAGCCGGTACCCCCAGCGAAGTGCCGGCGCGACGAGATTGCGCGCCGTCGCGCTCGCGCTCATTGCACGTCCGCGGGAAGGGCGCGGATCACCGCATCGATCACCTCATCGAGGGTGAGATGCGTGCCGTCGATGGCGACGGCGTCCGCGGCCTGCTGGAGAGGGGACACCGCACGGGTCGAGTCGAGGGCGTCACGGGACTGGAGGTTCTCTTGGGCGGCCGACAAGCTGCCGCTTCCGGATCTCTGCGACTCCTCCAGGGCACGCCGAGCCGCACGTGCCTCGACATGGGCCGTGAGATAGACCTTGAGATCCGCCTGCGGCAGCACCACGGTGCCGATGTCACGGCCCTCCATGACCACCCCGGAGCCAGAGGCGAGGGCATCGTCGACGATGTCGCGCTGACTGCGCACCAGCCGCTCGCGCACCTCCGGCACGGCCGCCACCCGACTCACGGCATCGGCCACTCCTGCCTCGCGGATCTCCACGGAGACGTCACGCCCGTCGACGCGCACGTTCGGGCCTGCGGGATCCACGCCCAGCTCGATGAACGGCTCATCGCACCGCGCCGCGATGGCGGCAGGATCATCGACGTCGACGCCGTGCGTCAGCATCCACCACGTCATGGCCCGGTACATCGCACCGGTGTCGACGTAGCGAAGGCCCAGTCGCTGCGCGACTCCGCGCGACGTGCTCGACTTGCCCGACCCCGAGGGACCGTCGATGGCGATGATGGGACCGGGCACAGGGCAACCCTAGGCGCGGACGTCGAATCCGAGCGCGCCCAGTCCCTCGACCAGGCGCACCGTCGACTCGGGCCGCACCGACAGCTCCACCAGGCCGGACGGCTTGCCGAGGACGTGGTCGATGCGCACGTCTTCGAGATTGACCCCGAGCTCACCGGCCGCGAGGAAGAGCCTGCCCAGCTCGCCTGGCTCGTCGCGGATGATGACGGGGACGAGGTCGTAGGCCGTGGCCGCGGCCCCGTGCTTGCCGGGGATGCGCAGGCGGCCCTCGACACCACGGGCCAGCGCGTCCGCGACATCGTCGTGGCGACGCAGTCGCGCGATCACGGCGTCGAGGTCCTGCGCGAATGCCTCGAGCACGTCAGCCACCGGCTCGGCATTGGCGTCGAGGATGGACTGCCACAGGGCAGGGTCGGATGCCGCGATGCGCGTCATGTCGCGCAGCCCCTGGCCCGACACCGCGACTGCTTCGGGATCCGCGTCGAGCAGACGGGCGGCGAGCAGCGACGAGAGCAGCTGCGGCGCATGCGAGGTGAGCGCGACCGCCCGGTCGTGATCCTCGGGAGCCATCACCACGGGTACCGCTCCGCAGGTGACCACGAGGTCCGTCACTGCGTCGACGCGCTCGGGGTCGCTCTCCGGCAGGGGCGAGATGACCCAGACGCGATCGTCGAAGAGGTCCTGGCGTGCCGCGCCGGCCCCCGAGGTCTCTCGGCCCGCCAGGGGATGGCCGCCCACGAGTCGTGCCGGGTCCGCACCCGCCGCCCGTGCCGCAGCCAGCGGCTCGGCCTTCACCGACGTCACGTCCGTGACGGTCGCATCGGGGAACGCGCCGGCCCGGGCGATGGCGGGCCCGGCTGCTGCCGGGGGCACCGCCACGACCACCAGGCGGGGCTCTCCCGCATCAGGTCGCCACGGCTCGCCGGCGCCTCTGCCGACGGCCTGCGCCATCGCGTCGGGGTCCACGTCGTCGAGCCACACGTGCACGCCGGCGCGCCGCAGGGCCAATCCGATGGACGCGCCGAGCAGCCCACTCCCGACAACGAGCACCGGGCCCGTGACGGGCGGGGTCATGTCGCGAGGTCCTGGCGGAGGGCCTCGGCTCCGCGCAGGTAGACGTGCTGCACCTCGGAGCGCGGCAGGTCGCACTCGGCATGCGCGAGCACCCGCACCACCCGGGGCAGGGCGCCGCGCACGTCCAGCTCCTGCGCGCAGATGAGCGGGACGTCGGACAAGCCGAGCGAGCGCGCCGCAGCCGCGGGGAAAGCGCACTGCAGATCAGGGGTTGCCGTGAAGAGGATGCTGACGAGGGCGTCGGAGGTCAGGTCATTGCGCGCGAGCATCTCCCTGACGAGCTCGGTGACGGCCTCGGCCATCTCCTGGGCGTCGTCGTCTTGGAGCACCGTCGCTCCGCGGATTCCCCTCATCGGCATGAGGTCACCCTAGTGTTTACAGGCCCGCGGCGGTGTAGAGTCTGTGCAGCTCCGGACCCGTGACGACGCGCGTGCGGCCGGGGCGCAGTTGCCCCAGCCGGATGGGTCCCACCTGCGTGCGCACGAGCTCCTCGACGGGGTGCCCCACGGCGTTGAGTAGGCGGCGGACGATGTGGTTGCGGCCCTCATGCAGGGTGACCTCGACGAGCGCCTTGTTGGGAGTGGCCTCGAGGATGGCGAAGGAGTCGACCTTTGCCGGGCCGTCGTCGAGTTCGATTCCCGCGCGCAGCTGACGCCCCACGTCGCGGGGAATCGGACCGGGCACGAGCGCGACGTAGGTCTTGGCCACTCCGTGCGAGGGGTGCGCCAGGTGCTGGGCGAGGACCCCGTCATTGGTGAGGAGCAGCAAACCCTCGGTGTCGGAGTCGAGTCGACCCACGTGGAAGAGGCGCTCGGTGCGCTCGGTGACGTAGTCACCCACGCAGGGGCGCCCGAGGTCATCGGTCATCGCGGTGACGACGCCGCGCGGCTTGTTCAGGGCGAGCACGACCGTGTCCGGTGCGGTGGGGACGCGCTCGCCGTCCACCCGCACCACGGCGCGACGAGGATCCACGCGCAGGCCCTGCTCGCGCACGACTCGCCCATCGACCTCCACGCGGCCTTGCGCGATCATCTCCTCGCAGGCGCGACGACTCCCGATCCCCGCTGCTGCGAGGACCTTCTGCAGGCGAACGCCTTCGTCAGCCACTACTCACCCGCAGCGACGGCATCGATGACCGCCTCGAGCTCGGCAAGGTCGGGGAGATGCTCCGCCAGATCGGGCAAGTCATCCAGTGACGCGATGCCCATGCGCTCAAGGAAGTAGGGGGTCGTGCGAAACAGGATCGCCTGGCTGGAGGGATCGGTGCCTGCTTCCTCGATGAGTCCCCGTGACTGGAGCGTGCGCAGCACTCCATCGACGTTGACGCCTCGCACCGCGCTGATGCGGGCGCGCGACACCGGCTGACGGTAGGCAATCACGGCGAGGGTCTCGAGCGCGGCCTGGGTCAGGCGCGCCTGCTGGCCATCGAGCACCCAGCGCTCGACCATTCCGGAGCAGCTCTCGCTGGTGTAGAACCGCCAGCCGCCTGCCACCTCGCGCAGGGCGAAGCCACGCCCCTGCGCGGCGTACTCCTGCGACAGTTCCTTGAGCCGGGCTGCCACGTCATCGACGGGGTGACGCGTGGCCTCCGCAAGCTCGACGGTCGACTGGGGCTCCACCGCCACGATGAGCAGGGCCTCGAGCGCGGCGCCCAGGGAGGGTGCGGGCAGCTCGTCTCCGGGCTCCTCGGCGATCTCCTCGCCCGTCTCACGGGCGGTGACCTCGGTCATGGCTCGATCTCCTCTGCCTCCACGAATACCCGTACACCTTCGGACACGTCCCCGTCCTCGGTGAGTTCTTCTTCCGTCACGACGGCCTCGTCGTCGTAGTCGTCGTACTCGTCGTGTACGTCGACATCGCCGTCGTCGCTGCCCGTCCAGCGAATGGTGAGATCGCCGAGGGGCGCCACCTGCTCGAAGGACACCGAACCCTCGCGGAAGAGCTCGAGAAGCGCGAGGAATCGCCCGATCACCACCATCGTCGTGGCCGCATCGGAGACCAGCGCACGGAACGTCGCGGTGCGCTGACGCCGCAGCCGCCCGACGATGATCGCTGCCTGCTCGCGCACGCTCACCAGCGGCACGTGCAGATGGCTGACGCTCACCTCGGGCTCGGTGCGGGGGGTGAGGGCCTTGGCGGCCAGCGCAGCGAAGGCGTCGAGTCCGAGCCCGAGCACGACCTCGGGGAGCAGGTCGGCGAAGTGGGGCTCGAGGCCGACCGTGCGCGGCACCTGGCGACCAGCGCGCGCCATGCGCTCGGCGAAGAGCGCGGACACCTCCTTGTACGCGCGGTACTGAAGCAGTCGAGCGAAGAGCAGGTCGCGGGCCTCGAGGAGGGCCAGGTCCTCCTCGTCCTCGACCTCCCCGCTGGGCAGCAGGCGCGCCGCCTTGAGGTCCAGGAGCGTCGCGGCTACGACGAGGAACTCCGTCGTCTCGTCGAGGTCCCACTCCGGGCCCTGCGCGCGAAGGTGGGCGATGAACTCGTCCGTGACGATGTGCAGGGCGAGTTCGGTGACCTCGAGCTTGTGCTTGGAGATGAGCTGCAAGAGGAGGTCGAAGGGTCCCTCGAAAGACCCCACCGTGACCGAGAATGCCGTGCCGGGCGCCGCCTCCGCCTGGTCGTGCTGCTCGTGCTCGGGCCGCTCGATCTGCTCGTCGGCCACCGGGGTCTGCGTCACTTGGCGATGAGCTCTCGGGCGAGCTGTCGGTAGGCCTCCGCGCCGGGGCTGCTCGGCGCGAAGACCGTGATCGGCTCGCCGGCGACCGTGGCATCGGGGAACTTGATGGTGCGGCTGATCACGGTGTGGAAGACCTGGTCCCCGAACGCATCGACCACGCGCTCCAGCACCTCGCGCGTGTGCAGCGTGCGCGCGTCGTACATCGTCGCCAGCACGCCGGTGAGCTCCAGCTGCGGGTTGAGCCTGCCCTGGACCTTCGTGACGGTGTCGGTGAGCAGCTTGACTCCCCGGAGGGCGAAGTACTCGCACTCCAGCGGGATGATCACGCCGTTGGCGGCAGTCAGGGCATTGATCGTGAGCAAGCCGAGCGACGGCTGGCAGTCGATGATGATGTAGTCATATCGGTCGATGACACTGGCCAGCCCGCGGGCGAGGGCCTGCTCGCGAGCCACTTCGTTGACCAGCGCGACCTCGGCGGCGGACAGGTCGATGTTGCTCGGCATGAGGTCAAGGCCCGGTACGTCGGTCGAGACGATGACGTCGTCCGCGGCGCAGCCCTCATCCATGAGCAGGTTGTAGACGGTGCGATCGAGATCGTGGGCGGGCACTCCCAGGGCTACTGACAGCGCGCCCTGCGGGTCGAAGTCGACCAGCAGGACACGGCGGCCATACCCCGCCAGAGCGGCACCGAGGCTCACCGTCGAGGTGGTCTTGCCCACCCCGCCCTTCTGGTTGACCATCGCGATCACCCGAGCGGGCCCGTGGCGCTCGAGGGGGGCCGGCACGGGGAAATCCGGCGTGGGCCGGCCGGTGGGACCGATGCCACCCTGGGCCTGATCGTCGGCCATGGCACCTCCTCCCCTGCGCACCCTCCGGGAGCCTCCCGGACCGCGACATCCTCTCAGACGCCGGCCCCTGAGGGGGCCGGCCCCGACACCCGACACCTGGGCCCCCTCCCTCGGGGTCAGGGGGTGCGGGCGCGTGGGTGGCTCGTGGCGTAGACCTCGCGGAGCGTGTCGACCGTCACGCGGGTGTAGATCTGCGTGGTCGTCACGGATGCGTGCCCGAGCAGCTCCTGGACCACTCGGACATCGGCACCGCCCTCGAGCAGGTGGGTCGCGAAGCTGTGGCGCAGGGTGTGCGGCGAGACTCCCGTGAGCCCCGCGCGCTCCGCGGCGGCCGAGATGACCGCCCAGGCACTCTGCCGGCTCAGGCGCGAGCCCCGCGAGTTGATGAAGAGCGCAGGCGTGGAGCGCGTCATGAGCGCGGGCCGGCCGCGCACGAGGTACGCCGAGACCGCCTCGGCCGCGTGACCGCCGAGGGGCAACTTCCGCTCGCGGGCCCCCTTGCCCCGCAGGAGCACGACACGCTCCTCGAGGTCGATGTCGTCGACATCGAGGCCGCAGGCCTCGGAGATGCGCGCCCCGACCCCGTAGAGGATCTCGAGGAGTGCCGCATCGCGTACGCCGAGCGGCGGTTCGGCCGCCCCGGCGGCGGCGATGAGAGCGACCACCCTGTCGTAGGGAATCGCCTTGGGCAGGCGACGCGGCGTCTGGGGAGGACGCCACGCGCGGGCCGGGTCGCTCGGAGTCACGCCCTCGAGCAGGCAGAAGCGGTGGAATCCCCGCACGGCCACCACGCAACGGGCGACCGATCCTGGGCCAAGACCGGTGCGCCCCTCGCCACCTCGCGCAAGGTCCACGGTGAAGTCCGCCAAGTCCGTGGACGTCACGCGATCGGGCTCGGTGATTCCGCGGGATGCGCACCACTGGGTGTAGCGCGTGAGGTCGCGGCGGTAGGCCGCGACGGTGTTGCGCGACAGTCCCCGCTCCACGACGAGGTGGTCGAGGTAGTCCCCGACCGCGCGCTCGAGCGATGTCACGCTCAGGCGAGTACGTCCTCGACCGCGACCGTCGGCAGGCCGAAGGCCTCGGCTACGGCGGCATAGGTCACGTGACCCTCGTGCACGTTGAGGCCGGGCCTGAGAGCGGCGTCGCGCTGCAGCGCACCCCGCCATCCGTGATCGGCGATCTCCACAGCGTAGGGAAGCGTGACGTTGGTCAGGGCGTATGTCGACGTGTGCGGCACGGCCCCGGGCATGTTGGCCACGCAGTAGAAGAGCGAATCGTGGACCGGGTACGTGTGATCCGCGTGCGTGGTCGGCCGGGAGTCCTCGAAGC
Source organism: Actinomycetota bacterium (assembly GCA_029977425.1). Classification (GTDB taxonomy): domain Bacteria; phylum Actinomycetota; class Actinomycetes; order S36-B12; family S36-B12; genus Mxb001. Next base: position 7,359 of record JAPOKX010000025.1, read on the forward strand.
AGCCACCCTGGTCGATGGCGATGTCGACGAGCACGCTGCCCTTCTTCATGCGCGAGACGAGGTCATTGCTCACCAGGGTCGGTGCCTTGGCACCGGGCACGAGCACGGCACCGATGACGAGATCCGCGTCGAGGACCGCCTTCTCGATCTCATAGGCATTGGAGGCCACCGTCTGCATGTGCCCCTGGTAGATGGCATCCACCTGGCGCAGGCGCGCGATGTTCTTGTCGAGCAGCAGCACCTCGGCCTGCATGCCCAGTGCGATCGCGGCCGCATTGAGCCCTGAGACGCCTGCCCCGATGACGACGACCTTGGCGGCGTACACGCCGGAGACTCCGCCCATGAGCACGCCTCGGCCGCCATTGGCGCGCTGCAGCGCGTAGGCGCCCACCTGCGGGGCCATGCGGCCGGCGACCTCGGACATCGGGGCGAGCAGGGGCAGGGAACCGTCCGCGAGCTCCACCGTCTCGTAGGCGATGGCGGTCACCCCCGAGTTGAGCAGGGCGTCCGTGCACTCGCGCGATGCGGCGAGGTGAAGGTAGGTGAAGAGGATCTGACCCGGGCGCATGCGCCCGTACTCCTCCGCGATCGGCTCCTTCACCTTGAGGATGAGGTCGGCGTAGCCCCACACGTCGTCCGCGGTGGGAAGCATGCGTGCTCCCGCGGCGACGAACTCCTCGTCGGAGATCGACGAGCCGAGACCCGCCCCGGACTGAACGACGACCTCGTGTCCGTGTCGGCACAGTTCGAACACTCCCGCGGGCGTGATCGCCACGCGGTACTCGTGGTTCTTCACCTCGGTGGGTACGCCGACCTTCATGGCACTCGCCTCCGTGCACTCCCTGGCGGACGCGACGGCCGCGCCCGAGCGACCTCTCGGCCGCGACCCCCACTCTGCCGCATCAGCCGGTGAACGGAGGCGCCGCGTCGGATCTGGACAGCGCCCACATCGGCCCGTCGGGAGCCCGCAGGGTGCGCCAGCCGCGGTCCCGGGCTGCGGCGGCGGCGAGGACCCCGGCGACGGTCGTCGGGTTGTGCAGGTGGCCCGCGAGCACTGCCTCCACTGCGTCGTCGAGGGGCACCCACGCCTGCGGGAGATCGGCCTCCTCTGCCTCGCCAGTCTGCGGGCGCCCTCCCGGGAGCCGGGCAAGACCACGCGCGAGGTAGCAGCGGAACGCCTCGGTCGAGCCGCCCGGCGAATTGAAGAAGTCCACGAGCACGTGCCACTCGGTCGCCGTGAGACCCGCCTCCTCGGCGAGTTCGCGGCGCGCGGTCTCCAGCGGTGGCTCCCCCGGCACGTCGCGCAGCCCCGCGGGCAACTCGAGGAGGTAGCCGCCCACCGGGTGTCGGAACTGCCGGATGAGCAGGATGCGATCGTCCTCGTCGATGGCCGCTACGCCGACCGCCCCGGGGTGCACGACCACGTCACGCACCGCGATCGTGCCGCCGGGCAGGCGCACCTCGTCGCTGGCCACCGACCAGACATGCCCGCGGAAGTGCTCCACGCGGCTGAGCTGCTCAGCCTCGTGCGCCTCGTCGCGCAGGGGGCCGGCCCACTCGCCGTCGGCCACGATCAGGACTGCGCGGTCGCCGCGGCGGAGAGACCGGCAGCACGGCGCTCGAGTGCGGCGCGAACGAGCCCGGCGAAGAGGGGATGCGCGCGCGTGGGGCGCGAGCGGAACTCCGGGTGCGCCTGCGTCGACACGTAGTAGGGGTGCACGTCGGCTGGGAGCTCGACGAACTCGACGAGACGCCCGTCCGGGCTGGTGCCCGAGATCACGAGACCCGCCTCCTCGAGCTGTGCGCGATAGGCGTTGTTGACCTCGAAACGGTGGCGGTGACGCTCGTCCACGTAGGGCAGGTCGTAGGCGCGCTGGACGACGGACCCCTCGAGCAGCTTGGCCGGGTAGAGGCCCAGGCGCATGGTGCCGCCCATGTCGCGCTCCCCCGAGATGACCTCGCGCTGGTCGGCCATCGTGGCCACGACGGGGTGGGGGGTGGTCTCGTCGAACTCCAGTGAGTTGGCGCCCTCGAGGCCCGCGACGTTGCGCGCGTACTCGATGACCATGCACTGAAGGCCCAGGCATAGTCCCAGGGTCGGGACGCCGTGCTCCCGGGCGTATCGGAGGGCGCCGAGCTTGCCCTCGATGCCCCGGACGCCGAATCCTCCGGGCACGCAGATCGCGTCGACTCCCCCGAGGTGCTGGGCCGCCGACTCGGGCGTCGCGCAGTCGTCGCTGGTCACCCAGCGGATGCGCACGCGGCAGTCCTGGTCGAAGCCACCGGCGCGCAGCGCCTCGGTGACGGACAGGTAGGCATCGGGCAGGTCGACGTACTTGCCGACCAGTGCAACCTCGACCTCGTGCGCAGGATGGTGCACGCGGCGCAGCAGGTCACCCCAGCTCGTCCAATCGACATCGCGGAAGGGCAGGCCGAGACGGCGCACGACGTAGGCATCGAGGCCCTCGGTGTGCAGCACCTTGGGAATGTCGTAGATGCTCGGCGCATCGACTGCGGCCACGACCGCTTCCTCGTCGACATCGCACATGAGCGAGATCTTGCGCTTGATGCCCGCGGGCACGGGACGGTCGGCGCGCAGGACGATGGCGTCGGGCTGGATGCCGATGTTGCGCAGCTGGGCGACCGAGTGCTGGGTGGGCTTGGTCTTGAGCTCCCCTGACGGCCCGATGTAGGGCAGCAGGGACACGTGAAGGAAGAACACGTTGTCCCGGCCGACCTCGTGGCGGACCTGGCGGACGGCCTCGAGGAAGGGAAGCGACTCGATGTCGCCCACCGTGCCGCCCACCTCGGTGATGACGACGTCGATCTCGGGGCCGGCCATGCGACGGATACGCGACTTGATCTCGTTGGTGATGTGCGGGATCACCTGTACCGTGTCACCGAGGTACTCCCCGCGGCGCTCCTTCGCGATGACCGTGGAGTAGACCTGGCCCGTCGTCACGTTCGCGGAGCCGTGCAGGTCGGTGTCGAGGAAGCGCTCATAGTGGCCGACATCGAGATCGGTCTCCGCGCCGTCATCCGTGACGAAGACCTCTCCGTGCTGGAAAGGATTCATCGTGCCCGGGTCGACGTTGAGATAGGGATCGAGCTTCTGCATGGTCACGCGCAGACCGCGCGCCTTGAGGAGGTTGCCGAGGCTGGAGGCCGTCAGGCCCTTTCCGAGAGACGAGGCGACACCGCCCGTGACGAACACATGCCGGGTGTTCCCTCGCTGCTCCACGGGAGGTCAGGCTATCAGCGGGTTCTCCCCCGGCCCCGGGAGCGACCCGCGGCCAACCTGTCCGCCGCCAGGGCGAGCAGCTCCTCCGCGTGGGCCGCTGCGGTGGCGGAGTCCTCCTGGCCTCCGAGCATGCGGGCCAGCTCGGTCGTCCGCGCGTCGCCCTCGGCGTAGGAGATGCTCGCCGCCGTCACGGTGCCCGGCCTCACCACGACATGGCGGTCCGCGAAGGCGGCGACCTGGGCGAGATGGGTCACGACGATCACCTGCGAGGAGCGCGCGAGGAGCGCGAGCCGGTGCCCGACCTCGATAGCCGCCTTGCCGCCGACACCCGCGTCGACCTCATCGAAGACGAAGGTGGGGACGGGGTCCATGCCGGCGAAGACGACCTCAAGCGCGAGCATGACCCTGGAGCGCTCACCACCCGATGCGCTCTTCGCGAGCGGCCTGCCCTCAGGAGCGTCGCGCGTGGCCAGGAGGAACTCGATGTCGTCCACCCCGTGGCGATCGGCTCCGCACGCGATCCCATCGACGTCGAGATCGACCTCCCCGCCTCCGGCCGGGCGTCGACGCACCTCGACCACGAGGCTCGTCGAGCCCATCGCGAGAGCAGCCAGCTCCTCCGTGACAGCGGCGGCCAGTCGCTCGGCCGCGGCGGCGCGGGCCTGCGAGAGGAGGCCGGCGAGCCGGGAGCACTCCGCCCCGAGCTCGGCCACCCGCGCATCGAGCGAGGCGATGAGCCCCTCATCGTCACCGAGGTCGTCGAAGCGACTCGCCGCCTGCTGCCGCCAGGCCACCGCGTCGTGGGCCAGTTCGGGCCAGGCGCCGGTGCGTTCCAGCCTGCGCCTGAGGTCGCCGAGCGCTCCCCGTCGCTCCTCCACGGCGTCGAGGCGACCGGGATCCGCATCCAGCGCGTCGAGGTAGCGGGACAGGTCGGCCGCGAGATCGACCGCCTCTGTGGACAGCCGATCCGCGCGTTCGCGGAGTGCCGCGAGGTCGGGGTCGCGCTCAGCGGCGCGCGTGAGGGCTGCCGACGCAGCGGCGAGCGCGGCCGTGGCCGACGCCTCATCGGCGTCGAGGGCCTCACGCGCCGCTGCGACCCAGCGCAGGATCTCGTCCACGTGCGCAAGGCGCCCCGCCTCGGCGCGCAGCGACTCTTCTTCTCCGGGGACGGGAGCGACGCGGTCGATCGCATCGATCGAGTCGCGCAGGGCGGCAGCCTCGCGGGCTCGCTCCGCAGCATGGGCGATGACGTCGTCGCGTTGGCGCAGGACACCCACCCAGTCGTCGAAGGCCCGCCGGAAGTCGTCACGGACTGTCTCGACCTCCGCGCCAGCGAACCTGTCGAGTGCCGCACGCTGCTGCGCGGGTCTCAGGAGCCGATGCTGGTCGTCCTGCCCATGGACGGCCACGAGGCGCCCGCCGAGCTGGGCCAAGGTGGCGGCCGGGACCGTGCGACCGCCCAGGTGGGCCCGCGATCGGCCCGCGGCGGCGACAGACCGGGAGAGGACGACGCTGCCGTCCTCGTCGAGCTCGCCCCCGGCCTCCGCGACAAGATCGGCGACCACCGGGTCGTCGACCTGGAAGCGCCCCTCGACGACCGCGGTGTCATGCCCGGCGCGCACCAGTCCCGTGTCGGACGAGCCACCGAGGATCAGCGATAGCCCCGTGAGCACCATCGTCTTGCCTGATCCGGTCTCTCCGGTGATCACCGTGAGCCCGGGACCCCACTCCCACTCGGCTGCGTCGATGACCCCCACGCCGCGGATGCTCAGCTCCACGAGCCCCCGAGAGGGCTCCACGCGCGGGGCTGCGCCCGTCACCGCCGGCCTCGCCATCCCTCGACGGGCAGGTTGAACTTCGCCACCAGGCGATCGGTGAAGGGCGCGGAGGACAGTCGCGCCAGGCGCACCGGCTGCGCGGAGCGGCGTATCTCGACACGTGCACGCGCAGGCAGCTCCAGCGCACGGCGCCCATCCGCCCACAGAACCGCCGACGAGGACGCGTCGGGGAGCTCCAGAGCGATCACACTCGTCGGTGACACGACAAGGGGACGCGCGAACAGTGCGTGGGCGCTGATGGGCACCACGAGCAGCGCCTCCACCTCGGGCCACACCACGGGGCCGCCCGCGGAGAAGGCGTAGGCGGTCGAGCCCGTCGGGGTGGCGCACACGACGCCGTCGCAGCCCCAGCGCGACAGCGGCCGGCCATCGATCTCGACGAGTACGTCGACCATGCGCTCGCGCGCGGCCTTCTCGAGGCTGACCTCGTTGAGCGCCCAGGTGCGGTGCAGTGCCTCGCCACCGACGAGCACCGTCACCTCGAGCGCCGTGCGCTCCTCGACATGCCACTCGCGCTCGACGATCGCGCGGACGACGTCATCGACCGCCTCTCGCTCGGCCTCGGCAAGGAATCCGACGTGACCGAGGTTGACGCCGAGCAGCGGCACATCGCCGTGTCGAGCACGCTCCGCGCCTCGCAGGATCGTGCCATCGCCTCCGAGCACCACGACGAGCTCTGCTCGGTCAGCGGCATCCTCGTCTGCGGGGACGACGCTCCAGTCACCGGCGGAGGATGCGAGCTCGTCGTCATCGCACACGCGCACGTCGATTGCGGAGCGGGCGAGCGCCTGGGCGACCTCCGCGGCGAGCGCCTGGGCCTCGGGCCGCGAGGCATGCGTCACGAGCAGGACCGTGCGCTGTTCAGCCGTCATGCCCTGCCTCCACTACCTGCCCGATCCGGACCGGGTCGGGTGCCCCGGCATCGCGGCGCAGCCACAGGAAGAACTCCACGTTGCCACTCGGCCCGGGCAGGGGGCTTGCCGCCACCCCTCGCGTGCCCCAGCCCAGGTCGTACGCCGCTTCCGCGATCCTACGGACGGACTCGGCTCGCTGCTCCGGGTCACGCACAACCCCTCCCGCCCCCACGGCTTCCTTGCCCACCTCGAACTGGGGCTTGACCATGGGGAGCAGGTCGGCCCCCTCAGCGGCGCAGGCGACCAGGGCGGGCAACACCAGGCGCAGCGAGATGAAGGAGAGGTCGGCCACGATGACGTCGGGCGCGTAGGGCAGGTCCGTCGGCTGCATGAGGCGCACGTTGGTCCGGTCGATCGCGGTCACGCGGTCGTCGGTCCGCAGCCTCCAGTCGAGGAGGCCGTAGCCGACGTCGACGCAGGTCACGGCCCGGGCGCCGCGGCGCAGGAGGACGTCGGTGAAGCCGCCCGTCGATGCGCCCGCATCGAGGCAGAGTCGCCCCTCGATCTCCGGTCCGCCGAGCCTGTCGAGCGCCCCGTCGAGTTTCCACCCTCCACGTGAGGCGTAGCCGGGGTCGTCGGCATCGTCTTCGACGAGGACCGCCGCGGCGTCATCGACCATGGTGGCCGGCTTCGCGGCGACCTGGCCCGCCACGCGCACGCGCCCCGAGGTCACGAGGTCACGTGCCTGCTCCCGCGACCGCGCGAGGCCGCGCCTCACGAGTTCCGCGTCGAGGCGGCGTCGAGTCAGGAGTCGGCTCCGGCAACGGCCCCGGCGCCTGTGCCGGCATCGCCGAGTGCGGCGCTCAGCCGGGCATGAATGTCGCCGAACACCTCGGCGTGCTCCTCGATGGGCACCTGGTCGAGTTCCTGCAGTCGCTCGAGGGCGGCGTCGACGCGCGTGTCACCGGTGGGCTGCACGGGAACGGCGATGGGCAATCCCTGCTGCTCGCCAGTCGCGAACACCTCCGTCATGACCGGCTCCCGTCGTCGTCGCGGTGCTTCTTGTCCTTGGCCTTGTGCTTGCCCTTGTCGTGCCCGTCTTTGTTCTCCGGCTTAGCTGCCTTGTCGGGCTTAGCTGCCTTGCCGGGTGCAGCGAACCTCTCCTCGAGTTCGGTCCGCAGGGCCGCGACCTGCTGCTCAAGGCGGCTCACCTCGCGGCGCAGGCTCGACAGCTCGTCTTCGCGTGCGAAGCCGAGTCGCCGTACGACGCGATCGACTTCCTCGCGCACGAGTGCGCGGACCTGGTCAGGAGAGAGCAGCGCCGCGACCTGCTCGCCCGTGCTGGACGCGGCCTGCATGCCCTGGTCCACCACGTCGCCCACCGCCTCGCCGCCCTGGGTCCACAGGCCCTGGGCAAGCTCCGCCGCCTTGGCGGCCGACATCCCGAGGATCCCCGAGGCAAGCTGCAGGTAGGGGCGCACTCCGGCCATAGGGTCGTCGTCGGGGGGCTGCTGCGTCATGGGTCCACGGTACGCGGCCCGGCAACGCCGTGACGCCGCGCCCGCTCCATCTGGTCCGCGGCTTCCGCTACCCGCAGAGGGGAGTCAGCCGCCCAGGCGGCGGCGCATGCGCAGGCCAGGGTGTCGCGCCAGTCCCCCTCGGGACTGACGCGCAGGGCATCACCTTCGATCCACGCGCACGAACTGCCCCGCTCCCAACGGCCGCCATGGTGCTGAGGTCCTGCCGGGCCGCTCGTGGGGACGGCCTCATCGTTAAGTGCCGCCAGGTCAGCGCCGATGTAGTCGGGCCGCTCTCCGGCACCCGCGCGCAGAAGTGTCGCGACATCCGTGATGCCCGTGAGCACGAGCAGCGAGGGGATGCCGGTGCGCACCGCGCCCTCGATGTCGGTGTCGAGGCGATCGCCGACGACCAGCGGGGTCCGGGCATCGGCCCGGTCGATCGACACGCGCATCAGCGTCGGGTGCGGCTTGCCGGCGATGGCATCAGGCACGCGACCCGCTGCCGCCTCCACCGCGCGAGCAAGGCTTCCGTTGCCCGGCGCGCGACCACCGGGGACCGGGAGTGTCACGTCGGGATTGGTGAGGATCCACGTGGCGCCTTGCTGCACGGCCAGCGCAGCGGCCGCGAGATCGGTCCACGCGACATCACGCCCGAACCCCTGCAGGACGGCACGCACGTCCCCCGCGGCTGCATCATCGGCCCGCACGGGGGTGAGGCCCGCGCGAGAGAGGGCGAGGGACACGCCTGATCCGCCGACGGCGAGCACGGGAGTCATGGGGGGCAGAGCCTGCGCGAGCAGGTCGGCTCCTGCCTGCGCGGATGTGACGACCTCCTCAGGCGCCGCGGGGATGCCGAGCGCCGTCAGGTGCGCGGCGACCTCCTCCGGCGGCCGCCCGGCATTGTTGGTGACGAAGGCGAGCCGCATGCCGGCCGCCCGTGCGTCCGTGAGTGCCTCGGCCGCGCCCGGCACCGCGTGCTCGCCCACGTAGACGACGCCGTCGAGATCGAGGAGTGCGACATCGTGCATCGTCGCCAGCGTCGACCGAGCTTCGGCATCTCGCCCGCGCATATCCGTCACGACGGGGCGCCGCCCCATGCATCGGCCTCGGGCGGGCCCACATCCATAGAGCTCGTGTCGATGGGTCCGGTGAGCGGCAGTCCCGCCGCACGGCGGGCCTTGATCGTCGCCTTGACCTGGGTGAGTGCACGTGCGTACTCGACGCGATCGGGCCGCATGACACTGGCCATGGCCAGGTGATCGCGCGCCTGGGGGAAGTCCTGCAATCGCCACAGGCTCATGCCTGCCCCATAGTGCGCGTAGTCGTCCGCGGGCGCGTACTCCAGGCACTCAGTGAAGGCCTCCGCTGCCTCCTCGTAGCGGCCGGAGTCGAAGAGCGCCCGAGCACGGATCTCACGGGCTGCCTGTGACGAGGGGTCCTCCTGGAGCACCCGGTCGATGAGGACCAGGCTCGCACCCGCGTCGCCGCTCGCGAGCAGGTCCGCCGCACGCCTGAACCAGTCGTAGACGCTCCCGCTCGGTGCACCCTGCGCTGTCACCGGCACATCGTGTCACGCGGAGGCCCGCCTACGCCGCCCGGCGGACGTCGCGAACCACCACCTCGGTGCGCGACGCGGGGGCGGACCCCGACTTCCAGAAGCGACGCTGGAGCCAGCCCTCGACCTCGACGACATCCCCGTCGTCCCAAGCAAGGAGGCGCCGGCGGGCCGCCGCCGTCCAGGCCACGCATTCGAGGGCATCGACGCGCACGCGGCCCGCCGGACCCCGCTGGCGAGAGGGTCGGTCGACCACGATGCGGAAGGCCACCGCCTCGTCGCCGCTGGGGAGCTCGACTCGCGTGGCCCCGGACAGGCGCCCGCGCAAGCGGACCTCGCTGAATGTCGCGTCCTCGGACGCAGCTGCTTCGCGTGCAGGTGACATGGCTCCTCCTTCTCATGGTGAGACGCGCGGTCGTCGCATACGTGGTGATAGGCCCCGCCGCGAGGACCGGGGCACCCCTACGATGCGACTGTCGTGCCCACGCGGTCGCGCGCTGTGACGGACTGTGGATGACGACGTGAGGAGACTGCTGTGGACGGTGTGACGGAGCTCGGCGGCGAGGTCTTCGAGATCGACACCCTCATGGGCGGCCACGCGGGAATCACCGCGGGGTACCTCATCCGGTCCGACCGACCGTGCCTGGTGGAGACCGGCACCGCACTATCGGCCCCGACGGTCGTCGAGGCCCTCGCGCGGCTGGGTGTCGGCCCTGAAGACCTGGCCACGGTGGTGGTCACGCACATCCATCTCGATCACGCGGGCGGCGTCGGCGACATCGCTGAGGCCTTCCCCCGCGCGCAAGTGGTCGTGCACGAGCGCGGTGCCCGGCACCTCGTGGATCCGAGCAAGCTCGTGGCTAGTGCCCACCGCGTCTTCGGCCCCGTGATGGAGGAGCTCTTCGGCGCCCTCAGGCCGACCGACGCGGCCCGCGTCGTCGCACTAGGCGACGTAGGCGAGATCGACCTGGGGGGTGGCCGTCGCCTCGAGGCCTTCCACGCGCCCGGCCACGCCTCTCACCACGTCGGGCTTCTCGATCCCACGACGGGCGACCTCTACACGGGGGACGCGGCGGGGGTCTACGTGCCCGAGGCAGACGAGCTGCGACCAGCCACGCCGCCACCCGATTTCGATCTCGACCTCGCTCTCGCATCCATGGCCCGCATGCGACAGGTCGCCCCCGAGCGGCTGCTCTTCGCCCACTACGGGCCGGTGTCGGCCGTGGAGTCGGCCCTGGATCGATCCGAGGCGGTCCTGTGCAAGTGGGTGGAGATGGTGAGGGAGGCCCGTTCGCTGAACATGGATCTGGACCACGCGGTGGCCATGGTGCGCGAACGCACCCCGATCACCTTCGCCGACGACCGCGCCCGTGAGGGCCGGGAGGCGACGTGGGAGTTCCTGTCGTCGACAGCAGCGAACGTCGCGGGGATAAGCCGATGGCTGGATCAGACCGAGGGGCCGGGCTCGACCTCGGGCGATGCCGCGTCCGTCGGACGCTGATCCCCTTCGTCGTCACCCCAGGCATCGTCGAAGACGATCCCGTCCATCTCGGCGAGCATCTCCTCGGCGTCGGTCGTCCCGTCCGGGTCGGCTTGTGCCGCGCGCTCGAACCACGTGCGCGCCTCTTGCGCACGGCCCAGTTCGAGAAGCGTGTCCGCGTAGGCGTAACGCAGTCGCGGAAGCCACTCCTCGCTCCGCCGAGCGCTGAGCTCCGGCACCTGCAGGAGGAGCAGGGCGGCGTCCGGCTGACCAAGGTCACGGCGAGCTCCCGCCGCAACGATGCGCGCCTCCACGCGGGAAGCGTCGGACAACTGCGCTTCGGGCACCTCGGCGATGAGTTCGAGGGCCTTGCGGGGTCGACCGAGACCACGCTCGCAGTCCGCCATGACGGGGACGTAGTCCTGATCCCCCGTCATGCGGCGCACTGCTCGTAACTCGGCAAGGGCGGTGGCGTAGTCGCCGGCGGCATAGGCCGCAATGCCGACTGCCTCGCGCACGACCGACACACGACCGGCCAGTCGCTTGGCCTCCGCGGCATAGGCCAAGGCCAGTTCGACGTCCTCTGCCTCAAGGGCGCGCGATGCCGCCACGAGGAGCCGGGCCACGGTGAGTCCCAATTCCTCGGGCAAGGTCCTCAGCTCCGCGGCTACCCGGCGATCGATCTCCTTGCCGGTGATGTCATCGGGGATCCGCGGAGCACGGGGCCGGTCGCTGCGCGGCTTATCGCTGCGCGGCTTGCCACCGGGCTTATCGCCGCGGGGCTTGCTCCCGGGCTTATCGCTGCGCGGCTTGCTCCCGGGCTTATCGCTGCGCGGCTTGCCTGGGGGGCGGGATCCCTTGCGCGCATCCGAGCGACTGGGGCGTCCTTCTCGGGGGGCGCGCGCAGCGCCCTTCTCCGTCGCTGCCACGGGCACATCCTGTCACGCCCGGATCGCGGGCTTGCACGGCACGGAAAAAGCACAAGGGCCGCATCCGAAGATGCGGCCCTTGCCAAAGAATGTCCGGCGGCGTCCTACTCTCCCACGCAGTCACCCGCGCAGTACCATCGGCGCTGAGAGGCTTAGCTTCCGGGTTCGGAATGGAGCCGGGCGTTTCCCTCTCGCTATGGCCACCGAAACACTATGGAGTTATCAATCGGTTCCCGACCGTAACTCGGGAACCGCACAGTGGACGCGAATCTACGCAAAGTAGAAAGAAATAAGAGTCAAGTCCTCGGCCTATTAGTACCGGTCAGCTGCACGCATTGCTGCGCTTCCACTTCCGGCCTATCAACCCAGTGTTCTCGCTGGGGGCCTTACCAGGTTAACCCTGTGGGAGTCCTCATCTTGGAGCGAGCTTCCCGCTTAGATGCTTTCAGCGGTTATCCCTTCCGAACGTAGCCAACCAGCCGTGCCCTTGGCAGGACAACTGGCACACCAGAGGTTCGTCCATCCCGGTCCTCTCGTACTAGGGACAGCCCTCCTCAAGACTCCTGCGCGCGCGGCGGATAGGGACCGAACTGTCTCACGAC
>JAPOKX010000260.1 GCA_029977425.1 Actinomycetota bacterium
ATGCTCCAGATCCTGTCGATCATCGCCATGGAACCGCCGGCGCGCATGGACCCGACCGCCGTGCGCGATGAAAAGGTGAAGGCGCTGCGATCGCTGCGCCCGATGACCGACGAGATGGTGAAGACCCACAGCGTGCGTGGTCAATATACGCCGGGCGCGGTGCAGGGGCAGATCGTCACCGGCTATGCCGACGAACTGGGCAAGCCGTCCGACACCGAAACCTTCGTCGCGCTCAAGGCCTATGTAGATAATTGGCGCTGGCAGGGCGTGCCCTTCTACCTGCGCACCGGCAAGCGGATGCCCGCACGCCAATCCGAAATCGTCATCCAGTTCAAGCCGGTGCGCCACAGCATCTTCGGCCGCGACGGGCATGGAACGGGGCTGGAACCCAATACACTGGTCATCCGGTTGCAGCCGGAGGAATATATCCGCCTCCAGATCATGAGCAAAAGGCCGGGGCTGGAACGGCAGGTACGGCTGGAGGAGGTGACGCTGGATGTGTCGCTGACCGCCGCCTTCGCCGG
>JAPOKX010000261.1 GCA_029977425.1 Actinomycetota bacterium
TCTGCTCAAGGGCCTCTTGGTACATCGCAAAATATCAAACAGCAGTCCTCCCCGCCCCACTGCCACTCTCTATCTCTCTCTGTCTCTCTCTCTCTCTGCAGGACTGTGCCTCACATGGCCGCATCAGCCATCACGACGATAGGCGCTGTGGCACGCGAGACTCCAGCGGGCCGGGGATGCATGATGAGCTTTGTTTAGGTGCGCTACGCGCCGAGCGCCTTGCTCGCGACCTCGCGCGCGACCTCGACGGCCTTGGGCAGGTTGGCCACCTCCGTGCCGCTCCCTTGCGCCTGCGCGGGCTTGCCGCCGCCGCGGCCGCTCACCTGGTTAGGGTCAGTGGTAGGGGTAGGGCTAGGGTTGGGGGCAGGCCAGCGCACGTCGATGCGGCTCTCGAGCTCGGCGTCGAAGACGAGGCCGCCCGTCTTGAGCAGCGCCACGCCGCGGCAGAGCGCGTGGCGGTACATGTCACGCGTCTCGTTGCGCCAGTGGCGCAGCAGCCGCGGCTCCACCTCCTGCACCAGC
>JAPOKX010000262.1 GCA_029977425.1 Actinomycetota bacterium
ATCGCGGTCATGGGTGCGCAAGGCGCGGTCAACATTCTCTACCGCAAGGAACTCGCCGCCGCCGACGATCCCGAAACTCGTCGCGCCGAACTCATCGACGAATACACCGACACCCTCGCTAACCCCTATATCGCGGCCGAGCGTGGCTACGTGGATCGCGTAATTCTCCCGCACGAAACCCGGCTGCAATTGGTTCGCGCCTTACGTGCCCTGCGCGGTAAGCGGGCATCCGGACCACCCAAGAAGCACGGAAACATCCCGCTGTGAGCGCAGGCGAGGGCCCTGTCGTTGAGGAAGTCGCATTCGACGTGCTCGCCGGCAACCCGACCGAGCAAGAACTCGCCGTCGTGGTGTCCGTGCTCTCGAGTCTGCCCGCGGTGCAGCCTGAGCAGCCAAACCCACCGAGCTACTGGTCGAACCGGGCAGGAATGATGAGGCGCACCATCCATCCGGGCCCCGGTGCGTGGCGAGCATCTGCTTTTCCGCACCCGAGCTAGGACGACACGCTCCGTCATGGCTGT
>JAPOKX010000263.1:0-250 GCA_029977425.1 Actinomycetota bacterium
ATTCCCGGCCTGGCGTTCTTCTACGGAGGAATGAACAGGTCGAAATCAGTTCTCAACATGCTCATGATGGTTGTGGGCGCGTTGTTCATTGTCGGCATTTTGTGGGCGATCTACGGCTACTCGATGGCCTACGGCTCCACTGCCGGCTACTTCGTCGGTAGCTTCACCGACTACTTCGGACTCGAGGCAGCACTCGCTCCACCGGGAGAAGGCGACGACTTCCCCGTCATGGTTGACGTGGTGTTCCAGG
>JAPOKX010000263.1:260-521 GCA_029977425.1 Actinomycetota bacterium
GAAGTTCGGTGCGTGGATCATCTTCGCTGCCGTCTGGGCTTCCCTCGTCTACTTCCCCGTGGCCCACTGGGTGTGGGGCGGAGGCTGGATCGGCGAGTTGAGCATCGGTGATGCGGGAGTTATCGACTTCGCCGGTGGTACCGCCGTTCACATCAATGCTGGTGCGGCAGCCCTTGCGGTGTGCATCATCCTGGGCAAGCGGCGCGGATGGCCGAAGACGCCAATGCGCCCCCACAACTTGACCATGGTCATGCTCGGCGC
>JAPOKX010000264.1:0-254 GCA_029977425.1 Actinomycetota bacterium
CCTCGAGGACGTCATCAAGGAGCACCCGGTCATGCTGAACCGGGCGCCCACGCTGCACCGCCTCGGCATCCAGGCCTTCGAGCCGCAGCTGATCGAGGGCAAGGCCATCCAGATCCACCCGCTCGTCTGCACGGCGTTCAACGCCGACTTCGACGGCGACCAGATGGCCGTGCACCTTCCGCTCTCGGCGGAGGCGCAGGCCGAGGCCCGTGTGCTGATGCTGTCGTCGAACAACATCCTGTCGCCGGCCTCGG
>JAPOKX010000264.1:264-517 GCA_029977425.1 Actinomycetota bacterium
AGCCGCTGGCCATGCCGCGTCTGGACATGGTGACCGGTCTGTACTACCTGACCACCCACGTCGCCGGCGAGAAAGGCGAGTACGTCAAGGCCGGTAAGGACTCACCGGAGAGCGGTGTGTACTCCAGCCCCGCCGAGGCCATCATGGCGATGGACCGTGGCGCGCTGAGCGTGCGCGCGCAGATCAAGGTCCGTCTCGATCAGCTGCGTCCGCCGCATTAGGTGGAGACCGAGCTGTTCGGCGAGAACGGCTG
>JAPOKX010000265.1 GCA_029977425.1 Actinomycetota bacterium
GCGCCCGGGCGCACCTCAGGCGTGGCGGAGCCGAGCGCCGCGGGGAGAGCGCGGCGGCAGCGGCGCGCAGCTCGCTGGTAGCGCTGACTGGCAGCTCCATCGTCTGCCGCCGCGCCCAGCCCAGCCCAGGCCTCGTCGCGCGCGCCGCCGAGAGAAGCGAGTCGACGTCGTCCCAAGGCACGCTCTTAGGCTCGTGGAAACGCGAGGCGAGCTCGCGGAGCAGCGCGTGCGGCTCGGCGCCGACGGTGTGGCACTCCTCGCCGCAAAACGCAGTCAGAGCCGTCGGCGGCTCGGCGGACGAAGAGTCGCGAAGAGTCAAAAGCTCTCCGGAGGACGCGTTCGCGTTCGCGTTCGCGTCCTCCTCGTCCGCCTCTAAAAAGTTCACATCCATCCGATCCCCACCCGCGTCACCGTCACCGTCACCGTCACCGTCGCCGTCGCCGTCGCCGCGCGCGTCGTCGTCCTCCGCCGGTCGACGCTCGTAATACGACTCGGTGTACCCTCGATCGACGCCC
>JAPOKX010000266.1 GCA_029977425.1 Actinomycetota bacterium
GCCCATGTGTGGTCACGGAACCATCGGGGTGGCGACGGTTCTCGTGGAAACGGGCATGGTCGAGGTGACTGAACCACAGACCGTGATTCGTTTGGACACCCCCGCCGGACTCGTCATCGCGACCGTCGAGACCGAGGGCACCCGCGCCCGAGCCGTCACCATTGAGAACGTCCCGAGTTTCGTGACCGAACTCGATGCGGCCGTGGAGGTGCCCGGACTGGGCACCGTGACGTACGACATGGCCTTCGGGGGAAACTTCTACGCGATCGTTGATCTCGACACGATCGACACAGCACCTGACTTCGGTCCGCAATCCGGCGACGCACTACTCGACATCGGCATGCGCATCATGGATGCGATCAACATCCACTCCGCTCCTGTCCACCCGGAGAATCCGGCCATTGATCACGTGCACCACGTGCAGTTGGTCGCACCGGGCAGCACCGCACAACATTCACGGCACGCGATGGTCATTCACCCGGGCTGGTTCGACCGCTCGCCGTGTGGCAC
>JAPOKX010000267.1 GCA_029977425.1 Actinomycetota bacterium
CGACGAACGACGAACGACGAACGACGAACCGACGATCGCAGCGGCGGCTCGCTGCTGATGAACTGATGATGCCGAAGGCGGCCTCGTCGCGGCGTCGCTCCGGGCTCTCGTCGCGTCGTCGTGTTTCGTTCGTCGCGGACGCCCTCGCGCCACTGGGCGAACGCGCGATGGTCGCGCCGGCGGTCGCCTCGTCCGCGTCCGCGGACGCCGAGGCGGCGCGCCTCGAGATGGCGCGCGCGCTCGTCGCCGCGGCGGCGCGGTGCGGCGAGCTGCGGTTCGCCATGTCGCTGTTCCGGAGCGAGGGCGGGCAGAGCGCGCTGCGTCTTCGCGTTTCGTCGGAGGAGGACGACCGCCGCGCGGCGCTCGAGGCGCTCATCGAGTCGTGCTGCCACGAGGGCGACGCGGACGGCGCGCTGGAGGTTTTCGACGTGGTCAAGTCTTTTGACATCCCCGTGGGTAAGGTGACTCTGGCGTTTTTGGAAAACTTCTGCCGCCGCAGCCGCGTGC
>JAPOKX010000268.1 GCA_029977425.1 Actinomycetota bacterium
GTCGTGAGACAGTTCGGTCCCTATCTGCTATGCGTGTAGAAGAATTGAGAGGAGTTGACCCTAGTACGAGAGGACCGGGTTGAACATACCACTGGTGGACCGGTTGTAGCGCCAGCTGCAGTGCCGGGTAGCTAAGTATGGAAGAGATAACTGCTGAAAGCATCTAAGCGGGAAACTCACCTCAAAACTAGTTCTTCCTATAGAGCCGTGGTAGACCACCACGTTGATAGGCTGGATGTGGAAGCGCAGCAATGCGTGCAGCTGACCAGTACTAATAGCTCAATTGGCTTGATTTATGCACTGAAAAAAATTTTTATGTGATTTAACGATAAGTGATATTTATTTAACAACCCCAGTTTAAACAGCTGGGGTTTTTTTTTTGCATGAAGTTTAGATGAATATATAAAATTATTATAATTGAGTACTTAGATTAATAGTATTAAATTTTTGCGGTAAAGTTTTTTTTATTAAATTATTCTTAAATTCTTCTATAATTTAACGATCT
>JAPOKX010000026.1 GCA_029977425.1 Actinomycetota bacterium
CTGGCCGGCGGCGTCGCCGTCATCAAGGTCGGCGCGGCCACCGAGGTCGAGCTCAAGGAGCGCAAGCACCGCATCGAGGACGCCGTGCGCAATGCGAAGGCGGCCGTCGAGGAGGGCATCGTGCCCGGCGGTGGCGTGGCCCTCATCCAGGCGATGGTGGCTGCTTCTCCGAAGATCGACGCGCTCGGCCTCACCGACGAGCAGGCTGTCGGTGCCGACATCGTCCGCCAGGCGATCAGCGCCCCGCTGCGCCAGATCGCCTTCAACGCCGGGCTCGAGGGCGGCGTGATCGTGGAGAAGGTCAAGGAGTTGCCCGCAGGGCATGGCCTCGACGCCTCCAATGGCGAGTACGTCGACATGATCAAGGCCGGCATCATCGATCCGGCCAAGGTCACCCGCTCGGCGCTGCAGAACGCCGCGTCCATCGCGGGCCTCTTCCTCACGACCGAGGCGGTCGTGGCGGACAAGCCCGAGAAGGCGGCTCCGGCGATGCCGGGCGGCGACATGGGCGGCATGGACTTCTAGTCCCCAGCAGGATGGACTTCTAGTCCCCAGCAATTCGCTTCGAGAAGGAGGCGGCTCCCGGATGGGAGCCGCCTCCTTCTTCCTTTTGGGTTGCCTCCGCAATTTTCGATGGATAGCGTCCGTCTATGCGCTTTCGCCCCGTGCCCCTCGTCGCTCTGGCTTCCTCCGTTATCGCCGCGGGCCTGCTGGTCGCGCCGGCTGCCCAGGGAGCGGCGCCCGAGCCGCGCCGTGACACGCGCTTCACGCCGTATGCGGCCGACCGGTTCGAAGCGACGGTCGAGACAGGCAAGAGCGATGTCTGGGTTGTCTCCCTGGGCGACTCGTACATCTCCGGTGAGGCTGGACGTTGGGCGGGCAACCAGACGGGCGGCACGAAGCTCATCGATGCCCTGGGCAGGACGGCCTACTGGGACACGCCGGATGGTGAAGCCATCAAGGGCTGCCATCGCTCGAAGTCAGCCGCCATCCACATCGGAGTGGTCAACTCCCTGAACCTTGCCTGCAGTGGCGCGAAGACTGCGTCGGAGCTTCGATCCAACGGGGAGTGGAAGCCGGGCATCGACTTCGTGAATGACGGCCCGCGCGAGGGCCAGGCCTTCATGCTGGAGAAGTTCGCCCGCGACAACAAGGTGCGCATGGTCGCCCTCTCCATCGGTGGAAATGACCTGTCCTTCGCGCCGGTCATGGAGGCTTGCGTCAAGGCATTCCTGCTGCGCGGCAGCGAGTGCCATGAGGATGACAAGGTCCTGGACATGGTCAGCCCCGAGGTGCGAGCCCGCATCGCCGAGCGCATCACGGGCGCCATCCTGAATGTCGCCAAGGCGATGGAGAGAGCCGGATACGACGATGACAAGTGGTCACTCGTTCTGCAGCTCTACCCGAGGCCACTTCCTCCCGCGGAGGAGTTCCGCTACGGCGACGGCATTCTCGGCAACCGCCAGTTGATCGGTGGCTGCGGCTTCTATGACGCCGATGCGCGGTGGGCCCTCAAGGAGCTCCTGCCCGCGCTCAACGAGACGGTCCTCGCCGCCGGGCGGTCCGCCGTCGCTGAGCGCCCGTCGCTCCGTCTCAGCTATCTCGACACGACGAAGGCCTATGACAAGCGCGAGCTCTGCCAGGAGAAGGTGGCCCGAGTCGGCAGCGATGACGCGGTGGATTCCTGGACTGACCCTGACGCGGTCAACCGGAGCGAGTGGGTCCAGGACATCAACGTCATCGACACCGACTCCCGTGACGGCCAGGAGAGTCTTCATCCCAACTACTGGGGCCAGCTCGCCCTGCGCAACTGCTGGCGCGAGGTGTGGAATGCCGGTGACGTGCGCGGTGGCACCTGCGAGAGGCGCGAAGGACTCAATGACCGCGGCGAGCCACGGATGCAGTTGGGCGGCGGCGGCCCCAACTTCCAGATCCGGTGACCCCGCGGGTGGTCTAGATTCGCCAGCGTGACCTTCACGGGCTTCCCTGCGGCCGGGTTCGCCTTCTACGAGCAGCTGGCCGCGCACAACACCAAGGCGTGGTGGGCGAAGAACAGGTCGACGTACGACGAGTGCATCAAGGCACCCATGACGGCGCTGCTCGCCGAGCTCGAGGGGGAGTTCGGCGAGGGCAAGGTCTACCGGCCCTATCGCGACACGCGCTTCAGCAAGGACAAGGCGCCGCTCAAGGATCACCAGGGAGCGGTCGTGATGATCGAGGACGCGACTGGCTACTACGTGCAGGTGTCAGCGAGCGGCCTCATGGTCGGTGGCGGTCTCTACGCCCCCGCTCCCTCGCAACTCGCGCGCCTGCGTGCTGCCATCGCCTCATCGGCCGGCGTGACGCTGGAGTCCGCACTCGCGCGCCTGCGCCGCGGCCACTGGGAGATCGATGGCGCACCGCTCAAGACCCGGCCCAAGGGCTACTCAGCGGACGCACCACGCCTCGACCTGCTCCGCATGACACGCGTGGTCGCGCTCAAGACATACGACGACCCGAAAACCCTGGAGTCGCGCAAGGCGCTGGAGGTCGTACGCCGTGACTGGCGCGCGATCACGCCCATGATGGAGTGGCTCGCCGATCATGCTGGTCCCGAAGGGGATCCGGGTCACGAGGAACTCCGCTAGGGCACCTCTTCGTCTGTCTTGCGCACGAGCCAGAAGACGACGAGCAGGGCCATGCAGAGGAACAGGGTGAGAATCGCGGGGATGACGGCAAGGGCGTCGAGGTAGGCGCCGATGGGTGGGGAGCCGGGCATGAAATTGCGGACGGAGATCACAGAGAAGATCGTGGCCGCAAGCCACGTCGCCTCACCGAAGGTGGACTCCTTGCGTCCTACCGCGACCGACCACGCCAAGGCCACGGCGATGACGCCCAGGGCGAGGACCAGGGTCCCGAGGATGACGACGGTCACCTGCGTGGTGAGGGAGCGCGTCATGGTCACCGAGTCGCTGATCGTCTCGGCGCTCGCGGCATCCGTGACGTCGATGTTCCAGCCCGTGAGTCCATCGATGGGCAAGATGCCGCCTGACACCGGCAGAGCCATGCCTGAGGCGGAGTCCGTGGCCGAGATCGAGACAGTGCCCGCGTAGCTATCGAAGGGGTAGGTCCTCACCTCGCCCTCCAGGCTCAGGATGGCTTCGCGTTCCACGGCTGATTCGCTGGCGGGGACCTGGATTCGCGAAGCGTCGAGAAAGGGATAGACGCTCACCTCGACATCCGAGGTGACGCTTGCGCGATCGACGACGACGCGGATGACGCCCTGGGTGCTCTCGCGCTCGGGATCCGCGCGCTGCGGGACGAAGACGACGCTCACCCCGCCTCTGGGTGCGGCCGCCTGCAGCACGGCATCAGGCGCGGGCACGACTCGCGTCGCGACATAGAGCGCGGCGTAGGCGAGGTAGAGGAGGGCGAGTACGACGACGACCGACGTGGCCACCCACACGCGCGTGCGGCGGGGCTGGGAGCGAGTGATCTCCGGCGGCTCGGTCACGTGCGGATCCTGTCACGCCGGGAAAGGACCTGAACGCCTTCGCGGCTTCCGCGACCTTACGCCGCGCCGGCCTTGGGGTTGGCGGAGCGGCGCGGGGGCAGGCGCCTGGGGTCCGCCGCGGGGGCACTCGAGCCGTTCCAGGCATCCCATGCGCGCTCGGCGGCCGTGCCGACGATGTCGACGATCCGATCGATCAGTGCCGCATCGCTCACGAGCGGGGGCGAGAGCTGGATCACGGGCTCGCCACGGTCGTCCAGGCGGCACAGCAGCCCCAGATCGTCCATGTGTCGTGAGAGCTCCTTGCGCAGGAGCCAGTCGGCCTCATCCGAGGAGAACAATTCCTTGGTCTCGCGATCCTTGACCATCTCGAGTGCCCAGAAGAAGCCCATCCCGCGCACGTCCCCGACAAGGGGAATGCGGCGAAGCTCCTGCAGGCCTGCCTCGAAGCGCGGAGCGAGGTCGCGCACGTTCTCCAGGACGCGCTCGCGCTGGTAGATGCCGATAACGCTGCTCGCGATCGCCGTGGTGAGCGGATGCGCGGAGTAGGTGAGCCCGTGCATGTAGGTCTCGCCGCCGGTGACGAAGGGGGCAGCCATCGCCTCCGTCATGAGGAAGCCGCCGAGCGGGGCGTGACCCGCGGTCACTCCCTTGGCGAAGGTGATGATGTCGGGACGCCCGTCGAAGAGGCTTGAGGCGAACCACTCGCCCACGCGCCCGAAGGCGGTGATCGTCTCGTCGGCGACGAGGACGATGCCGTAGCGATCGCACAGTGTGCGCAGGCCCGCCCAGTAGCCCGGCGGCGGGACGAAGGCTCCGCCGGAGTTCTGCACGGGCTCGGCGATGAGCATGGCGACCTGTTCCGGGCCTGCGAAGAGGATCGCCTCCTCCGCCTCCTCGAGAAGGGCGCGCGTGAAGGACTGCGGATCGGCGCCGGACGGGTGGCGATAGGCATTGGTATTGGACAGGAAGGTCACGGGCACGGCCATGGGCTCGAACGGCGCGCGACAGTCGGGCAGGCCGGTGAAGCTCAAGGCCCCCATTGACGTGCCGTGGTAGGCGAGCTTGCGTGCGATCGCCTTGGTCCGCTGCGGCTCGCCATTGGTCGCGTGCCACTGGCGCACGAGTTTCCACGCCGACTCGACTGCCTCGCCCCCGCTGTTGGTGAAGTAGGCGCGCTGCATGCCGAGCGGCGCGGCGAGGGTGACGAGTGTCTCGGCGAGTTCCGCGGCCGCGGGGTGGGCGAGGTACCAGGCGGGCGTGAAGGGCAGTGTCTCGAGCTGACGCGTCGCGGCGGCTCCGACTTCGGCGCCGTGGGAGTGTCCGAGGTTGGTGCAGAAGAGGCCCGACAGTCCGTCGATGAAGCGACGGCCCTGGTCGCTGATCACCTCGCAGCCCTCGCCGCGGACGATGACCTTGGAGCCGGCCTCGGCGTACTCGCCCATGTCGGTGAAGTTGAGGAGCAGGTGGTCACGGGCCTGCTCGCGGACACTGCGTCCGCCGATCGTGCGACGCTCGGGAGCGTCCATGGATCTCACATCCCTTGATCCTGAGCGGTCGTTCAGGATTCCGGCGAGGGTAACACCCTGAACGGTCATTCAGCAAGGGTGAACAGCCGTGTCGCGCTCCCCGTCATGTCCCGAAGGGATCAGGTCCCGAAGGGACGTCCTCGGCGGCTCAGCGGGGCATGCGGAGCTCGAGGACCGCGGCATCCCACCACAGGTCGGCAAGCCGCTGGGTGGTCATGTCGGCATCCTCGAGGGCGAGCTGGATGGCCAGGCCGTCCATGAGGGACGCCAGCCGGATCACGGCGGAGTCGATGTCGATCGGGTCGAAGTCCCCGGCGGCGGCGCCCTCGGCGATCACCTCGCGCAGCGCGGCGCGCCAGCGCCGATCGAGTGACTCGCGCGTCTCCCGGGCGTCGGGATCGTGGAGGGCGCGCACCCAGAGCTCGAGCCACAGCCGCCAGTCACCCACGGCCGGCCCGTGTCCTGCGCCGAGATCGGCCATGTGGCGCAGCCGCTCGACGGGGCCGACCTGCTCTTGCAGGTCGCGCGCGAGGTCGTCGTAGAACTCGTCTTCCAAGAGGGTCAGCGCGGCATCAAGGGCGCCCGCGAGGGATCGGAAGTGATAGAGCACCAGGCCCTGCGAGGTGCCCGCGGCCTCGGCAATGTCGGAGACGCGTGCCCCAGCGAAGCCGCGGGTGCGCACGACGTCGACCGTGGCCCGGAGGATGCGCTCGCGGCGCTCCTCGGGGGCCTTCGCCGACAGCGATCCCGACGACGACAGCGTCCCCTTGGCCAACGAACCTCCCGAAGCGCACGTACTGAACGCTCATTCAGATAGCCTGATGCGCGTCATGATCCCGACAGCCCAATCCTGACAGTCCGTGGGAGCGCCATGAGCACCGATACCCCCCGACGCGCCGAGGACCTCGCCGCGCTCCAGGCACGGGCTGCCGCGTTCGTCGACGAGGTGCTCATCCCCCTCGAGGTGACCGCAGAACTCGCGGGCGGTCCCCTGCCGGCCGAGGCGCAGGAGCAAGTCCGGGCGAAGTCGATCGAGTACGGCGTGCACGGAGGTCCCCACGCGCGCGAGCACGGCGGTCACGGGTGGAGCGTGACCGAGTGGTTCCTCGTCGAGGAGCAGCTGGGCCGGTCGACCAATGGCGTGTCCTGGTACATCCCCAACGCCTACAACGTGTGGAAGCACGCATCCCCCGCGCAGCAAGAGCGCTGGCTCATCCCGGCACTGCGCGGTGAGCTCCATGACGCGTACGCCGTCACCGAGGCGGATGCCGGCAGTGATCCCTCGGGAATGACGACGACCGCCGTGCCGACAGGTGACGGCCGCTGGGTCATCAACGGCGAGAAGTGGTTCGTCACCTTCGGCTCCATCGCCGCGGTCATCGTCGTCATGGCGTACGCCGAGGTGGACGGCCAGCGACTTCCCACCCTGTTCGCGGTGCCGGCCGATGCGCCCGGCATCGAGACCGTCTCGGATGTGCCCTTCACCCACAACTATCCGCACGGGCACCCCACGCTGCGCTTCACCGATGTCGTCGTGCACGACGACGACATCGTCGGGGGACTCGGGCAGGGCGACGACCTCCAGAGGATGTGGTTCATGGAGGAGCGGCTGGGCATCGCGGCGCGTTGCGTGGGCGCGATGCAGCGCCTCATCGAGGAGTCCCTCGAGTGGGCGGTGAATCGCGAGCAGGGCGGTGCGCGACTGATCGACCATCAGGGCGTGAGCTTTCCCCTTGCCGACAGCGCGGCCGACGCAGCAGCGGGCAGACTGCTGGGACTCGAGGTCGCTGCGCTCGCCGACGCGGAGGGTGACCCCAAGCTCATCCACGGCAAGGCGTCGATGGCCAAGCTCTTCTGCTCCGAGGCGGCCAACCGGTGCGCGGACCGAGCGGTGCAGATCTTCGGAGGCCGGGGCTACATGCGCACGACCGCGGCCGAGCGCCTTTGGCGCGAGCTGCGGGTCGACCGGATCTGGGAAGGCACGTCCGAGATCCAGCGCATCATCGTGGCGCGCTCGCTCGAGCGGCGCGGCGTACGCGCGATGCTCACGTGAGCGAGATCCCGTGCCCGACCTGAGCCGACTCCTGGCGCCACGCAGCGTGGCCGTCGTCGGCGCGACCGACCGCGAGGGCACCTACGCCCACACGACACTGCTCAACCTTGCGCGCGCGGGCTTTGCCGGTCGGGTGATCGGCGTGCACCCGACGCGATCCGTCGCCGCGGGCGTCCCCTGTGTGCCCACGCTCGCCGAGGCCGGGCGTGTCGACGCCGTGGTCATCGCGACACCGGCTGACACCGTGCCGGGCTACGTCGACGATGCGGCTGCACTGGACTGCGGCGGCGCCGTGGTCTACGCCGCCGGATTCGCGGAGGCCGGGAGAGCGGACCTGCAAGAGGCACTGAAGTCGGCCGCCGGAGGCATGCCCGTGATCGGCCCCAACGGCAACGGCCTGGTGAGCGTCATGGCGCGGGCACCTCTGTGGGGTGATGCCGTCACCGTCCCGGACGCGGCCGGCGGAGTGGCACTCATCTCCGATAGCGGCAACGTCGGCGTCGTCGGCATGGCGCACCGCTCGGGTGAAGGCCTGCACACCGTCGTCTCTGCGGGGAATGCCGCAGTGATCGACACTCCGACCCTCCTCGGCGAGGTGGCGCTGCTCGACGGAGTCCGCGCGGTCGCGCTCTACGTCGAAGGAGATGGTGATGGTGCCGCGTGGTGCGAGGCGCTGGCCAGATGCGCGGAGCGCGACGTGCGTGTCGTCGTGCTCAAGGCAGGGCGCAGCGCGCGCGGCGCGGCGGTGGGTGCCGCGCACACGGCCGCACTCGTGGGAGACCAGGCGGTCTTCGCGGCCATGATCGACGAAGCGGGCGGCGTCATGGTGACGCAGCCGCTGGAGCTGCTCGAGACCGCACGCGCCCTCGCCATGGGTCGGCGCGATTCGCGCGGAGCGGCGTTCCTCACCTGCTCGGGGGGCGACGCGGCCATCGCGGCTGATCTCGCCGACGACCTCGGCGTGGCTCTCGCGGACCTCGCGACGTCGACCGAGGATCGACTGCGCGCGCTGCTCCCGCCAGCGGCGACCGTCGCCAATCCCCTTGATCACACGGCGTTGGTCTGGGCCGACACCGAGGCCATCGCCGCGCTTGCCGAGTCCGTCGGCCGGGATCCGGCCGTCGGCCACCTCGTCTACGTCCAGGACGAGCCGCCCGGACTGCCCGCCGGGCCACTCGCCGAGTGGCGGGCGACGCGCGCCGGGGGAGTGCTCGGCGGCGAGCGTGCGGGCACAGCCACCCTGGTGGTGGCCACCACTCCCGGGCAGGCTGCCCCCGGAGCTGTCGCGGGCCTCGACAACGCGCTGCGCGCCATCCGCGTCCTTCAATCGCCCATCCCCGAGGCGGGTCGCCTGCGCGACATGGCACGCCTGCGCGGATCCGCGGGGCAGCCGAGCGCGATCGACGAAGTCGCGGCCAAGGCGCTGCTCGCACAGCAGGGCATCGCGGTGCCGGAAGGTCGCATCGCGCATACCGCCGAGGACGCCGTGTCTGCCGCGCGCGGTCTCGGGTACCCCGTGGTGATCAAGGTCGTCGCCGATGGAGTGGTCCACAAGAGCGATGTCGGCGGCGTGGTGGTCGGGATCGATGCGGATGGGGATGTGGCACGCGAGGCTGAGCGGCTCCTCGGGCTGGCACCGGATGCGCGCGTGCTCGTGGAGGCGCAGGCCGCCCCGGGCCTCGAGGTGATCGTTGCCGCGCGGCGCGACGGGGTGATCCCGACGCTGACGGTCGGGCTCGGCGGCGTCTGGACGGAAGCCCTCGCCGACGTCGCGTGCGTGCCGCTTCCTGCTTCCCCTGGTCGCGTGCGCTCGGCCATCGAGGGACTACGGGCCTATGCCTTGCTCGCGGGCGAGCGTGGCGGAGCGGCGTACGACATGGACGGCCTGTGCATCGCGGCAAGTCGCATCGGCGACCTGCTCGTCTCGGCAGGCCTGTCCCTCATCGAGGTGAACCCCCTGATTGTGGGACATGCGGACTGCGTTGCCGTCGATGCCGTGATGACGTAGCCGATTCGACGTGCAATCGATTGCGCAATCGATTGCACGAGTGGCATGAGCGCGGCGCGTCCGTGTGCACGGCGGAGTGGCTTGGAGCGCGACTTGCGCCAGCCCTAGGATGCGGTCATGGCCCCCTCGTTCACCCCTGCGCCCCTGCCCGCTGACGCGCTCGCGCGCACGCTCGCGCCTTTCGGCGAGAGTCGGATGCTGCCCGTCGAGGCCTACACCTCCGACGAGGTCTTCGCCTGGGAGAAGGCCCACTTCTTCAGTGGCTGGACCTGCCTGGGGCGCAGTTCCGACATTGCGGAGCCCGGCATGCAGCGCGCCGACAAGGTCGGCGACACCACGGCGCTGCTCGTCCGCGGCGACGACGGCATCCTGCGCGCCTTCGCCAACGTCTGCCGACATCGTGGCCACGAGCTCCTGCCGTGCGGGGGCTCGGCAAAGGCCCGCGCGATCACCTGTCCCTATCACTCCTGGTCCTACAAGCTCGACGGTCAGCTCTTCAGCGCCGCGGGCTACGGCGGCTTCGAGTCCTTCGACATGTCGGACTTCCCGCTGCGCCCGCTCGCCATCGAGGAGTGGCACGGCTTCGTCTTCGTCGACCTGTCCGGTACGGCGGGCCCGCTGTCCGCGCATCTCGCCGGCCTGGAGGAGCGCGTGGCGCCCTACCGTCTCGATACCCTCGAAGTGCGCGGCAGCCATGAGTACGTGATCAAGGCCAACTGGAAGATCATCACGGAGAACTACCAGGAGTGCTACCACTGCTCGTCGATCCATCCCGAGCTCTGCCAGGTGAGCCCGCCCGACAGCGGCGAGAACTGGGCCCCTTCCGCCGGAGCCTGGGTCGGCGGCTACCTCGACCTCATGCCCCACGCCGTCACCATGTCGCTCGACGGGAGCAGCAACGGCGCCTTCATCCCGGGGCTCAGCCCCGAGGAGATGCGCCGCATCGACTACATCGGGGTCTTCCCGAACCTGCTCATCAGCCTCCACCCCGACTACGTGATGACCCACCGCGCCGTGCCCCTGTCGCCGGGTGAGACCTGGGTGGAGTGCACCTGGGCCTTCCCGCCCGAGGCGACGTCGAGGCCCGACTTCGATCCGGCGTACGCGATGGACTTCTGGGACATCACCAATCGCGAGGATTGGTCCGCCTGCGAGTCGGTGCAGCGCGGCATGGAGAGCGGATTCGCCGTGCCCGGTCCGCTTGCCCCCGACGAGGACGCGATCTACCAGTTCGTCACGATGGTCGCGCGCGGCTACCTCGGGCAGCCGCTCCCCGCGGTGCAGCAGCCCGCCAAGGCCTAGTGGCCGAGGGCGCCCACCGGCAGCAGGCGCATCGCGTCGGCACGACAGTGCACGATGACCTGCTCGCCTGGCGAGTGATGACCGGCGCGCTCGCTGGGCCTGCGCACGACGATCTCGGATCCATCCCCTAGCGCGACGATGATGTCGGTCGTCGCGCCTTGGTAGACGGTGCGCACCACGGTGCCGCCCAGCGTGCCGGATTCCTCATCCGTCGCCTCGAGGAGCAGCCTCTCGGGACGGATGACGAGCTTCACGTCCTCACCCTGCGGGGCGACGCCGCGGCAATGGAGGGTCTCGCCGCCGACGCGGACCGTCGTCCGCCCCTCGCCCGCGGGGCCCGCAACCTCGACGTCGAGCACGTTGGCGCTGCCGAGGAAGTCGGCGACGTACGCCGTGGCAGGGGAGTCGTAGACCTCAGCGGGGCTGCCGACCTGCTCGATGAGGCCACCGGCCATGACCGCCATGCGGTCGGACATCGTCAGGGCTTCCTCTTGATCGTGCGTGACGTAGACGAAGGTGATGCCCAGGGACTCCTGCAGCGCCTTGAGCTCGATCTGGAGGGTCTTGCGGAGCTTGGCATCGAGGGCGCCCAGGGGCTCATCGAGAAGGAGGACGCGCGGGCCGAGCACGATGGCGCGCGCGAGCGCCACGCGCTGCTGCTGCCCGCCGGACAACTGTCCGGGGCGGCGCTTGGCGTACTGCCCCATGCGGACCATCTCGAGCGCTTCACCCACCTTGCGCTTGGCATCCGCCTTGCCGGTCTTCTGATAGCGCAGGCCGAAGGCGACGTTGTCCTCCACGGACATGAAGGGAAAGAGGGCGTAGTTCTGGAAGACCGTGTTGACGGGCCGGTCATTGGCGGGGATGCGCGAGATATCGGACCCGTCGATGCGGATCTCGCCCGATGTCGGCGTCTCGAAGCCGGCAATCATCCGCAGGGTCGTCGTCTTGCCGCAGCCGGAGGGACCGAGAAGGCTGAAGAACTCGCCGGCTGCGATGTCCAGATCGATGCCGCGAACGGCCGGCACTTCGCCGTAGGACTTGCACAGGGCAACGACCGCCACGCTGCCGCCGTTCACCGAAGCGCATCCTCACCGGGAAGGGGCACGCGGTCCTCCTGCGATATCGGAAAAGTCCTTGCCAAAGCCTGAACGGTGGCTCAGTCTAGGCAGCGTCCGACGTCGCCGAGGGAAGTCGAGGAAATGCCATGCCGCCGTCCCCCCGCCCTGTCTCTCGGCGTCGCCTGCTTCAGGCATCGGCCCTGGCCCTGCCCGGGGCCTGGGCGCTCGCCGCTTGCGCGCGCGAGCAGCCCCTGAGCGGCCCGACAGGTGCTGCCTCGTCGGCCGCGGGCTCGGCGTCCGGGTCGGCTGCGCCCAGTCCTAGTGGCATCCCCATCGCGTCGCCGCAGAATCCGATCAAGTGGCCCATCAACCCGGGCAACGAGCCCATCGCGTCCGGCCTTGAGCCCGAGGCCAACGCGACGCTGCGGATCTACAACTACCCCGACTACATCGACAAGGGCGTGCTCAAGGGCTTCGAGAAGGAGTACGCCGACTACAACGTCTCGATCGAGCTCTCGACGTTCAACTACTACCCGGAGGCGCTCACCAAGATCCGCAGCGGGAGCGTGCCCTTCGACGTCACCTTCCTGTCGTACAACTTCATGGGACGCCTGGTCTACGGAGACCTCATCCGTCCCCTCAACCACGACTACATCCCCAACATGGCCGCCAACATCTGGGAGGAGTTCCAGAACCCCTTCTACGACCTCGAGTGGCAGTACACCGTGCCGTACACGATCTACACCACGGGCATCGGCTGGCGCAGCGACCTCATCCCGGAGGACATCGGTGCGCGCCCCAATCCCTACGACGTCTTCTGGGACAGCAAGTACGCCGGCGAGATCGCGGTCCTCGACGACGATCGCGAGGTCATCGGCATGACCATCTTGCGTGACGGGGGCACGGACGTGAACACCGCCGATCCCGCTGTCCTCGGCGCTGCCCGCGACGCCATGCTCGAGATGCTCTCCCTTAGCCAGCCGCGCGTGACGATCACCGGGTACACCGACATCCCCGAGGGTGTCATGTCCCTGTCGCAGGCGTGGTCGGGCGACATGCTCGCTGCCGTCAACTACCTGCCGCAGGACGTCGATGTGTCGACGCTTCGCTACTGGTTTCCGCAGGACGGCCTCGGCCTCGTGAACAACGACTTCATGTGCGTCCTCAAGGGAGGCGAGAATCCCGTCCTCGCCCACCACTTCCTCAACTACATGCTCACCAACGAGGCATCGCTCGCGAACCTCTCCTGGAACGGCTATCAGCCGCCGCTCAAGATGCTCACGCCCGAGACGATGGTCGCTGATGGATACATCCCGGACAACCTCAAGCAGGCGGTAGTGCTGCCCGAGTGGTTCGTCGCGGGCTATCCCATCCTCGAGTTGCCCCCCGAGGTGGAGGCCGAGTACCAGGCCATCTGGCAGCAGTTCAAGGCCGGTGCGTGACGTGGGCGATCGCTCCACGCGGTTCCTCTGGCCGATCCTTGGCCTCCCCGCGATGGTGTGGATCGCCCTCTTCTTCCTCATCCCCCTCTACGTCGTGCTGTGCGTGTCCTTCGGCACGGTGGACCCCATCTTCCGGTCGCCTGTGCCGATCTGGAACCCGCTCGAGTGGCAGTTCACGCAGGTGCAGGTGGTGTGGGATCGGCTCTTCGGCCCCGACAACTTCTATCTCCCGGCTGTGCTGCGCACCCTTCTCTACGTCGTCATCGCCGTAGGCGCCTGCCTGCTCATCGCCTTCCCCGTCGCCTACTTCACCGCGAGGTACGCCGGGAAGTACAAGGGCTTGGTGCTTGCGCTGCTGGTCGCGCCCTTCTTCATCTCCTACATGATGCGCATGCTCGCGTGGATCAACCTGCTCCAGCCCGATGGCCTGGTGAACTCGATCATCACCCTGGGCGGCGCGATCCCGCTCGACATCAACTGGCTGAGCGGCAACCCCTACACGGTGGTCATGGGCCTCATCTACGGGTATGTGCCCTACATGCTCCTGCCGCTCTTCGCCGCCCTCGACCGGATCAGCCCGAGCCTGATCGAGGCAGCACGTGACCTCGGGGCCAGTGGCTTCGACCTCTTCCGTCGCGTGATCCTGCCCATGAGCCTGCCCGGCATCGTGGCGGGCACCCTGCTCATCTCCCTGCCGATGATGGGCGACTACTTCACCTCCGACATGCTGTCGAAGTCGCCCAACACCGCCATGATCGGCAACCTCATCAACCTGTCCATCGCGACACCGGGCCAGTCGGGGCAGGCGGGCGCCCTGCTCATCCTCGTGCTGCTCGTGCTGCTCATCCCGATGATCCTCTACACCCGGAGCAACGCTCGAGCGGAGGTGCGGTCATGACCGTCTCAGCTGCTCCGGCGGAAGCCATCCTCGAGGAGTCACGAGGCGGACGTCGTCGTCGCGTGCGCGGCACGTCGGATGCTCGGGCCTACGGACTGGGCTTCATCACCGCGGTCTATCTCCTCTGGGCCTTGGTGCCGGTGGCCATCACCGTGCTCTTCTCCTTCAACGAGGGGCGCTCGCGCAGCACCTGGCAGGGCTTCTCGCTGCGCTGGTACACCTGGGATCCCACCGGCTCGGTGCTCAATGACGAGTCCATCCGCAATGCGCTCTCCCACACGGTCTTGCTGGCCGTCCTCGCGACCATCATCACCGTGCCCCTCGGCGTGCTCTTCGCCCTGGCACTGGACCGCTGGCGCGGGCGCCTTCCGGCGGGAGCGAACTTCCTGGCCCTCATCACCTTCGTGATCCCGGAGATCGCCCTCGCGATCGGCCTGCTCTTCATGGTCACCTACCTCGCGACCCCCTTCGGCCTCGGCACCTGGGCGCAGGTCATCGGCCTCGTCACCTTCCAGCTCGCCTATCCGATCGTGATCTGCCGGGCGCGCCTGCTCACCATCGGAGCGCACTACGAGGAGGCCGCCCGGGACCTCGGAGCCAGCGCGCTCGGAGCGGTGCGGCGAGTGATCCTGCCGATGCTCTTCCCGGCGATCCTCGTGAGCGCCATCCTCGTCTTCGCGGACGTGCTCGACGACTTCGTGATCGTCCGCTACCTCTCCTCCGACGCGTCGACCGAGACCACGTCGATGCGGATCTACCAGACCGCCCGGGCCGCGCCGACGCCTGCGCTCAACGCCATGGCGACGATCATCCTCGTCGTCTCGGCCCTCGTCATCGTCCTCGGCTGGCTCGCCTATCGCCGGTGGACGCGCAAGCAGGGGGAGTCCACGGACGTGAGCTCCCTCGCCAGCACCCTGTAGGCCAACCGCAAGAGCACGGCGCTTACCGGCGCCCGACAGTGGAGGAATCGTGGAGACGCTGCCCGCACGGGCCCAGGTTGTCATCGTGGGGGGCGGGGTCATCGGATGCTCGATCGCCTATCACCTCACCCAGGCTGGCGTGAGCGACGTGCTTCTCATCGAGAAGCACGCACTCACCGCGGGCACGACCTGGCACGCGGCTGGCCTCATCACCAGCGCCGGCTTCCACGATGAGACCTCGCTGTGGATGTGCCGCTACTCCCGGGACCTCTACGAGCGGCTCGAGGAGGAGACCGGTCACTCGACGGGCTTCCGCCCCGTGGGTCACCTCTCCGTGGCGACGACTCCCGAGCGCATGGAAACCCTCGTGCGCGAGCGCGACTTCCAGGTCGGCTACGGCGTACCGAACGAAATTGTCACGCCGGAGCGGATCGCCGAGCTCTTCCCGCTCGCCAAGGTCGACGACCTCGTGGGCGGCTCGTACGTCGCCGACGAGGGACGCGCCGACCCGGTCGGCGTCGCGACCGCCCTGGCGAAGGGAGCCAAGTCGCGCGGCGCCACGATCGCCGAGGGGGTGCTCGTCACGGGATTCCTCCGTGACGGAGATCGCATCACCGGTGTTACGACCGATCGCGGCGACGTCGAAGCGGATACCGTCGTCCTGGCCGCGGGGCTGTGGACCCGCCAGCTCGCGGCCAAGGCGGGAGTCGACGTGCCGCTCCAGGCGGCCGAGCACTATTCCCTCCTCCCCGAGCCGATGGAGGGCGTGCACCGCGACCTGCCGATCATCGAGGACCTCGACTGCTACGGATACTTCCGCGAGGAGGGCGGGGGCATGCTCGTCGGCCTCTTCGAGCCGGAGGCTGCGGGCTGGCACCCTGAGGGCGCACCCGAGGACTTCGCCTTCGGCACCATCCCGCCCGACTGGGAGCGCATGACTCCTTTCCTCGAGCGCGCGATGGAGCGCATCCCGTCCTTGTCGGAGGCGGGCGTCCGCACGTTCTTCTGCGGACCCGAGAGCTTCACCGCCGATGCAGCGCCCATGCTCGGCCCGGCGCCCGAGGTCGACGGCCTCTGGATTGCCGCAGGACTCAACTCCGTCGGCATCCTCCTCGGCGGAGGCGTGGGCAGCATCATGGCCCGCTGGATCACCGAGGGCGTGTGCCCGATGGACATCGCCGGCTACACGATCGAGCGCGGCCTGCCGATTCAGAACACCCGACGCTTCCGCTCGGAGCGGATCGTGGAGCAGCTCGGCGTGCTCTTCGGCGACGGCAGCTACCCCACGTTCCACAACCACACGGCGCGCGGTATCCGCCGCTCACCACTCCATGACGTGTGGGTGGCCCATCGCGCGCACTTCGCCGACTCGGCCGGCTGGGAGTTCGTCGAGTGGTTCTATCCCGAAGGGGAGGCTGAGCGGGGGATCCCGTGGACCTGGGGCCGCGGATTCTGGGGGCCGTGGGTCGCCGAGGAGCACCGCGCCGTCCGCGAGGCCGTGGGCGCGATGGACATGACCCTCATGTCGAAGTTCCTCGTGCAGGGGCCCGACGCCGGGGTCATCCTCGATCGACTGAGCGCCAATGACGTCGCGGGGGACATCGGCGCGGTGACCTACACCCAGTGGTGCAACGACGCGGGCGGCATCCTCGCCGATCTCACGGTCACGCGCCTCGCCGAGGATCGCTTCATGGTGATCGTCTCCGATGTGACGCACCGTCGCGTGGAGCGGATGCTGCGAGATGAGGTGCGCGACGGGGAGTTCGCCACCGTGACCGACATGACGGCGGCGTACTGCCTGCTCACCGTGCAGGGGCCGAAGTCACGCGAGCTGCTGCAGCGCGTCAGCCCTGATGACCTTTCTGAGGCCGCCTTCCCCTACCTCACCGCTCGCGAGATCGAGGTCGGCTACTCCCGGATCACGGCACTGCGCGTGACGTACGTCGGCGAACTGGGATTCGAGCTGCTCATCCCGAGCGACCAGGCGGTCTCCGTCTGGGAGACCCTGGAGGCGGCCGGAGCCGACCTGGGTTTCCGGCCGGTGGGCCTTGCTGCGATGCACGGCCTGCGACTCGAGAAGGCGTATCGCGACTACGGCGTGGACATCGATGTCACGGACACCCCGGTGTCGGCGGGCCTCGCCTTCGCAGTCGCGTGGGACAAGCCGACCGACTTCCGAGGGCGTGCGGCACTCGAGCGGCTCCGCGGGGATCGGAGCAGCCGCCTGGTCCCGATCCGCATCGATGACCCGGCTCCGCTCCTCCACGGGAGTGAGCCCGTCTACAAGGACGGCACCTGGGTGGGCTACGTCCAGGTAGGCGGCTTCGGCCACACCCTCGGGACATCGGTCGGATTGGCGACGGTCGACTGCGCGGACGGCGTGACCGCCGATTGGCTGGCCAGTGGCGGCTTCGAGGTGGTCATCAACGGCATCTCCTACCCGGCCACCGTGCAGTTCGCGCCGTTCTACGACCCGGAGAGGATGCGGGTCCGCGGCTGATCTCGGCGGCCCGCATGGCAGGCTTGCGTCCGTGACGACGACACCTGGCACGACGAGCCCGGGCACCTGGACCATCGAGCCGGGCAGCCCCATCACCCTGCAGACCCATGACTTCCCCACGTCGCTCGAGGTGAGTGCGCCGGTGACCGGGGGAGGCCTGCACGTGGCGAAGTCATCGGTCCGCTTGCGCATCGAGATGTCGTTGGAGAAGCTCAAGGCCTCCAACTTCCTCATGCAGGGCGCTGCGCGCGCCCTCGTCAAGCGCTTCGACGGGGACCTGCTCGTCTTCGAGGCCGAGGGCGAGGCGGCGAACCACCCGTGGAAGGTGGCGGGCAACGCCCGCGCGGGTCAGGTCGACGTGCCGATGTCAGTGGAGGCGACACCCGAGCCCGGTGACGATCCGAGCCGGCTTCTCCTCGGTGGCAGTGTCACGATGAACGACATCTCGATTCCGATTCCGGGCCTGAGCGGCATCTCGAGCATCACCTTCAGCCTTGACGGCACCGTGAGCCTGCGGTCGGCCTAGCTGCCGACGAGCACTTTGAGCTCGAAAATGGCGATGCCGATCGAGGCGTCGACAAGACCCCAGCCGACGGCCGTCGGCCACGCATCCCCACGGCGTCGCGAGCCCACGACTCCGACGATGAAGAGCACTGCGATGAGCACGAGGAGAGTGAGCTGGACCTCTTGCTCGAGATTGTCGCTCACGAGCGCAGAGATCCCAAAGGTCAACGTGGCTGCGCCGCCGACCG
>JAPOKX010000269.1 GCA_029977425.1 Actinomycetota bacterium
GCCGAGGGACGCCACGTGCCGCTTCGCGAAGCGGAACGCGCGCATGAGCCGTGGCTTGCGTTTTGCGAGCTTCCCGATCGCCGCCTCCATCGCCGACTCCATGGCCTCGTCGGAGAGATCAAGCTTCTGCACGTCCACGTGCTCCATCGAGTCCGCCAGCAGGCGCTCATACAGCTTCTGGCCGAAGCGCAGCAGGCACACGCTGCCCGCAATCAAGAGCAGCAGCAGCGTCACCGGCTCACCCCGTACACATCGTTACCGGGCGTGCCGTCGTCCTCGGCGGGCCACTTGGGGTCGGGGGTCATCACGCTATCTCGTAGGTCATGGCAAACGAAATGAAGTGGCCGGAGGCAACTGCCTTACTCGGGCTTGCGCCAAACCGACCACCGCCGTAGGCGGCGAACGGGGCAGAGTCGTAGCCGAACGCGGTTGCGGTCGCAGTCGGCAACGTTTCGGTATGAAGCAACCAACGAAGCGACCCGTCCCAATAGACGCCGTTGCCGGT
>JAPOKX010000270.1 GCA_029977425.1 Actinomycetota bacterium
TCCGGAACTGTCGTCGTTCTCATCGCTCCTCCGCGACTCCGACGTCGCGACTCGCGCTTACGCGTCGACGATGGTCACCTCGACCTCGACACCGGGCTCGATGGAGATGGAGGTGATCTGCTTGACGACGTCCGCGGGGGAGTGGAGGTCGATCAGGCGCTTGTGGATGCGCAGCTGGAAGCGGTCCCAGGTGTTGGTACCTTCACCGCAGGGCGACTTGCGCACGGTCAACTTCAGGGTCTTGGTGGGCATGCGCACGGGGCCCTTCACCTTGAGGCGCTTCTCTTTGGCGCCGCGGATGAGATCCGCGCACACCTTCTCGAGGTTGGCCACGTTCTTGGAGGTGAGCGTGATGCGAATGCGGTGCACGCGCTGCTCGACAGCCTCTTCTTTGCCGGCGCCGGGCGCCTTGTAGGGAGCAGACTATTGCGGATGCGAGTTGCGACGGAAAAGGAATCAAACGCGGTCAGTCTCGGCGCGAGGGCTACTTGACAAAAAACAGC
>JAPOKX010000271.1 GCA_029977425.1 Actinomycetota bacterium
AGTCTGCGTCGTTCAGCCCGGACGGCACGCGCGTGGTGTCGGCGAGCCAGGATGGGACCGTGCGCGTGTGGGACGCGGCGACGAATGCGTGCGTGGGGACGCTCGAAGGACACACGCGTTCGGTGCAGTCTGCGTCGTTCAGCCCGGACGGCACGCGCGTGGTGTCGGCGAGCCAGGATGGGACCGTGCGCGTGTGGGACGCGTTGACGAATGCGTGCGTGGCGACGCTCGAAGGACACTCGGATGATGTGAGGTCTGCGTCGTTCAGCCCGGACGGCACGCGCGTGGTGTCGGCGAGCGGGGATACGACCGTGCGCGTGTGGGACGCGGCGGCGACGTTTGCGAGCGTGCCGATGCTCGAAGGACACACGCGTGCGGTGAATTCTGTGTCGTTCAGCCCGGACGGCACGCGCGTGGTGTCGGCGAGCTCGGATCAGACCGTGCGCGTGTGGGACGCGGCGACGTTCTCGTGCGTGGCGACGCTCGAAGGACACACGGAGAG
>JAPOKX010000272.1 GCA_029977425.1 Actinomycetota bacterium
GGTTATCATAAGCATGTCAGTAGTACATCAATCTCTTCGTGATCGAGGTTCCGTCGCGTTCTAGTCAGGGTACAAGCACGAGGTACATTACTGGTTGATGCCTCTGCGTTCAATGCTTCATAGATCTGTGATTGCTTTGTGGTTGCTTTCTAGTTGATGTCTACTTGGTTTGTGATTGCTTTGGCGTTTGTTATTAGTTGGCATACTCTAGGGCTCTGGTGCTATTCAGAGAGTTGTTTTGAATCTCGCCCGCTGTGTTTGAATCACCTTGCCATATCTCTCGTACTTGTAAGAGGGATGGCATCTGAAGGAGCTCAGCCGTTGCTTCCGATTTCGGCAGCGCAGCTTCCGCCGAACTCAGCATTGGAGGAAAATTTGTGCGATGATATATCACGACTACTGCCGCCGCCTCCACCGCCACCACCACCGCCGCCGCCGCCATTAGATGCGGATCCTTGGGCAGACATGATCAGTGCGTCCGCACAAGCGTCCAATATTGGT
>JAPOKX010000027.1 GCA_029977425.1 Actinomycetota bacterium
ACGTCAATCCGGAAGGGGTGAACGGCAAGCCCGACCCGCTGAAGACCGCCGCGCAGGTGCGCGAGACCTTCGCCCGCATGGCCATGAACGACGAGGAGACCGTCGCGCTCATCGCCGGTGGTCACACCTTCGGCAAGACGCACGGCGCGGCAAACCCCGAGGGCAACGTCGGGCCTGAGCCCGAGGGCGCCCCCATCCAGCAGATGGGCCTGGGCTGGAAGAACTCCTTCGGTACCGGCGACGGCGACGACACCATCACCTCGGGTCTCGAGGGGGCTTGGACGCCGACGCCCATCACCTGGGACAACAGCTACTTCGACACCCTCTTCGCCTACGAGTGGGAGCTCACCACCAGTCCCGCAGGGGCGAAGCAGTGGGTGCCCGCCGGCGGCGCGGCGGCCGACGCGGTGCCCGACCCGCACGATCCCTCCAAGCGCCACGCGCCGGTCATGCTCACGACCGACCTGGCCCTGCGCATGGACCCGATCTACGAGCCCATCTCGCGGCGCTTCCACGAGAACCCCGCGGAGTTCGCCGACGCCTTCGCGCGCGCGTGGTTCAAGCTCACGCACCGCGACATGGGACCGAAGTCGCGCTACCTCGGTCCTGAGGTGCCGGCCGAGAACCTCATCTGGCAGGACCCGGTCCCCGCACCGACCCTGCCGCTCATCAGCGACGCCGACGTGGCGACGCTGAAGCAGAAGGTTCTGGACTCGGGAGTGCCGGTGACGGACCTCGTGCGCACGGCGTGGGCCTCGGCCTCGACCTTCCGTGGCACCGACAAGCGCGGTGGCGCCAACGGTGCCCGGATCCGCCTCGAGCCGCAGAACTCCTGGGAGGTCAACAACCCCGTCCAGACGGCATCGGTCCTGAGCCACCTCGAGCGCATCCAGGCCGAGTTCAACGCGGCTGGTGGCGCTCAGGTCTCGCTTGCCGATCTCATCGTCCTCGCCGGTGGCGCGGCGATCGAGAAGGCGGCCAAGGATGCCGGCATCACGGTGACGGTCCCCTTCACCCCGGGGCGCACCGACGCCACCCAGGAGATGACGGACGTCGAATCCTTCGCGGTGCTCGAGCCGTCGGCGGACGGCTTCCGCAACTACCTGGCCAAGGGCCATGTGCAGACGGCGGAGTTCCTGCTCGTCGACAAGGCCAACCTGCTCGGTCTCACGGCGCCCGAGATGACCGTGCTGATCGGCGGCATGCGGGCCCTGGGTGCGAACTTCGACGGTTCGGATCTGGGTGTCCTCACCGCGAACCCGGGCACGCTGACGAACGACTACTTCGTCAACCTGCTCGACATGG
This sequence comes from Actinomycetota bacterium, assembly GCA_029977425.1. Lineage (GTDB taxonomy): Bacteria > Actinomycetota > Actinomycetes > S36-B12 > S36-B12 > Mxb001. The sequence goes on from JAPOKX010000027.1 coordinate 1,306, forward strand.
GCACCGTCTGGACGCCCACGTCCGACACCGAGCAGACCTTCGAGGGACGTGACCGCAAGACCGGTGCGCACAAGTGGAATGCCACGCGCGTCGACCTCGTCTTCGGCTCGAATTCGCAGCTGCGGGCACTCGCCGAGGTCTACGGCGCCTCGGACGGCAAGGAGAAGTTCGTCAACGACTTCGTCGCGGCATGGGACAAGGTCATGATGAACGATCGCTTCGATCTCAAGAAGTAGTACCGCTCGCACACGACAGCGCCGCATGGGTCCTCCGGCCCGTGCGGCGCTGTCGTGTGCGGCAGGCCTCGCGGTGGTTGACCGGGCTATCGTGGGCGGGTGAACCAGCGAGTGCGCGTGTGCATCGTCGGCGCAGGCTTCTCCGGGATCGCCGCGGCCATCGACCTGCGTCGTGCTGGTGTCACCGACATCGTCATCGTCGACCGCGGCACCTCCGTCGGGGGCGCCTGGCGTGACAACACCTATCCCGGCTGCGCCTGCGACGTGCAGAGCCGCCTTTACGAACTCGACGTCGCCCCCTGGCCCGAATGGAGCCGCAAGTTCGCGGGCCAGGAGGAGATCCGGTCCTACCTCGAGTCGGTCGTCGAGATCTTCGGCCTCGAACCCATGCTGCGACTGGAGACGGAGGTCACGCATGCGGAGTGGCACGAGGCCGATGATGCGTGGCACGTCGAGACCACCCGGGGACCGATCGTGGCGGACGTGCTCATCAGCGCCTGCGGTGGCCTCACGGAGCCGCTCTACCCGGATATCCCCGGCAAGGCCGATTTCACCGGGCCAGCCATGCACACCGCACGCTGGGACCGCGCTGTCGATCTGCGCGGCAAGCGAGTCGCAGTCGTGGGCACGGGAGCCTCGGCCATCCAAGTCATCCCCGCGATCGCGCCCGACGCTGCCGAGGTAGTGGTGCTGCAGCGCACCCCGCCGTGGGTGATGCCGCGGCGCGATCGGGCGGTGCCCCAGTGGTACCGCTCACTGCTGGCCACGCTGCCACCCGTCCAGCGCGCCATGCGCGGCGCCAGCTCCTGGGCGCGCGAGATCCAGTTGCTCTCCTTCACCTGGCAGGGAGCCTTCCGCGCCATGGGGGAGCGCATCGCCCGCCGCCACCTCGAGGCGCAGGTGCCGGACCCCGACCTCAGGCGCAGACTCACTCCTGGCTACGCCATGGGATGCAAGCGCGTGCTGCTCAGCGATGACTACTACCCGGCGCTCATGCGCGACAACGTCACGGTGGCGCCCGGCCTCGAGCGAGTCACGTCGACGGGGGTGGTCGATGCCGATGGCGTAGAGCACGCGGTCGATGTCATCGTGTGGGCCACGGGCTTCAAGGTCCTCGAGCCCCCGCTGGCCGACCGCGTGGTGGGCCGCGACGGCGAGTCCCTGGCCCAGGCATTCGCCCGCAACGACATGAGCGCCTACAAGGGGACGACGGTTGCTGGCTTCCCTAATCTCTACATCCTCCAGGGGCCCAACACCGGGCTCGGGCACTCGTCGGTCGTGCTGATGTCCGAGGCGCAGATCGACTACCTCGTCCCTGCCGTGGCGTCCGGCCTCGTGATGGAGGTCGACGCAATGGCGCAGCGCGCGTACGTGGAGGACCTCGACCGACGCCTGGCCACGACGGTGTGGCAGCAGGGCGGTTGCCGATCGTGGTACCAGAATGGGCATGGTCGCAATGTCGCGCTGTGGCCGGGGAGCACCCACGCCTTCGCGCGCATGATGCGCTCCTTCGACAGGGGGGCGTATCGCACTCGTCGTCGAAAGGGAGGCACGCGTGTCCCGGCAGCCTGACTACCGCGTCGACGGAGGCGTGGCGCTCGTGACCGGCGCGGCCGGCGGCATCGGAGCGGCCTTGGCCGAGCGGCTCGTGCGCGAAGGGAGCAATATCGCGCTCGTCGACCGCAATGCCGAGGGTCTCGAGGACCTCGCAGGACGACTGCGCGTACGCCGGCCCGATCGCCAGGTGACCGCGATCGTCGCGGACCTGGCCCAGCCGGAGGCACCTGCGGAGGTAGTCGCGCAGGCGCTCGCCGAGCACGGCCGGCTGACCCTCCTCGTCAACAACGCGGGCGTGGCCCTCGCGGGGCGCTTCGAGCAGGTGAGCATCGCCGACGTGGACTGGCTCCTCGCCATCAACCTGCGCAGCGTGCTCGCGGTGACATCTGCCGCACTGCCGAGCCTGGCCCCGGGTGCCCAGATCACCAACATCTCCAGCCTCTTCGGGATCGTCGCTCCCGTCGGCAACTCGGTCTACTCCGCCTCGAAGTTCGGTGTGCGGGGATTCAGCATGGCGCTGCGCACCGAGCTCGCTCCTCGGGGTATCGGTGTCACCACCGTCTACCCCGGAGGGATCAAGACCGCCATCGCGCGGCATGCGCGCCGAGGCGCCGGGGTGAGCGAGGCGGAATGGGAGGCGGGCCTGCGTGCCTACGACCGTTTCCTCGTCATCGAGCCCTCCGTTGCCGCGCGCAAGATCGCCGATGGCATCGTGCGCCGCCGCGCACGGGTGCTCATCGGCCCGGAGACCTACGCCGGTGACGTGCTCGCGCGGCTGGCGCCCACAGGACACTCCTCCGTCTTCGAGTACGTCGCTCGCAAGCGAGCCGGCCTGTGATCTCGGGTCGACTCGGCGGAGTGGCAGCGGCCGTCCTCGCTGCCGCACTGGCGACCGGTCTGCTGGGCGGACCCGCATCGGCGTCGGAGGAGCGCATCGACCAGGGCGTGGCCGCGGGCATGCGCGCCCCGGCCCTGGGCACCGACGCGACCATCCACGTGCGTGACGTGGCCACTGACGCCACGCTCGCGGACGACGGCGGAGACGAGCGCCAGGTCCCGGCGTCCACCATGAAGGTCATCACCGCCGCCACGTCCCTGGCCACCCTGGGGGAAGCGCATCGCTTCAGCACCCGGGTGATGACGGGGCCTGAGCCCGAGCGCATCGTGCTCGTCGGTGGCGGTGACCCGCTCCTCACCCGCAGTGACATTGCCGACCTGGCCTCGCGCACTGCGCGCAAGCTGCGAGACGCGAGCGTCACCACTGTGTCGGTGGACGTGGACGACTTCCTCTTCCCGCAGCCGACGGATGCCGAGGGATGGGCACCCGGCGACCGGCCCACCTATGCCGCGGCCGTGCGCCCCCTGGCCTTCGTCGGCGAGTACTCCAACGACACGGTGGCCTCTGCCTGGTCCGCATTCGTGCAGGGCTTGCGTGCCAAGGGAATCGACGCGCGTGCCGGCGAGCGGGCCGTCGTAGGCGCGGACGCGAGGCGGATCGCGGTGATCCGCCCCCACACCCTGCGCCAAGCCGTCGAGCTCATGCTCCGGGTGAGCGAGAACAACGTCGCCGAGGTCCTCTTCCGACACGTGGCCCTGGCCCAGGGCTACCCCGCCACGTGGAGCGGGGCCTCCTCGGCTGCCAAGGAGGTCCTGCGGACCCTCGGCGCCGCGACGTGGCGCCTGCGTCTCGTCGATGGCAGCGGGCTCTCAGGGCGCAATCGCCTCACGGCCACCTCCCTCACCGAGGTGCTCGACACCGCGCTCGGGGATCCGCGGCTGGACGCGCTCATCGATGGCCTTCCCGTGGCGGGACGCACCGGCACGCTCATCAACCGCTTCGCGGCGCCCCCGGCGTCCTGCGCGCGCGGCGAGGTGGCAGCCAAGACGGGAAGCCTGACGGGGGTGTCCACGCTCGCCGGGGTGACGCAGGGCAAGGACGGGCGCTGGCGCAGCTTCGCCATCATGGTCAACCAGCGGCCGGCGGGGTATCCCACGGCGGCAACCAGCCTCGCGATCGACTCGCTGGCGGCCGTGGTCCAGGGCTGCGCATGACGCCGGAAGACTCCGTCCTCTCCGTGGCGGGAGGCGTACTCGACGACGGTGACCTCGTCGTCGACACGGACATCATCGAGTCGTACCGATTCGATCGCTCCACGGGCACCGAGGCGGGCCAGCCCTTCGCCGTCGCCTTCCCGCGGACCACCGAGCAGGTCGCGGCGGTCATGGCGGCGGCGTACGAGCATCGGGTCCCCGTCGTGCCGCGAGGAGCCGGCTCAGGGCTCAACGGCGGATCGAACGCGATCGACGGATCACTTGTCCTCTGCCTCGAGCGCATGCGCCGGGTGCGCAACGTCGACGGCGCCAATGGCTTCGTGGAGACCGAGCCGGGCATCCTCAACACCGAGTTGCGCGAGCACGTGGCGAAGGATGGGCTCTGGTACGCCCCCGACCCGGCGAGCAAGGACTTCTGCTCGATCGGGGGCAACGTCAACACCAACGCGGGCGGGCTGTGCTGCGTGAAGTACGGCGTTACGCGCGATGCGGTGCTCGGCCTCGAGGTGGTGCTCGCCGACGGGCGCGTGACGCACGTGGGCAGACGCACGGTCAAGGGGGTTGCGGGCTATGACCTTGCCGGCGTCCTGGTGGGCAGCGAGGGCACGCTCGGCATCGTCACCATGGCACGACTGAGGTTGCGCCCGCTGCCGCCGCCCGCGACGACGGTGGTGGCGCTCTTCGACGACATGGCCGCGGCTGGTCGGGCGGTCGAGGGGATCATGACGAGGACGACTCCGAGCCTGCTGGAGCTGCTCGATCGCACCACGATGCAGGCGGTGGAGGAGTGGCGTCCCTCCGGCCTGCCGGTAGAGGCGGGAGCGCTCCTGCTGGCGCAGTCGGACATGCCGGGCCCAGGCGCGGACGCGGAGGCGGAGGTCATCCTCGAAGCGTGCCTGGCCGCGGGAGCGATGGAGGGCTATCGGTCAGAGGATCCGGAGCAGGCCGAGATGCTCCTCGGCGCGCGACGCATGGCGATTCCCGCGCTGGAAGCCAAGGGTGATTGGCTCCTCGACGACGTGGCGGTCCCTCGCACAGCGCTTGCCGCGGCGGTGGCCGAGATCGAGCAGGTAGCCGCGCGGCATGACGTGCTCATCGGGACGTTCGGGCACGCAGGTGATGGCAACCTGCACCCCACGATCGTGACGCCGCGCGGGGACGCCGACGCGGCGGCTCGCGGGCTTGCGGCCTTCGACGACATCCTCTCCGTGGCTCTGCGCCATGGGGGGACCGTCACGGGAGAGCATGGGGTAGGGCTGCTCAAGCGCCATGCGCTCGCTGAGGAGCTCGACGCTCCCGCCCAGGAACTCCACGCCCGACTGAAGGACGCCTTCGACCCGCGCGGGATCCTCAACCCTGGGAAGTCGCTGCCCCGGTGGTAGCCGATTCCGCGGGGGCCGGCGTCGCGTGGGTCGTGGGCGGCGCATCCGGGTCCTCGGGCGGAGGATGCCCTGGCAGGGGATGGTCAGGATCCCTGTTGGTGAGGTACTTCAGCACGCGATAGATCGATGCGCCGATCGGGACGGCGACAAGGGCACCGATGATGCCGAGCAGGATCGATCCGATCGCGATGAGGATGATGATCGCGAGCGGATTGAGGCTCACGGCCTTGCCCATGACGAGGGGCTGCAACACGTCGCCGTCGAACGAGCCCACGACGACCGTGAGAGCGATGACGAGCAGGGCGATGATCGGACCTCGCTCGGCCAGGGCCACGATCGCGGCGAAGAAGGTGGCGATCGGGGCGCCGATCACGGGGATGAAGGCGCCGAAGAAGACGATCGCGGCAAGGGCGGGGGCCATCGGCACTTGGAGGATGAGCAGGCCGATGAAGACGAGGATGGAGTCGCACAGGGCGACGATGACCGTGCCGCGGGTGTAGCCCGCAAGCGACTCCCAGGCGAGGTGACCCGACGTGTCGACGTAGGGGCGGGCCTTTGTCGGCATCCAGCTGATGACCCAGGCCCAGATCGAAGCTCGGGCGAGCATGAAGAAGATCACGCCGAAGATGAAGACGGAGCCGCCGAGCACGATGTCGCCGACCGAGCCGAGGGCGGACGAGCCGATGTCGAGCGCGAAGTTCTTGGCCCAGTTCTCCACGTCCGTGAGGTAGGTGTTGAAGTCATCGGTCGACAGGTTCAGGGGCGGACCCGCAGTCCACTTCTGGAGTTCTGTCATCGACTCCGACACGGATTGAGCGAGGTCCGGCGCTTCGCTCACGATCGAGCGGATGACGATGCCGAGGACGACGATGATGGCGACCCCGATGAAGATGATCGAGAGGATCATCGCGACGACCTGGTGCAGCTTCGCCTTGCGCTGGAGGAATCCCATGATCGGCGAGGCGAGGGCGGTGAAGAAGGCTGCGAGGAAGAGCGCGATGAGCACGATCGAGATCTGGCCCATCAGGAAGATGAGCACGCCGAACCCGGCCAGGATGACGAGAATGCGCCAGGTCATCCCCGCCCAGGTCCGCAGCGTCTCGGGGACTCCGAGGTCCGCGGGGCTCTGATCGCTGGGGTCGGCTGACGCCGTGTCGGACGGGGCGGGGGAGGCGTCGCTCATGCGGTGACCGTAGCGGAGCGGGCCTAATCGATGCGGACGAATCCCCGGGGTGTCTGGAATCCGCAGGCGACGATTCCGGGCTCATCGTCCGTGACCCACGTGATCTGGGAGAAAGCGGCATCGTCGGATGCGAGCCACGCGCCAAGGGTTTCGGCGTCGCCGTTCAGCTCGATGGAGGCGAGCTCGACGGGACCGCCGTCGCAGGCGGGATGGCACTCCTCGGTCTGCCACTCGATGAAGTAGGGCAACTGGGGGTCGTCGATGAGGTCGAGGACGCCGATCTGGCGCCAGCGCAACTCCGCCCCATCGGGCCGGATGCGATGTCCCGCAACACTGGGACGTCCGAGCCGGGCCTCGACGGCACCGATGTCGTCGACGGCCACGACCCATCCGAGCCAGCCGCCGCCCTCATCCGCGCGACGACGGACCGCTCGCCCAAAGGGCGCCTTCTCGGCGGCGGGGTGGTCGAGGGCCGCGACAACCTCGACGTACACGTCGTTGGCCAGGGGCAGGATGAAGTTGCGGGTGCCGAAGGAAGGGTGGATGCCGCCGTCGACGAATGCGGCGCCGAGTTCGGATCCGATGCGCTGGACGACCTCGGCCAGCTCACCCGGCGCGCAGGCGTAGGAGACGTGGTCGAGTCGCATGCCGTCATCCTGTCAATGGCCAGGAGGGGCTCCGACACCCACCCCCGGGAACCGTGCGGATGGCACGCCCCAAGGGGCTAGGGTCTCTGCCGACAGGGAGGTCCCGTGAGCGACACGTCCGACACCCCGGCTTCCGACACTCCGGCAGCCGGCGCCGACTCAGCAGTCGGCACCGATCCGGCAGCGCCGCCGACCGCGGCGCTCGACAAGAAGAAGTCGATCATCCTGGGGATCATCGGCCTGGTCTTCATCGTGCTCATCTTCTGGAAGGTCATCCCGCAGGTGACGGGGTCGGGCTACCAGGCGGCGTTCGCGGAGCTGGCCGACATGACGCCCGTGGCGCTCATCATCATCGGCATCACCGTGATCCTCTACCTCGTCGCGTACGGCTTCCCCTTCATGGCGGCAACTCCGGGACTGAAGTACTGGCCCTCGCAGCAGGTCAATCAGGCAGCTTTCGCGATCTCCAACGGCGTCCCCGCTGGCGGCGCCTTCGGGCTCGCCGTGCAGTACGCGATGCTCACCTCCTACCGAATCTCCGGCACGTCCGCTACCGCGGCCATCACGGCCGTGGGCCTGTGGAGCATCTTCGTCAGCCTGGGACTGCCCATCCTGGGCGTTGCGGCGCTCACGATCGAGGGCGGCAACAGCCAGTACAACTGGGTGGCGCCCCTCGGGCTGGCCGTGCTCGTGGTGGTCATCGTGGGATTCGTGCTCATCATGCGCAGCCCCAAGCTCGCCGTGGCGATCGGCAACCTCGGTAACAAGCTCATCAACCCCCTGCGCAAGCACATCTCCAAGCTCAAGGACGTCGACCTCGTCGCGCCGATCACGAAGTTCCGCGGCGACATGTACGACGTCCTCCGCAAGCGCTGGCTGTTCCTCACCATCGCTCAGCTCGCCGTGATCCTCACGCAGTTCGCGATCTTCTACGCGTCCCTGCGAGGAGTCGAGGGCTGGGACACCACGGGAGGGACCTCGCCGCTCGCCGCCTTCGCCGCCTTCGCGACAAGCCAGATCATGCTCATGGTGCCCATCACCCCCGGCGGCCTCGGCACGACGGACGCGCTCATGATCGCGCTCCTGCAGAGCATGGGGGTCTCAGGCACGGTGGCGCAGGCGGCCGACGTCGTGTGGCGCATGGCCTCCTACCTGCCTCAGATCATCATCGGCATCCTCGCGCTGGTGCTGTGGTTCCGTCGTGCCAGCCGCACCTACGCCGCGGCCAAGCCTGCGGACGCCGCGCCTGCCGCCTAGGGGTCCGCGATGTGGACGCGGTACGCCGCTCTCGGTGACAGCTTCACCGAGGGGCTGATGGACGTCACCGGCCCGGACGGACGCCACGTGGGCTGGGCCGATCGCGTGGCGGCCTCCCTGTCTCGCGTATCGCCCGGCCTGGAGTACGTCAACCTCGCGGTGCGAGGCAAGCTCATCGGGCAGGTCGTGGAGGAGCAGGTGCCGATCGCCTGTGATCTCAAGCCCGACCTCGTGACTCTGGCTGCAGGCGTGAATGACGCCCTTCGGCGCACCTACGACGTCCACGCGTCGGCCACCCACATGGAGAACGCCGTCCGCCTGCTCAGTGGCACCGGCGCGGAGGTCGTGCTCTTCGCGTTCGGCGACCCGTCACGCCGGTCGAGAGTCATGGGCTCCGTGTCGGGGCGTATCGCTACGGCGAATGCTGCGACTCACGCCATCGCCGAGCGCTACGGCTGTCGCGTCGTCGACTTCTGGGGCTGCGCGGTGTTCGACGATGATCGCTACTGGGATGAGGATCGCCTGCACCTCTCGCCCGCGGGCCATGAGCTCGCCGCGCGTGCCGCCCTGTCCACGCTCGGGCAGGGCGACGACTCCTGGCGAACACCCCAGCCGACGCCGACCCCGCCGCCCGCGTGGCGTCGCGCAGGAGGGCACGCAGCCTGGGTGGGGGGCCACTTCGGCCCGTGGATCGGCCGCCGCCTGCGGGGGCGGAGTTCCGGGGACGGCATCGAGGCCAAGCGCCCGGCATGGGGGCCGCCCCCTCCGGATGCGTACGCCGTCGACCACCCCTAGACTCCTTCCCACAGAAGGGGAGTACCCCCTCGCCGTGGGTTCGTCATCACGGGGCCGCCGCGGTCCCCGGGCCCATGGGTCGTAGGCCACAAGGCCTCCGGCGGCGGGAGACCTTCGGTTGCGAGCTCGCTCGCCCGAAGGAGTGTCATGCCTACGCATCTCGCCGACGATCCCCGCTCCGCTGCCAAGGTTGCCCCAGCCCTCACCGAGACGGGCCGCCGCGCGCTCGAGGCCCGCATGGATCGCCTCCGCACCGACGTGCTCGATCCGTTGCGTCCGCACCTCATCGGCCCCGAGCGCGATGAGCGCGACGTAGCCGAGTTCGAGCGCGCCCTCGCCGAGATCGAGCGACTCCAGGCCGTCGTCGCCGCCTCAGTTGAGCTGCCCAAGCCGGCCACAGGCAAGCGCGCTCGGGTCGCGCCCGGTGCCCTGGTGGAGATCCTCGACGCATCGGGCGACAAGGTGCGCGTGCGGCCGGTGCATCCCGAGGAGGCGACCATCGACGACGAGCGCATTTCCTGGGATTCCCCGCTCGGCCGCGCGATCATGGGCGCTGCCGTCGGTGACATGGTCGAGGTGCCCTCGCCCCGTGGCGCGTGGACCTGCGAGGTCCTGCGCATCACGCGCTAGCCGTCCGCCCTGATCCTCGCTGCCCAGGGACGAGTGGTGCCCCCTTGAGGGGCGGCAGCGCTCGTCCACAGGCCCTCGCCGTCCACAGTCGAGGCGTTGGGCCTGTCGGGTCCGTCTGGCTCCGTTCACGGTGACGCCATGTCATCGTCATCCGCGTCATCGTCATCCGCCCCCTCGTCACCCGCGCCCCCGTCGCCTGTTGACGTGCACACGCCGGCCGACGCGGTCCTCGCTGCACCCCTCATGCTGGGCTACTGGCCCGACCATTCCCTCTGCGCGATCTTCGTGGACGCCGATCACCGAGTCGTCCTGATCATGCGCTGGGACGCGGACACGGAAGCCGCGCTCCCTGCTCTCCCTCCACCCGCGACAAGGGACGGACTCCCACACGCCGTCCACCTCGTCGCCTACACGGCTCCCCTGGTGCCGGGCACGAGTCCGGCTGCGCCCGACCCGTCCGCATGGCGTCATGCGGAGGATGCGCTGCGAGACAGCGGGGTACCCCACGGCTGGCTCCTGGCCGCCGGTCGCCACGGCGACGCCGTTCTCTGGACCTCAGGCGACGCAGGCGCGGGTGGCCTCGCGGTGCGCGTCATCGACGCAACCCAGGTCTCCCGGCGAGCCCAGTGCTGGGGCTTGACGTCCTGGAGTGATTCGCGGAGTGACTACGTCGGGGACATCGCGACTGATCCTGTGGCACGCAATCGCGTCGCCGAGAAGCTGCGCACCTTGTGTCCTGTCATGGAAGAGGAGTCGCGTGATGCGGCCATCCTCACTGTCCGTGATCGGCTGGCGGACCAGCAGGTGTCGGCGGGGGAGATGGCCGAGATGCTCGTCAGCTTGACGGACGTGCAGGTGCGCGACACGGTCCTCTGGGACCTGATGCACGGTGATCCATCCCGATGGCACGTGATCGCCCCGCGCCTAGCGCGCCTGGTGGCCGCGGCCCCGGACACGCATGTGGCTGCTCCCGCCACGCTCCTCGCGATCCTGCGCTGGCAGTTGGGGGATGGGTCTCGCGCAAGCGCTGCCGTCACGCGAGCCCTCACCGCTGACCCGACCTACACCCTTGCTCGCCTGGTCGACGGGTGCCTGGCCACGGGCATGCACCCGTCCGTCTGGCGTGCGGGCCTGGCAGGCCTGAGCCGAGAGGACTGCCGGCGCGCCGCGTAGGGGCGCCACACGGCCGCCGCAGGGGCCGAGGGATCGGGTTGTCCCGCTCTCGGCCCTTGTGTAATCTCTGGGCAGGTCATGAGCGCCAGCGTCAAGCCCCGGCTTGCTGGCCGGCAACCCTCCGACCGCGGTGGGGTGCCCCGGGTGATGACCGGGCCTGCATTGCAGGCAAGCGCGGGTCTTGCACAGGGCAAGGCCCCGGATGGCTCGGAGGTCGCTATGTCCTGTTGTCGAATGCCCCTTTCCTGAGGTCCCCGGACCTCACTGGCGTCCGCGCGACGCCTCAGAGGCATGCACCCCACCATCCGGACCCGACGCGGGGCAGCGGCCGAGCCGCATCCTCGGGTCGATACCGGATCCGCGAACGCCACCCCTTTCCGCACAACACGTAGGAGAACACCATGAGCAACGGCTGGTCCTTCGAGACGCGTCAGATTCACGCCGGACAGGCACCTGATGCCAGCACCAACGCGCGCGCCCTGCCGATCTACCAGACGACGTCGTACACCTTCAATGACACGACGCACGCCGCGAACCTCTTCGCACTGAAGGAGCTCGGCAACATCTACACGCGCATCATGAATCCCACGCAGGCCGCCGTCGAGGACCGGCTGGCCTCGCTCGAGGGGGGTGTCGGCGCGCTGCTCGTGTCCAGTGGGCAGGCGGCCGAGACCCTCGCGATCCTCAACGTGGCCGAGGCGGGCGACCACATCGTGTCGAGCCCCAGCCTGTACGGCGGGACGTACAACCTCTTCCACTACACGCTGCCCAAGCTCGGCATCCAGGTGAGCTTCGTCGAGGACCCCGACGACATCGAGTCGTGGCGAGCCGCCGTTCGCCCGAACACGAAGGCGTTCTACGGCGAGTCGATTGCCAACCCGAAGAACGACGTCCTCGACATCCGCGCTGTTGCCGACCTCGCCCACGAGATCGGGGTTCCGCTCATCGTGGACAACACCGTGGCCACGCCCTACCTGATCCGCCCGATCGAGTGGGGAGCGGACATCGTCGTCCACTCGGCCACGAAGTACATCGGCGGCCACGGCACGGCGATCGCAGGCGCGATCATCGACTCGGGCAACTTCGACTACGCCCAGTACCCGGAGCGATTCCCCAACTACAACCAGCCCGATCCCAGCTACCACGGACTGGTGTACGCGCGTGACCTCGGCGTGGGGTCGGCCTTCGGGGCCAACCTCTCCTTCATTCTCAAGGCGCGCGTGCAACTGCTCCGCGACCTGGGGACGGCCATCGCGCCCTTCAATGCCTGGCTGCTGTCCCAGGGCCTGGAGACGCTCAGCCTCCGCATGGAGCGCCATGTGGCCAATGCGCGTCGCGTGGCGGAGTTCCTCGAGGGCCGCGACGAGGTCCTCAAGGTCAACTACGCGAGCCTGCCGTCGAGTCCCTGGCACGCCCTGGCCCAGAAGTACTCGCCCGCGGGCTCGGGTGCGGTGCTGTCCTTCGAGATCGAGGGTGGGCTGGAGGCAGGGAAGCGCTTCGTCGAGGCCCTCGAGCTCCACAGCCACGTGGCCAACATCGGCGACGTGCGCAGTCTGGTCATCCACCCCGCATCCACCACGCACTCGCAGCTCACGCCGGAGGAGCAGCTCTCCGCGGGGGTCACTCCGGGCCTCGTGCGCCTCGCCGTGGGCATCGAGGGCATCGATGACATCCTGGCCGACCTCGACGCGGGATTCCGCGCGGCGAAGGAGTCCTGAGCAGCGACATGTCCGCAGCATCCGGCGCGACCGTGCCCTACGGTCCGCTCTCCTACGACGGGCTCCCTCCTGCCACCGGCGCGTGGCGGGAGGGATTCCCCGCCGGGGAACGCCGCTTCCTCGACGTGGGTGATGTCACGGTGGCCGCGGGGGCGACCATCCCCGCGGTGCGCGTCGCGTACCAGACGTGGGGCACGCTCAATGAGCAGGGAACCAACGCCGTCTACGTGTGCCACGCCCTCACCGGCGACTCCCATGTCGCCGGCGAAGCCGGTCCGGGACACCTCACCTCCGGCTGGTGGGACGGGCTCGTCGGCCCAGGGGCGCCTGTCGACACGGATGAGTGGTTCGTCGTCTGCGCCAACGTCCTGGGTGGCTGCCAGGGAACCACGGGCCCTGTGAGCCTCGCGCCGGATGGCAGGCCGTGGGGGAGTCGCTTCCCGGTCGTGACGGTCGCGGACATGGTCGAGGTGGAGCGCCGGGTCATGGAGGCGTTGGGCATCCCGTCCTGGGCACTCATGCTGGGTCCGTCCCTCGGGGGCATGCGCGTGCTGGAGTGGATGGTGGCCCACCCCGATCGCGTGCGCTCGGGACTTGTCCTCGGTACGACCGCTGCGGTCACGGCCGACCAGATCGGCACCCATGCCACGCAGATCGCGGCGATCGAAGCGGATCCGCGCTATCGGGGCGGCGACTACTACGACCAGCCGGCGGGCGAAGGTCCACATGTCGGCATGGGAATCGCGCGACGGATCGCGCATCTGACGTACCGCAGCGAGAGCGAACTCGACCTGCGATTCGGTCGAGATCCGCAAGACGACGAGGTTCCCACTGCTGGTGGGCGCTTCGCGGTCGAGTCCTACCTCGATCATCAGGCCGACAAGCTTGCCCGACGCTTCGATGCCAACACCTACATCGCTCTCACGCGGGCGATGAGCCTGTTCGACCTAGGCGACGGGCGCGGGGGAGCAGCGGAAGCGCTGGCGAGCGTCCGGGCGCCCTTGACGGTCGTGGGGCTGGACTCCGATCGCCTGTTCCCGATCCGGCTCCAGGAGGAGATCGTGGCTGCGACCCCCACCGCGCGCCCGCTCCGGGTCGTGCGCTCGCCCTATGGGCACGACGGCTTCCTCGTCGAGAAGGAGCAGGTCGGCGAGATCGTCCGCGATGCGCTCGCGGTGGTCCCGGTCACCTAGCGGCAGCGCGCACGGGACGTGCGCGGTGTGGCGCCTGGCGTGGCTACCCCTCCTCCGCGCCGCCTAGCGTCGCGCCATGCGCATGCCGCGACTCCTCCTCCTGGCGCTCACTGCGATGCTCGCGGTCCCGCTGACGCTCGGGCCGACGTCCGCCGCGACTGCCGACATCACGATCATCGGAGACGACGACCAGGATGCCTTCGTGGGCACTGGCAGCCTGCTGCTTCCTCCGCAGATCGCGACCGACTTCCGCGAGGTTGCGGCCGCATGCCCGGGATGCACCTGGCGCTCCGTCATCCAGTGCGAGATGACGTCTGCGGGGGCCTGCCGCGGACCCGCGCGGCTGTGCGGCCCCGATGGCTATTGGCTGCGGGTCTTCCTCACCCGCCCCGACGGGACCGAGATGAATCTGGGAGCGGCATGCTTCGGCTCAGGCGGGCCGGTTTCTCGGGAGACCGCTGAAGCGCAACTGCGCGATCGCATCGTCGCGCTGGTCCCGGAGTTGCGTGCATGGCGCCAGCCCTCCGGGCGCGTGCTCCCGCACCTGCCGGTGGTCTTCGGCGTCACGCAATCCGAGCAGCCACTCGTGGAATCCTTCACGCTCGTGGGGCTGCCCATCGAGCTCACTGCCCGGCCTCGATGGGTCTGGGACTTCGGCACGACGTCGCTGGCGACGACCAGTGCGGGGCGCCGCTGGCCTGAGGCCACGGTGGACCATGCCTACCGGAGGTCAGGGATCGCACAGGTACGTGTCACCGCGGTGTGGGAGGCGACCTATGAGGTGGCCGGGGTGGGCCCCCTCGCCATCGACGAGCCGGTGACCCAGCGGACCGCCCTCGAGGTCCCCGTCGGCCAGGGCCGGGCCGTCCTCGTGCGCTGACGCATTCCCAGGTCCGGCGTGCCGAGGTGGCCCGGGGTAGGTCTGGGCGCGGGGTCATGGGAGACTTGTCCTGTCCCGGTTCGCCGGGACGTGGCGCCCGGCAAGTCCTCGGACTTGACTCGGGCCCTCTTCATGGGACGACTCATGGGCGAGACCGTCCATGGCGACGTGGAATCGGCGCGGAGGTTGGCGTACATGGCAGTGGCGAAGAAGGCCCCCGCGAAGAAGGCGCCGGCGAAGAAGGCCGCACCGGCCAAGAAGGCGCCGGCGAAGAAGGCGGCGCCGGCCAAGAAGGCTGCTCCCGCTAAGAAGGCGCCGGCGAAGAAGGCCGCGCCCGCCAAGAAGGCCGCGCCCGCCAAGAAGGCGCCGGCCAAGAAGGCTGCTCCCGCCAAGAAGGCGCCGGCGAAGAAGGCTGCTCCCGCCAAGAAGGCGCCGGCGAAGAAGGCCGTGCCCGCCAAGAAGGCCGCGCCCGCCAAGAAGGCAGCACCTGCCAAGAAGGCCGTGCCCGCGAAGAAGGCAGCACCGGCCAAGAAGGCAGCCGCTGCCCCCGCTCCGGCGAAGAAGGCGTCTCCCGTCAAGGCTGCTGCTCCGGCGAAGAAGGCTGCCGGCAAGAAGGCCAAGGTGGTCGTCGATGGCGAGGAGGTCGAGCTCGAGGAGGTCGACGTCGAGGCCGACCTGGCCGAGGTGGTCGCCGACGAGCCGGATCTCGTTGTGGCCGCCGGCCTCGAGGCCGAACTCGAGGCCGAGCTCGCTGAGGACCTCGCTGCCGTCGCGGAGGAAGAGACACCCGCGGAGGGCGAGGCCTTCGTGCTCTCCGACGTCGATGACACGGATGAGCCCGTCCAGCAGGTCACGCAGGCCGGCGCGACAGCAGACCCCGTCAAGGACTACCTGAAGCAGATCGGCAAGGTCCCCCTGCTCAACGCTGAGCAGGAAGTCGAGCTCGCTAAGCGCATTGAGGCGGGCCTCTTCGCGGAGGAGCGGCTCAACTCCGGCAAGAAGCTGGGCGAGCGCATGAAGCGCGACCTGGAGTGGATCGCCGAGGACGGCCGTCGCGCCAAGAACCACCTTCTCGAGGCCAACCTGCGCCTCGTGGTGTCCTTGGCCAAGCGGTACACCGGACGCGGCATGCTCTTCCTCGACCTCATCCAGGAGGGCAACCTCGGCCTCATCCGTGCGGTCGAGAAGTTCGACTACACCAAGGGCTACAAGTTCTCGACCT
>JAPOKX010000028.1 GCA_029977425.1 Actinomycetota bacterium
CGCACATTAGCGTCTGCGCATATGGTTTAGGGCTGAAACCTCGCATCGCGGGTCGTGAGCGGATTGACGCGGTCGTGACGCGGTTCGTGGAGGGGCTCTAGGAGACGTCCCTGAAGGGGCGCGCGAGAGGAGAGACCGGCATGGCGCGATCGATCACCCCTGCCGAGCTGTACGCCGAGATCGAGGAGGGGCGCTGCCCCTATGTCCTCGACGTCCGTAACCAGGACGAGTACGCCACCTGGCAGATCGAGGGCACGCGGCCCGTCCCCATGAGGAACGTCCCCATCTGGGTGGCAGTGGAGGAATCGGAGACGCTCGCGCAGGAGATCCCGGACGACACTGTGGTCGTGTGCGCGCATGGCAACGGCAGCGACCTACTCATCGACGTGCTCAAGGACGAGGGACGCGAGGTGCGCACGCTCGCGGGTGGCACCGCCGCCTGGGCGGAGTTGCTCGTGCCGCGTCCGATCGAAGGCCTGCCGGAAGGCATGGTCGGCTACCAGATCGCGCGTCCCGCCAAGGCCTGCCTGTCCTACCTCATCGGCGCTCCGGGAGACGGCTGCATCGTGGTGGACCCGGCGCGATTCCCGCAGACCTACCTCGATCTCGCGGCCCGGCACGACATGACCATCACGCACATCGTCGACACCCACATTCACGCCGATCACATTTCCGGCGGACCCGCCATGGCTGCGGATCTGGGCGTGCCTTATCACGTGCCGGTCGAGGACTCGGGCACTCAGACGCCCTTTGCCAATGAGCCGCTGCCGGATGGGTCGACGATCGACCTCGGCGCCGCCACGCTCGAGATCCTCGCCATCAAGATGCCCGGTCACACGCCGGGCAGCACCTGCATTCATATCCCCGGTCACCTCATCCTCACGGGCGACACGGTCTTCGTGCGCGGCCTCGGGCGGCCCGACCTCACGGGCAAGGCGTCGGAGCTCGCCACCGAGCTCTTCCACACGATCCATGACCGCCTGGCTCCACTGGATCGCGCGACCAAGGTCATGCCCGCGCACTGGACGCTCATGGAGGAGATCAACGACCAGGGCATGGTGGAGACCACCCTGGGCAAGATCTTCGAGGCAGACATCATGACCGTCGAGGACATGGAGCGCTTCATCGAGGAGATCGTGAGCACCCTGCCAGCGGCTCCGGACTTCTACGACACGATCCGGCTCGTCAACGCTGGCCAGGCGGCCACTGCCGAGGAGATCGAGACCCTCGAGATCGGCAAGAACCAGTGCGCCGCGTCGACGAGCATGTGACCAGGGCCGTATGAGAGCCTGACTTCATGAAGCGAACCCCCCTCACCTTCGCTGGCGCCGGCCTGGCCGCCGCCGGCCTGCTCCTTGCCGTCATTCCCGCGGGCACCGCAGCCGCGGCCGACCCCGTGCCGTGCGCCCAGATGGGCAACAACGTCACCATTCGCAACACGCCGACCCCGACCTGCACCCTGCTGTACACCTCGGGTCCCGCCTCGATCCTGCTCCCGGATAACACGCCGCGGATCATCTACGGCGTGGTCAACATGACCCGTCCGGGCGTCGCGCCGACCACATTCACCGATCAGAACGGTCAGACCTACGCCCTCAACCCCACCGAGGGCAAGGCGTGGCTCGAGGTCGGGCCGACGAAGGCCGCACAGACCATCGTGAAGGCTGAGATCGTCAACAAGAAGATCGGCAAGACCTTCCCCTACCTCTTCATCACCGACGACGCGATCACCGACCGCTTCGCGGGCAAGACCTTCATCGGGAAGACCAACAACGCCAAGGGCTCGGGTCAGAAGATCTCCATCTGGACCCGTATCGACTGGGCCCAGGGTCTCTCGGACAACGGCGGTCTCCACGGTGTCATTGCCAACTACAAGCAGAACGTGCTTGACGCGGGCCAGTGCAAGCCGGCCATGACCAAGCAGCACACCGAGATGGTCAAGCAGCGCTTCGGCCAGAAGGGCAAGCTCGACCTGAGCTGGAACCCGGGGATCTACCAGGGCGACGATGCCCTGCTCGTGCTCCAGACGGAGACGTCCTCGACCTTTGCCCGTCCCGCCCCCACCGCCCTGCTTCTCACGCAGAAGGTGTGGAAGCCCGGCAAGATCAACTTCACCCTCGTGAACTCTGACAAGGGCCTGGCGAAGATCTACGTGTACGACATCCGTGGCGGCAGCGCTGTGCAAAAGTGCTCGCTGAAGCCGTAGTGAGGATTTGATCAGTGGACCGTGAGACGGCGCTTGAGATCCATGAGTTGCACGCACGCTTGTGCAAGGCGATCGCGGATCCCAAGCGCCTTCTCATCATCAACGAGTTGCGTGACGGACCCCTGACGGTCGGCGAGCTGGCGGAGGCGCTGGAGATCGGCCAGCCCAACTGCTCCCAGCACCTGGCGATCCTGCGTGAGCGCGGAGTCGTCGAGGCCACCCGTCAGGGGCCGCACGTGCTCTACTCCCTGCGCAGCGACAAGGTGCTTGCCGCCATCGACCTGCTGAGGGAGTTCATGGCCGAGGAGCTCGGCACCCGCAGCCGCCTCGGCAAGGCGGCCATCAAGGCCCCGCGCTCCCTCGCGAGTCTCTAGGCAGACGTCACTCCCGCTCGGCGTCGCACGCGTCGCCCAGATGAGCCCGAACTCGGTCGAGGTCGACGGTCACCTTGCGTGCCGTCGCAGTGGGCAACCCCACGTCGTCGAAGACCTCTCGATTGAGGACGTCCGTCGCGGCCTTCGCGCGCTTGCGCCCGGCCGACGTGATGCGGGCCAGCACTCGGCGACCATCGCTCTCCACGCGCTCCCTCGTGACATAGCCGTCGCGCTCCAGGCGATCCACCGCGCTGGTGACGGAGGCGGCATGGACCTGAAGGCGGGATCCGATCACCGACATGGGCAGTGCGCCGCGTCGGCTGAAGGCTAGGAGCATGAGGATCTCGTAGCGCGCGAAGGTGAGATCCGGCCGCAAGAGGTCATCGATGCGCTGATGCAGCAACTGCTGGACGCGGGTGATCGTCGTGACCAGGCGCATGCCGGGAGCGGAGTGCGCCCACCCGTGATCGGTCCAGTGGGACTCGGCGAGGGCAATCGGGTCGGCGCTCACATGCCCCGCCGGTACTGCCCGCCCACCTCGAAGAACGCGTCCGTGATCTGCCCGAGGGAGCAGGTGCGCACGGCCTCCATGAGAGCGGCGAAGACATTGCCGTCTCCGCGAGCGGTCTCACGCAGCCTCGCGAGAGCGGCCGGGGCCTCATCGCGGTGCCGCTCCTGGAACGCCCTCAGGCGTGCCACCTGACTCGCGCGCTCATCCTCGGTTGCCCGCGACACGGCCTCGGGGGTCTCCGTGCGAGCCTCCGGGTCAAGGAAGGTGTTGACGCCAACGATCGGCAGCGACCCGTCGTGCTTGCGGCGCTCGTACTCCATCGACTCGTCCTGGATGCGGCCGCGCTGGTAGCCGGTCTCCATCGCGCCCAGCACGCCGCCGCGCTCGGTGAGCCGATCGAACTCCGCGAGGACAGCCTCCTCGACCAGGTCCGTGAGCTCCTCGACGACGTAGGACCCCTGCAGCGGGTTGTCGGTGCCGGCCAGGCCCCACTCGGAGTCGATAATGAGCTGGATGGCCAGGGCCCGGCGCACGGACTCGTCGGTGGGTGTCGTGACGGCCTCGTCGTAGGCGTTGGTGTGCAGGGAATTGCACGAGTCGTAGTAGGCGCATAGTGCCTGCAGCGTCGTGCGGATGTCATTGAAGGACATCTCCTGCGCGTGGAGAGACCTGCCGGACGTCTGGATGTGGTACTTCAGGCGCTGTGCGCGCGACCCCGCCCCGTAGCGGTCGCGCAAGGCGATAGCCCAGATGCGGCGAGCGACGCGACCGAGCACGGTGTACTCCGCATCCATGCCGTTGGAGAAGAAGAAGGAGAAGTTCGGCGCGAAGTCATCGATGTCCATCCCGCGGGCGAGGTAGGACTCGACGTAGGTGAAGGCGTTGGCCAGGGTGAACGCGAGCTGGGTGATCGGGAAGGCTCCGGCCTCCGCGATGTGATAGCCGGAGATGGACACCGAGTAGAAGGAGCGCACCTCGTGGTCGATGAACC
The DNA here is from genome assembly GCA_029977425.1 of Actinomycetota bacterium. Classification (GTDB taxonomy): domain Bacteria; phylum Actinomycetota; class Actinomycetes; order S36-B12; family S36-B12; genus Mxb001. The sequence goes on from JAPOKX010000028.1 coordinate 4,083, forward strand.
ACTCCTGGACGTCGGCCATGCATCGCAGGGCGAACTCCGTCGAGAAGATGCAGGTGTTCTGGCCCTGGTCCTCCTTGAGGATGTCCGCCTGCACGGTGCCGCGAATCGTGGCCAGGGTGCGTGCGGCGATCTCGGCTCGATCCGCGTCGGTGAGCGGGCCACGTGAGGCTTCGGCACGCTCCACCTGATCGTCGATGGCGCAGGCGAGGAACATCGCGAGGATCGTGGGGGCCGGTCCATTGATGGTCATGGAGACCGAGGTCGAGGGGTCGCACAGGTCGAACCCGCGGAAGAGCTCGCGCATGTCCTCGATGGTCGCGATGCTCACGCCCGATGTGCCTACCTTGCCGTAGATGTCGGGGCGTTGCGCCGGATCTCGGCCGTAGAGCGTGACGGAGTCGAACGCGACGGAGAGCCGGGTGGCTTCGCGGCCATCTGCGAGGAGATGGAAGCGCCGGTTGGTGCGAGCGGGATCTCCCTCGCCCGCGAACATGCGCGCGGGCATCTCGCCATCGCGCTTGAGCGGGAAGACGCCCGCGGTGAAGGGGAACCTCCCGGGGAGGTTCTCCGAGCGGAGGTAGCGCACGAGCGCGCCCGCCGAAGCGTCTCGTGGCGTTCCCACGCGGCAGATGCGCGTGCCGGACAGGGTCGTGCGCCAGGCGCCGGGGTCCTCCCGCAGGGCGGCCGCATCCGCGGGCCAGTCCCGCAGTCCCTCGGCCACGTCGGGGAGCAGGCGACCGGAGCGCTCCTCCCGCGCCGTCACGAGTCCGGGCAGTCCGGTGATCGCGTGCGCGGTATCGAGGGCGGCGACCTCGTCGGCCAGGGCGGCCTGGTCGAGGGTGGCGCGGTGGTAGTTGCGGATGGTCTCGGCAATCTCGGAGAGGTAGCGCACCCGGTCGGCGGGCACGGGGCCCGAACCCGCGGTGGTCAGCCGTGACGCGGGGGCGACCGGGGATTCCATGCGCAGTCCGCGGGCGACCAGCTCTCGCTCGAGATGGTGGGTCAGGGCCGTGACGCCATCGTCGTCGAATCGTGCCGCCGAGGTGCCGAAGACCGGCATGTCCTCCCAGTGGCGGGTGAAGTCGCCGCGGTTGCGGAGCAGCTGGCGCGAGACGTCGCGATGAGCGTCGAGCGCCCCGCGCCGATCGAACTTGTTGATGGCGACGACGTCGGCGTAGTCGAGCATGTCGATCTTCTCGAGCTGGGTGGCAGCACCGAACTCAGGCGTCATGACATAGAGGGAGACGTCGGCGAGCTCCGTGATGGCGTGGTCTCCCTGGCCGATGCCGGGAGTCTCGACGATCACGAGGTCGTAGCCGGCGAGTGCGCACGCCCCCACGGCGCCCGGCAGGTGCGCGGGCACGGCGCCCTCACCGCGGGTGGCGATGGAGCGGAAGAAGACCCCGTCATCCGCGGTGGAGTTCATGCGGATGCGATCGCCCAGCAGTGCGCCTCCGCCTCGGGATCGTGTGGGGTCAATGGCGAGCACGGCAATGCGGACCTTGCCGGCGGAGTCGAGGCGGATGCGCCGCACGACCTCGTCGGTCAGGCTGGACTTGCCTGAGCCGCCCGTGCCGGTGATGCCCAGGACGGGCACGGAGTTGCGCGTTCGGGCAGCGTGCAGGAGATCGAGCGACGATGTCTCGAGAGCGCCGTCAGCGACTGCCGTGAGAAGTCGTCCGAGCGCGACTTCGTCACCGGTCATCACCGCCTCGATGGAGGGTCCGGATGGGCGTGAGCGCTCGCGGCAACTGGCGAGCATGTCGTCGATCATGCCGACGAGGCCGAGGCGCTGGCCGTCCTCGGGTGAGTAGACGCGGACGTCTCGCGAGGCGAGGAGCGCGATCTCATCGGGGAGGATCACGCCTCCGCCACCGCCGTAGACGCCCACATGGTGGGCACCGGCATCGCCCAGGGATTCACGCAGGTAGGTGAAGTACTCGACGTGTCCGCCCTGATACGACGAGATGGCCACGCCGTCGGCATCCTCCTGGATGGCAGCCCGGACCACGTCGGCGACGCTGCGGTCGTGCCCGAGGTGGATCACCTCGGCGCCCTGTGTCTGCAGGATGCGGCGCATGATCGTGATGGCTGCGTCGTGGCCGTCGAAGAGGCTCGCTGCCGTGACGAAGCGCAGGGGTCGATCGCTCACGCCGCCTCCCGATGCCCGACGAGTCGCGCGTCGGACTAGATACTTTGACGTCCAAGTATCTAGAGCCTAGGGCGCGGCTGTCGGGGGGGCAAGCTGCACGACGCGATCGGCGATGAGGGCGGCCTCCTCCCGGTCGTGCGTCACGTGGAGTGCGGGGGTCCCCTGGGCACGCAGGAGCGTGCGCACGTCAACGGCGAGTCGATCGCGCAGGTCTCGGTCTAGGGCGCCGAAGGGCTCGTCGAGCAGGAGGAGCCGGGGGCGCGGGGCCAGTGCCCGGGCCAGGGCGACCCGCTGGGCCTCGCCTCCCGAGAGGGTCGCGACGTCACGGCGTTCGAAGCCCGCAAGGCCCACGAGCTCGAGGAGCTCGGCCACGCGCTGTGGGCGCCCCTCGGCCGCCAGCCCGAATCCGATGTTGGCTCCGACATCGCGATGAGGGAAGAGCAGCGGGTCCTGGAAGACGAGCCCGATGCGCCGTCGGTGCGCAGGCGTTGTCGTGATGTCCTCACCGTCCCATGCGATGACGCCTATGCTCGGCTGCTGCACGCCCGCGATGCATCGCAGGAGCGAGCTCTTGCCGGATCCGCTCGGGCCGAGGAGCGCCACGATCTCATCGGGATGCACGTCGATGTTGACGTCGCGCAGGATCGCGCGCCCCTCGTAGTCGATGGCGAGGTCGCGCACGCGCAGGCCGGTGTGGTCGCTCATGGGATCACCATCCTCCGCTGCGCCGCGGGCGGATGCGCTCGGCCGCGCCGACGATCACGAGCGTGAGGACCAGGAGCAGGACGGAGAGGACGGCGGCGACGCCCAAGTTGGCCTCGCCGGGGCGGCCGAGCAGGCGCACGATCTGCACGGGCACGGTCGGGGCGTCGAGGCGCACGAGGAAGGCCGTCGCCCCGAACTCGCCGAGAGCCACGGCAGCGGCGAGCCCTGCGGCCACCGCGATGCCCCGCAGGGCGAGACCGCCCTCGGTCGCCCACCAGGCGCGCAGAGGGGACGCGCCGAGCGTCGCGGCCACCTGGCGCATGCGCGGGTCGACCGACCGCAGCAGCGGGAGAACGACCCTGATGACGACGGGCAGTGCCACGAGCGCCTGGCCGAGAGGGACGAGGATCCACGAGCCGCGCATGTCGATCGGGCCGCGCAGTGACACGAGCAGGAGTCCGAAGCCGATGGTGACGGAGGAGACGCCGAGCGGGAGGGCGAGCGCGGCGTCGATCCATGCACCGCGCCTGCCCGCTGCGAGGATCCCCGCGCAGGCAAGTGCCCCGAGTGCCGTGGCGAGCAGGGTCGCGACGGCGGCGTACTGCAGGGACAGGGCGAGGGACTCGGCGGCGGAGGCGGCCCGCGTCGTCGCGTCCGCGGGGGAGAAGGCTTCCCGGTACCACGCGAGCCCCCAGCCGTCGCCGACGCGCAGCGATCGCGCGACAAGGGCCAGGAGGGGAATGGCGATGGCAGCGGCGAGCGCCCAGGTCCATGCCGCGCAGGCACGGTCCCACGCGGAGGCGACCGGAGCGCGCCGCTCATCGTCGCCGAGATGCTGCCGGACCGAAGCGCGCTCCTGGAGGCGCATCGACCAGGCGACGGCCAGGGCCACGAAGACGAACTGGAGCAGGGCGAGTCCTGCTGCGGCTGGCAGGTCCAGGCGCTGCGCGGTCGCGGTATAGATCTCCACCTCGATCGTGGGCAGCGATGGATCGCCGAGCACGAGGACCACGCCGAAGGAAGTGAAGGTGAAGAGGAAGACGAGCGCTGCGGCCCCGAGGATCGCCGGACGCAGGAGAGGCAGTGTGACGCGGGTGAACGTCCGTATCGGGCTGATGCCGAGCGTGCGCGACACGTCGATCAAGCGCTCGTCGAGATGGCCCCACAGTCCGCCGACGATGCGCACGACAAGGCCGACATTGAAGAACACGTGCGCGACGATGATCGCGGCTGTCGTGCCCGCAAAGGGCAGGATCTCGCGGAAGGCCAATCCGACGACCACCGTGGGCAGGATGAAGGGAACCGTGACGACCGCGAGGAGAGTGCGGCGAGCGGGCAGGGCGAGTCGGTAGAGCGCATACGCGGCCGGAAGGGCGAGCGCGATGCTGAGCACGGTGCTGGCCACGGCCTGCGCGGCGGTGTACGCCACGATGCGCCACGTCGAAGGCGCCAGGATCGTCTCGAGTGCCTCCGTCCCGAGCCCGGCCACGACCACTGCCGCGACGGGGAGGAGGACGAGGGTGCCGACGACAACGAGAGGTGTGATCGCCCAGGCGGCACCACTCGCGCGGGTGCGACCTCGGCGGGAGGTTTCGCTGCGGGTCACCTCAGGACGAGCTGGGTCCACTGCTCGATCCACTCCTCGCGCTGCGCATCGACTTCCTCCGCGCTGAGCTCCAGGGGCTCGGCCGGCCGAGTGACGAAGCGCTCGAAGACCTCGGGCAGCGCCACTCCGTCGCGGGCGGGGAAGACGAACATCGACAGGGGCACGTCTGCCTGCACCTCGGGCGAGACAAGCCAGTCCACCACCGCGCGGGCCGAAGCGACATCCGCAGCGCCGCGGAGCACTCCCGCGAACTCCACCTGCCGGTAGCAGCCGTCGAGCATCACCGACGTCGACGGGCGCTCCGGCTTGGGATCCTCGGCGTAGACGATCTCGGCCGGAGGGCTCGTCGAGTAGGACACGACCAGCGGGCGATCCCCGCCTCCTCCACCAGCGGTGAACTCGCTCAGGTACGCCTCCGACCAGCCGTTGACGACCGCGACGTCGTTGGCGCGCAGGCGCTCCCAGTAGTCGGGCCAGGCATCGCCGTAGCGCGCGATCGTCGCGAGCAGGAAGGCAAGGCCGGGGGAGGACGTGGCGGGGTTCTGTACGACGAGGAGGCTTCGGTAGCGCGGGTCCGCGAGGTCCTCCAGCGTGGTCGGCGCTGGCAGTCCCTGCGCGGCGAACCAGCCGTCATCGACGTTGACGCACACGTCCCAGTCGTCGACCGGTGTGACGACGTCTAGGCCCGCCTCGCGCAACTCGGAGCGTAGCGCGTCGGTCGACGACGCGTAGGGATCGAAGACGTCGGCGTCGATCGCACGCGAGAGGAGCGTGGTGTCGATCCCGAAGAGGACGTCGGCTTCGGGGTTGCCCGAGGCGAGCACGGCCCGGTTCACCATCTCGCCTGCATCGCCCGCGGGGATGAACTCCACGGTGATGCCGGAGGACGACTCGAAGGCCGTCACGAGGTCCTCGCTCAGGGCGAAGGAGTCGTGGGTGACCACGCGGACGGTGCGGGGCTCGGTCGGCGTCGTGCTCTCGGAGGACGGGGCGCTGGTGGTGGAGCCCGTGTCGGCGGGTGACGCACATCCCGCGAGGGTGACGGCGATCGCCACGGCGATCACCGCAAGGGTCGGGCGGACGCGAGTCATCGGACTCCCTTCGCTGGCATTACCCAGATCAGGTCTGCGGGTCGGCGGTGGCGACCGCCCTCTCAGCCCGACGTTCCCTCGAGCTCCCCAGGTGCCTTCGAGCATATGCCGTCCGCCCGCGTGCCGCGCGGCACCATCGGTGGGAAGGTGAGGTCATGACCGCACTGGCCGACCGATCCGTCATCGTCGTGGGCGCCACCGGAGGACTGGGGCTGCCCATCGCTCGCAGGCTGGCTGACCAGGGCTGTCGACTCACCCTCGTCGGCCGGGATGCGGATCGGCTGCGTGCCACCGGGGTGCCCGGGGTCGTCGTCGCTGCCGACGTGCGCAAGGCCGCGAGCGCATCGCAGATCGTCGAGGCGGCGGTGACGGAGCAGGGTGGCGTGGACGGGATCGTGTTCGCCGCGGGAGCGGTCGCCTTCGGCGCCGTGGATGAGATCTCGGACGACGTCATGATCGAGCTCTTCACGCTCAACGCCCTGGCCCCCATGCGCCTCCTTCGCGCGGCCCTCCCCGCGCTGAGGGCGTCGGCGGCTGCGGGACACGACCCCTTCGTCGCGCACATCAGCGCCGTGGTCGCCGAGCAGCCCCAGCCGGGGATGGCGGCGTACTCGGCGTCGAAGGCTGCTCTTGCCGCCTACGACGCAGCCGCGACGCGCGAACTCCGCCGCGAGAAGATCCGGCTCATCGACATCCGGCCCCCGCACACCGAGACCGGCCTCGCGCAGCGCCCCCTCGCGGGCACGGCGCCTCGCCTGCCCGAGGGGCTCGACCCGCAGCAGGTGGCCGACCGGATCGTCACGGCCATCAGCGAGGGGGAGAAGGAGTTGCCCAGCACGGCATTCACTGGCTGAGTGGCATTCGCGGGTTGGACGGCGTTTGCGGGTTGAACTTTGGGTAGATAGTGCCCCGGCAGGGCACTATCTACCCAAAGTTCGCCCGATGGCGGGTGTCATTCGCCTCAGCGGGGCAGCCGCTCAGGTGTGAGCGCAGGCGGCGATGCGGTCGAGCAGTCGCTTCTCGGAGACGGGATGTGGCGTGCCCAGGTGCTGTGCCCACAGGCTCACGCGCAGCTCGGCGATGTCGGCGCGGATCGCGCGCCCCTGGGCCGAGGATCGTGCCTCGACGGGCAGCGCGAGGTAGGCGTCTTCGACGCGGTGCACCTGGTCCATGCGGGTGAGATCGCGGGCCGCATCCTGGGGCAGCGCGGAGAGGCGCACCTGGAGGGCGCGCAGGTAGCGCGCCAGGTCGGGCAGGCCGCGCTCGCGCACGCGCGAGAGGACGCGCCCACCGACGAGGTCATCGAGGTGCCCGCTTGCGTCGTCGAATGCTGCGCGGAGGACGGCTGGCGGCTCGGTGTCGAGCGTCTCGTGGATGTCCCACCACAGGTCCATCACGGGCGCGGCAGCATGGAGCAGGCTGCGCAGGGCGGGGACCCGTCGGCGCCTGAACTCCGCGCGCAGGCCCTCGAACTCCTCGGCGGTCACCGGTGCCCCGCCGGCTGCCTCCATGAGATCGCGCGCGACGGCCTCGGAAGCGTCGTCCACGAGCGCGCCGACCGATCCATGCGGATTGCGGCCCAGCGCGAGCTTGTCGCGATCGTCCAGTCGCAGCTCCGACAGTCTCAAGGGTTCGACAAGGGCCAGCAGTCGTGCCACTCCACGTGAATGCTGCAGGTCGCGCTCGGCTCGGCTGGGGAAGACGCGCACCGCGACGGTGCCCGTGTCCTCGGCTAGGAGACCAGGCCAGGCCGGCGCACCACCCGGAGTGGTCACCTCGCTCGGCATGTCGGGCCATGCCGTGATCCCGGTCGCCTCGAGGTGGGGCAGCGCCTCGCGGATGGCTTCTGCCGTGTCCGTCGCGCAGGCCACGCGCAGGGCAGCGAGATCCTTGCCGGCGGCAATCTCCCTCCCCGAGGAATCCTCGATCAGGATCGTGGGTCGCAGGTGGTCGGGGAGCGCGTCGAAGGGCCAGTCACCGGGCGCAATGACGACGTCGAAGAGGTGTCGCGCGGCGGCGCTGAGCGAAGACCGCGGGGCGTCGGGGTCCAGGCGTGGCAGCAGCATGCGGGCTGCCTCGGGGGCAGGCCCCAGCGCCTTGCGGACCTGCTTGGGCAGGCAGCGCACGAGGGCGGTGAGGAGGTCTTCGCGGTATCCGTGCACGGTGGCGAGGAAGGAGTCGTCGGGCAGTGCGGCCAGTGTCGAGACGGGCACGTGGACCGTGACTCCGTCGCGAGGGTCTCCGGGAGCGAAGCGGTAGGTCAGTTGCAGGCCGGAGTTCGCCCAGGTGCCAGGGAAGTCCTCCTCGACAGGCAGAGCTTCGGCAAGCCCGTCGGGGAGCTGGAGCAGGTGCGGATTCGCGCGTCGCTCGCGTCGCCACCAGGCATCGAAGGCACGCCCTGAGGTGATCGTGCCGGGCAGGCGCGACGAGAAGAATCGTACGAGAGCGTCCTCGTCGATCCTTTCCTCGGGCAGGCGTGCCCGACGCAGGCGCTCACGCATGTCCTCCAGGGCATCGGCCACGGCGTCGAGCTCCGCGTGACGATGTGTCCACTCTCCGCGCACGAGTGCGTGCAGGATGAAGAGTCGACGTGACTCCTCGGCGTCGATGCGGTCGTAGGGGATGCGTCGCCCCGTCACGATGGGCAGCCCGAGCATCGTGACGCGCTCTACGCACACGGCGCGCGCCTGGCGCGATGACCAGGCTGGCTCCGAGTGCGAGCGCTGGGCGAGCGAGCCGGCGAGGGGCTCGATCCAGGCCGGGTCGATGCGCGCGACCACGCGTCCCCAGAGCCGTCCCGTGTCGACGAGCTCGGCGGCGACGACCCATTCGGGCTTCGCGCGCGTCAGCACTGAGCCGGGCCAGAGCGCGAATCGCGTGTCGCGGGCTCCGCGATAGGGCGGCAGACGCGTGGCGCGCGTGCCCTCCTCGGGTGCGCGCATGCCGATGTGGGACAGGAGCCCGGAGAGGACCGACCGGTGAATGGCATCCCCATCGCGCGACGAGGTGCGAGCACTGCCCTTGAGCCGGAGTGCGGACCGGAGCTGGCCGACCAGGTCCTGCCACTCGCGCACCCGCAGGTAGTGGATGAATTCCTCGCGGCATTGAGCGCGGAAGCGGGTGGACGACAGGGAATCCTGAGACCGTTCGAGGTGATCCCACAGATTCAGCAGGGTGAGAATGTCCGACGTCGGGTCGATGAATCGCGCGTGTGCCGCATCGGCAGCTGACGCCCGGTCCTCTGGGCGTTCGCGAGGGTCTCGGATCGCCAGGGCAGCAGCGATGATGACGACATCGTCGACGCAGCCCTCCTGCTCTGCCTGCAGGATCATCCTGCCCAGGCGTGGGTCGACAGGGAGACGGGCGAGTCGGCGCCCGATGTCGGTGACGCGATCGGCGAGCCTGGTCCCGGCGCCGCCGGGGCGGAGTGCGCCCACCTCTTCCAGGATCGCCACGCCGGCGGCCACGGCACGACGATCCGGAGGGTCGAGGAAGGGGAAGTCGGCGACCTCGCCGAGCCCCAGGGTGGCCATCTGCAGCAGCACGCTGGCGAGATTGGTGCGCAGGATCTCGGGGTCGGTGAACTCCGGGCGTGACGCGAGGTCCGCTTCGGCATAGAGGCGGATGCACACGCCCGGCCCCAACCGCCCGCACCGGCCCGCGCGCTGGGCCGCGCTCGCCTGCGAGACGGGCTCGATGGGCAGGCGCTGGACCTTCAGCCGCGTAGAGAAGCGCGACATGCGCACGAGCCCGGTATCCACGACGGACCGGATGCCCGGCACGGTGAGCGACGTCTCAGCGACGTTCGTTGCCAGCACGACCCGGCGCCGATCGTGGGGCGCGAACACGCGGTGCTGTTCCTCCGCGGAGAGACGCCCATAGAGCGGCGTGAGCTCAACTGCCTCGCCCAAGCGATCGGCGAGGGCATCGCGGGCATCGCGGATCTCCCGTTCGCCGGTGAGGAAGACGAGGATGTCGCCGTCGGTGTCACGCAAGAGTTCGGCGACGGCATCGCAGACGGCATCCACCTCGTCGATGTCGTCGTAGGGCCGGTAGCGGACCTCGACCGGGAAGGTGCGCCCCGATACCTCGATCACCGGGGCGTTGCCAAAGTGCGCGCTGAAGCGCTCGGTGTCCAGGGTCGCGGAGGTGATGACGACGCGCAGGTCTGGGCGCCGGGGCAGCAGCCAGGAGAGATAGCCCAGCAGGAAGTCGATATTGAGAGAGCGCTCGTGAGCCTCGTCGATGATGATCGCGTCGTATGCCTTGAGCAGTCGATCACGGCGGATGGACGCGAGGAGCACGCCATCGGTCATGACCGTGATCGCGGTATCCGCACGCGTCCGGTCGGTGAAGCGGACGCGATACCCCACCCCTTCGCCCAGGGGCGTCTGGAGTTCCTCGGCAAGCCGCTCGGCCACCGCGCGCGCGGCAATGCGTCGAGGCTGGGTGTGGGCGACGCGGGGTGCGCGGTCGGGATTCCCGCTGTCCAGGGCCTCGAGGACCATCTTGGGGACCTGGGTCGTCTTGCCGGACCCGGTCTCGCCAGCGATCACGACGACCTGGTGGTCCCGGAGCGCCGCGACAATCGCGTCACGTCGCTCCGAGACCGGCAGGTCCGCGGGGTAATGAACGCGCAAGCGAAGGGCGTTCATCGTCACGAGGGAACCCTAGAAGGTCCCCCTGCCACGCAGGGGCGGCGCAGCCGCTCCCGGCGGGCGGTGCTTACCGCGGGTGGCGGCGGGCGACCCAGTGTGCTTCTGCACGATCCCGGTCACCAGCGCGCCGATCTTCGGGGGTCTGCCTCGTGAGAATCGAGGACCACACTGACCCGAACGGCGACATCTGAATCACTCCCTAGTGGGGCGGCCACGGGTGTGTGGCGACCCCTTGTGGTGCGGGGGATCTCCCCGAACTCCCCTCCACTGTGACGGGCGGATGGACCTCCGGGGGATGGGGGTGTCCGAGGGAGTGGCGCGGGTCACCCCAGGCCCGCCTCGCCTCCTGGCCGGGCCCGGGTTTCAATGGGGGGGTGATCTGGGTGTGGCGGGGGCTCGCGGCCTTCGCGGCCCTCCTCGTTGTCGTGGGCATCGGCGTTGCCGCGGCCACGGGGCCGACGTCGTCGGCTCCCCTCCTTGCGACCTCGCCCACCGGGGACCCCGATCCCGCAGCCACGGGCCCCGACGCCTCTGCCCAGCCCTTGCCGACGGGATCTGCGCAGTCGTCCCCCGCAGCGAGTGTGTTCGTGCCGATTGAAGAGCGACCGGTCGCTGTCTTCCTCGGCGATTCGATCACGCGGGGTGCCACCCTCGATACGACCTGGGGTGACGTCACCGAGTGGTCGTGGTTCTACCGATTGCTGGATGACACCGACGGGGTCGTCCAATATGGCGGCATGGTCGCCGAGAACGGCATGACCACCAGCTGGATGGCAGGGCAGGCCTACAACGCGCTTGCGCTCAGCCCCGACATCCTCGTCGTGCATGGCGGGACCAATGACGTCTCCGGCGAAGTGGATCCCGCGTACGTGATCGGCAACCTCCAGCAGATCAAGGACGCGGCCGACTCCGTGGGCGTGCCCATGGCGGTCTGCACGATCCCGCCTCGCGCCGACCCCGCTGCCGACGCACGGGCGCTGGCGGTCAACGCCGCGATCCGGGAGTGGGCGGCCGCCGAGGGGGTCATCCTCCTCGACACGGGGGAGCCGCTGCGGGACCCACTGGGGGGCTGGCGATCGGGCTACACCAACGACGGCCTCCACCCCACCCCCGAGGCGGCCGTCCTCATGGCACGGGCGGCGGCGGAGGCCTTGCGCGGGATACCCCTGGGGGTATAGTCTCTCCTCATCATCACGAGGAGGCTCCCGACATGACCGCACCCGGCATCCCGCACGTCATCACCCTGGATTCCACGGGGCTCGGCGACCGCAGCTACATCGTTCATGACGGCCGCAATGCCCTCGTCGTGGATCCGCAGCGCGACATCGATCGCGTCGAGCACCTCGTGGCCGAGCACGGCCTGCACATCGCGGCTGTCGCGGAGACGCACTTCCACAACGACTACGTCAGCGGTGGGATCGAGTTGGCCCGGAAGCATGGCGCGGACTACTACGTCCCCGCGGGCTTCGACATCGAGTACGCCGCGCACCAGGTGAACGACGGCGACACCTTCACCGTCGGCGACCTCGAGATCGAGGTCATCCATACGCCGGGCCACACCCCCAACCACATGTCCTACGCCGCGCGCATCGGCGACAACCAGGTCGTCTTCACCGGTGGCGGCCTCCTCTACGGCAGCGTGGGCCGCCCCGACCTGGTGGCGCCCGATCTCACGGTCAAGCAGGCTCACGACCAGTGGCATTCGGCGCACAAGCTGGCGGAGAAGCTGGGAGACGACACCGCGATCTTCCCCACCCACGGCTTCGGATCCTTCT
>JAPOKX010000029.1 GCA_029977425.1 Actinomycetota bacterium
ACAGATAAAAACATTGGCAATAAACTTAATGATGACACTAGAAGCTTAGCTCTTTCAGTTGCATCAAAAAAAATGCTTAAGACACTTGGTGTAAATTTAAAAACTGAATCTGTAACAAAAATGATAGTTATTGAAGGTGGCCTTGGCGATGAGATCCCAGGCGAGGCGCAGCCCGACAGGGGCGGCTTCGCCGACCCGCCGGGCCGTAGTGCCGTCGATGGGCAGGTAGAGCGCCGCGTCCGTGGCGACCGCCACTCCGCCTGGCGTCACGCGCGACCACGCGAGGACGCGCTCGCCCGAGGGCACGATCTCCTGCACCTCTGCGGGTGTGCGACGTAGCAGCCCCATGTCAGCCTTCGCGCTGCTCGCGCAGGTCACGGCGATAGGACTCGAGCGCCATGAGGTCGGCGAAGGCCGCTGCCTGCTCCGGCGTGCCTTCCTCGAGACGCTGCAGCCGCCCACGGAGCTCGCCGATGCGGCGGGCCGCGTCCATCTCGAGCAGGCGGGCGATCACAGAGGTGGCGTAGCGCGCGTCGGCCTCCTGGGAGACGGGCAGGGGCTCCACCGCCAGTCCGCGGACGCGGCCGCGGACCTCGTCGTCGGGACAGGCCGCGAGGACGGCATCCACCCATGCCAGTCCCACCAGCTCGGGGCGCGGGCCGCCCGCGGCGGCGATGGCTTCGTGCACGGCCCGCAGGGTGGGGTCGGGGTAGGCGTCGGGCTCCACGGAGGCGTACCACGCGCTCACGAGGGCGGGCTCCTGCAGGGCGCACTTCAGGGCTTCGCGCTGCACGGCGAGGATCGGGTCGCGCGCGTCGGGGCGCCTCGGCGGCGGAGCAGCATTGGCCCCGCCTCCCACCGCCCTGGACACCGCGGCCGGGTCCATGCCGAGCCAGCCCGCCAAGCGGCGGGCGTACTCCGGCCGGAGCGCGGGGTCCTTGATCTTGGCCACGATGGGAGCGGCTTCGCGCAGGGCGGCGACGCGACCCTCCGCGCTCTCGAGGTCGTAGGAGGCGAGCGCGGACCGGATGGCGAACTCGAAGAGAGGCACGCGATGCTCCACGAGGGACTTCACGGCGCCATCGCCGTGCTTCTGCCGTAGGTCGCAGGGGTCGAGGCCGTGCGGTTCGACGGCAACGAAGGTCTGGGCGACGAACCGCTGGTCGTCGTCGAAGGCCTTCAGTGCCGCGCGACGCCCCGCCTCATCGCCATCGAAGGTGAAGACGACCTCGCCACGCAGACGGTCGTCGTCCATGAGCAGGCGGCGCAGCACCTTGATGTGATCGCCGCCGAAGGCGGTCCCGCAGGTGGCCACCGCGACGGGCACGCCCGCGAGCTGACAGGCCATGACGTCGGTGTAGCCCTCGACGACGACGACCCGCTGCTGCTTGGAGATCTCCTTGCGCGCGCGGTCGATGCCGTAGAGCACCTGGCTCTTCTTGTAGAGGGGCGTCTCGGGGGTATTGAGGTACTTCGGGCCGTCGTCATCCTCGAGGAGTCGCCGCGCTCCGAAGCCGACGACGTCGCCGGCGAGGTCGCGGATGGGCCAGATGAGGCGACCGCGGAACCTGTCGTAGACCCCTCGATTGCCCTGCGAGACCAGGCCGCCCGCGAGGAGCTCGGCGTCGGTGAAGCCCTTCTGCCTCAGGTGAGTGGTGAGGGAGTCCCAGGACTTGGGTGCGAAGCCGAGCCGGAAGTCCTCCGCGACCGCGGCATCGAAGCCACGCTCGGTGAGAAAGGCGCGTGCTGGAGCGGCCTCCGGCGAGGCGAGACGCGAGATGAAGTACTCCTCTGCTGCGCGATTGGCCTCGACCAAGCGGGTGCGCTGCCCCTGCTGGCGGTTGACTCCGGCGCCTCCCTCGACGTAGCGAAGGGTGACGCCGGTGCGGCCGGCGAGCTTCTCGACGGACTCGGCGAAGGTCAGGTGGTCGAGCTTCTGCACGAAGGTGATGACGTCGCCACCCTCCTGGCAGCCGAAGCAGTAGTACATGCCCCGGCTCGGAGTGACGTGGAAGCTGGGCGAGCGCTCATCGTGGAAGGGGCACAGCCCCTTGAGGGAGCCACCGCCCGCGGGCTTGAGGGCGACGTAGTCGCGGACGATCTCGTCGATCCGGGCCTTCTCGCGCACGAGGGCGACATCCTCGTCCCTGATGCGCCCCGCCATGGGCCGATCCTAGGTCGCCGGGCCGATCCCCCGCTCCGGCTGTCCCCCGGCGGGCACGTGGTTGAGTGGCACCTAGCGGCAGAGGCGGGCGTGCCACACGACTGCGCTGGCATCGGTGAGGCTCGCGACCTGGTCGATGACGACCCGCAGGCGCCCGCCGTCGTCGGCCGCGGCATCGAACTCCGGAGCGATCCACGGCTCGAGTTCCCGACCGCCGGCCGCCACCCGCGCCGCCACGAGCTAGGTGAGCATCTCTCGCTGCCGGGCATACTCCACGTCGGCTCCCGCCCGATTCATCACGTAGATGGCCGTCATCGCCTTGAGCGCCGCCACCTCCGCCCGCACGCCATCGGGGACGACGAGATTGGCGGAGTAGCGGGTGAGCCGATCTCCTGGATATGCCTCGCGCGTGGCACGCTCCGCGGCTGCGCAGAAGCGACCGATGAGGCGCGACGTCGCGGTCTTGAGCGCGGCCAGGTCACGCTGCGATCCGTCGTACGACGTCGGCCAGTAGTCGAGGGCGAGCAGGCGATCGAGGGCGGCGCCGATGGACGCGGGATCGACGAGGGGGAGGTAGCCGCGGTGGGCCACGTCCATGATGTTCTCGCGCTCGGTCGCCGACGTGAACATGTCGAGGGTGATGAGGCCTGCGTGCAGGGCGTCCTCGAGGTCGTGCACGGAGTAGGCCACGTCGTCGGCCCAGTCCATGACCTGCTCCTCCAGGCAGGTGCGTCGGTCCGGTGCACCGCGGCGCACCCACGCGTAGACATCTGCATCGTCGGCGTAGTAGCCGAACTTGTGGGACTGCCCGCCCAGGTCGGATCCGCGCCTGTCGTCGACCGCGGAGGGGTCGCGGCGCGGCCAGGGGTACTTGCATGCGGCGTCGAGCGAGGCACGCGTGAGATCCAGGCCCACGCTGCGCCCCGTGGCTGGGTCGATGACCTTCGCCTCCAGGCGAGTCATCACCCTGAGGGTCTGCGCATTACCCTCGAAGCCGCCGATCGACTCGGCCAGCCGATTGAGTTCGCCTTCGCCGTTGTGACCGAAGGGAGGGTGGCCCAGGTCGTGAGCGAGTCCGGCGACGTCGACGAGATCGGGGTCGCAGCCCAGGGCCGAGCCCATCTCACGGGCGATCTGTGCGACCTCAAGCGTGTGCGTCAGGCGCGTGCGGGGGAAGTCGGCGCTGCCAGCCACGAGCACCTGCGTGGTAGCCGCCAGGCGGCGCAGCCCAGCGGAGTGCAGCACGCGCGCGCGGTCTCGCGTGAAGGGCGAGCGCTCGCTCGGGCTGTCATGCACCCACCGCTCGACGTCGGCGGGGGTGTAGCCCGGTGGGATGTTCACGCCCTGACCCTAGTGGCCACCCCTGACCACTTCCGCGAGCGCTAGCGGCTGTCGGAAGCGGCCGCTCCCAGGGTGGACCTCGCCGCCTCCAGGCGCGCGACGGGCACTCGGAAGGGCGAGCAGGAGACGTAGTCGAGGCCCACTTCGTCGAAGAAGTGCACGGACTCGGGATCGCCGCCGTGCTCCCCGCAGACCCCGCACTTGAGCTTGGGCCGCACCGCGCGCCCGGTCTCGACGGCCATGCGCACCAAGGCGCCCACTCCCTCGCGGTCGATGGACTCGAAGGGAGAGACGCCGAAGACGCCCTTGTCGAGGTAGGTGGAGAAGAATGCAGCCTCTACATCGTCGCGGCTGAAGCCCCAGGTCGTCTGGGTGAGGTCATTGGTGCCGAAGGAGAAGAACTCGGCTGCCTCGGCGATCTGCCCCGCCGTGAGGGCGGCGCGCGGCAACTCGATCATCGTGCCGATCGGGAAGCGGAGGCGACAGCCCTGGGCCTCCTCCACTTCAGCCAGGACGCGACTCGCTTCCTCGACGACGAGCTCGAGCTCCTGGATGGAGCCGACGAGGGGGATCATGATCTCGGCGCGCGGGTCGCCGCCGGCCTTCTGCCGCGCGCACGCCGCCTCGGCAATGGCCCGGACCTGCAGCGCGAAGAGCCCGGGCAGGACGAGCCCGAGGCGCACGCCGCGCAGCCCGAGCATGGGATTTTGCTCATGGAGGCGATTCACCGCCTGGAGCATGCGCAGGTCGGTCTCGTACTTCTCGCCGCGCTCCTCGGCCAGGGCCACCCGGATCGCGAGGTCGGTGCGGTCCGGCAGGAACTCGTGCAGAGGCGGGTCGATGAGGCGGATGGTGACGGGTAGGCCGTCCATGGCATCGAGGATCCGGATGAAGTCCTCGCGCTGGAGGGGCAGCAGGGCATCGAGTGCCGCACGCCGCTCCTCGTGATCCGTGGCGAGGATGAGTCTCTCGACGTACTGCTTCCGATCGCCGAGGAACATGTGCTCGGTGCGCAGCAGCCCGATGCCCTCCGCTCCCATGCGACGCGCGCGTGCCGCATCGGGCGCGGTGTCGGCATTGGCGCGCACGAGCATGCGGCGCGATCGGTCGGCATGACGCATGATGCGGTCGACGGACTTGATGAGTTCGCGCGTCGCCTCGTCGGCGTCATGGAGCGCCGATGCCACGCCTTCCTCGAAGTATCGGACGACGGGGCTCGCGACAACAGGCACCTCGCCGAGGAAGACCTGGCCGGTGCTGCCGTCGATCGAGATGACGTCCCCCTCGGAGATGACCGTGCCATCCGGGGCGGTGATGCGCTTGGCTGACGTGTCGACCGCGAGCTCCTCGGCGCCGCAGACCGCGGTCTTGCCCATGCCACGGGCCACGACGGCGGCGTGCGAGGTCTTGCCGCCCCGGCTCGTGAGGATGCCCACCGCGGCCACCATGCCCTCGAGGTCATCGGGATTGGTCTCACGGCGCACGAGGATCACGTCGCGGCCGGCCTCGGCCCACTCGGTCGCCGTGCGCGAGTCGAAGACGACGGCCCCCACCGCGGCTCCGGGCGAGGCGCTCACTCCTCGGGCGAGGAGATGGTGTCCGGTGTCATTGGCAAAGCGCGGGAACATCAACTGCACGAGCTGCGCACCCGAGACTCGGCGTACTGCCTCATCGGCATCGATGACGCCCTCGTCGACGAGCTGCACGGCGATCCGGAAGGCCGCCGCTGCGGTCCGCTTGCCGACGCGCGTCTGCAGCATCCACAGCTTGCCGCGCTCGACCGTGAACTCGATGTCGCACAGGTCCTGGTAGTGCAGCTCGAGCCGGCGCATGATGTCGAGGAGTTCCTCGTAGACCTCAGGGTCGCGCTCCCCCA
Source organism: Actinomycetota bacterium (assembly GCA_029977425.1). GTDB lineage: Bacteria > Actinomycetota > Actinomycetes > S36-B12 > S36-B12 > Mxb001. The sequence continues at coordinate 5,382 of JAPOKX010000029.1, forward strand.
GCTCGACGAGGGGCATCGTGTTGCGGATGCCGGCCACCACGTCCTCGCCCTGGGCATCGGGGAGGTAGTCGCCGTAGACGCCGGGGGCTCCGGTGGCCGGGTCACGCGTGAAGGCCACTCCCGTGCCGGAGCCCTCCCCCAGGTTGCCGAAGGCCATGGCCTGCACATTGACCGCGGTGCCCAGATCGTGGGGGATGCGCTCGCGGCGACGATAGAGCCGCGCCCGGTCGGTATTCCACGAGCGGAAGACCGCGAGGATGGCGAGGTCGAGTTGCTCCCGGGGGTCCTGGGGGAAGTCGCGGCCCGCGTGATCGCGGATGACCGACTTGTACGCCGCCACGATCTCCTTGAGGGAAGGCACGGGAATGTCGACATCTGACGTGACGCCTGCATCGGACTTCGCCTTGTCGAGGATCTCCTCGAAGTGGTGGCCCGGGATGTCGAGGACGGTCTTGCCGAACATCTGGATGAGCCGCCGATAGGAGTCCCACGCGAAGCGCTTGTCGTCGGAGATGCGTGCCATGCCCTTGACGCTGGCGTCATTGAGGCCGATGTTGAGGACCGTCTCCATCATTCCGGGCATGGAGTAGCGCGCCCCTGAACGCACCGAGACGAGCAGCGGATCGTCCGGGTCCCCGAGCCTGCGACCCATGCGCTCTTCCAGTCGGTCAAGCTGCACGCTCACCTGCTCGGCAAGCTCGGCGGGCTCCTGGCCTTGCTCGAGGTACGCGCGGCACGCCTCGGTCGTGATCGTGAAGCCGGGAGGCACGGGCAGGCCCAGGCGGGTCATCTCGGCAAGGTTGGCCCCCTTGCCCCCGAGGAGGTCGGACTGGCCGCGACTGCCCCGGGCGAAGTCGTACACGTAGGTGGGCGCAGGGACGTAGGTAGACACCGGGTCATGGCACCACCCCGCAAGCGCTTGCTGCCAGGGACTTCAGTCCATGTGCCGTCAGGCGGACCAGGCTGACCGGGCGGCCCTCAGCCGCCGCTCACGGAGAGCTCGGCCTCGCGCACGCACGCGGCCCCTGCGGCATCCAGGTAGGGCGAATCGAGCCAGCCATCGGGCAGGGAAGGCGGTCGCTCCCCACCCGTCCGCCCACGGGGCGCCGCCATGACAGCCTCGTCGGGCGGCTGGTCCGGATCGATCTGCGCCAGCCAGTCGTCGACCTCGGCCAGGGAGCCCACATTGGCCAGGCCCAGCCGCACCTGGCGCTTCACGGAATAGCCCTTGAAGTACCAGGCCACGTGCTTGCGGATCTCTCGCGAGCCGGTGTACTCGCCGAAGCCCTCGATGAGCAGCTCCGCATGCCGCCGGAAGGTCGCCATCACGATCGGAAGGTCCGGATCGGGTGGGATCGTCTCGCCGGCGAATGCGGCGACCAACTGCCCGAAGAGCCACGGGCGCCCCAGGCAGCCGCGACCCACGACCACTCCCGCACAGCCGGTCTGCTCCACCATGGCCATCGCATCGCCCGCGCTGAAGATGTCGCCGTTTCCGAGCACGGGGAAGCCCTCGAGCTCCTCGACAAGCCTCGAGATCGCCGACCAGTCGGCGGTGCCGGCGTACATCTGCGCAGCGGTGCGCCCGTGCAGGGCAACCCACGCGACACCCGCGTCGCGCGCAATGCGGCCGGCATCGAGATAGGTGAGATGGTCCTCGTCGATCCCCTTGCGCATCTTCACGGTGACCGGCACGCGTCCCCCGGCCGCGCTGACGGCGGCCTGCACGATGTCGGTGAAGAGGTCGCGCTTCCACGGCAGTGCGCTACCGCCGCCCTTGCGCGTCACCTTGGGCACCGGGCAGCCGAAGTTGAGATCGACATGGTCCGCCATGTCCTCGCCGACGACGATCCGCACCGCCTCCGCCACCACGTCCGGATCCACGCCGTAGAGCTGGACGGACCGAGGCGACTCGTCGGGATCGAAGCGGACCATGTCGAGGGTGGCCTCGTGGCGCTCGACCAGTGCCCTGGAGGTCACCATCTCGCTCACGTAGAGGCCCGCGCCCTGCTCGCGGCACAGGCGCCGAAAGGCGCGGTTGGTGATGCCCGCCATCGGCGCCAGCACGACGGGCGGGTCCACGAGGAGTCCGCCGGCTGCGAGAGGGGCCATGCGGGACATTGTCGCGTGGCCCCGCATCGCTAGGCTGGCAGCCCCATCACCGCTGGTGCCCATCACCACGGATGACGCGACCGAGGAGCCGAAGTGTCTGATCGCGACTCCGTGCGCATGGACCCGATCGACGAGGCCATCAAGGCCATCGCCGACGGGCAAGCGATCATCGTGGTCGACGACGAGGGCCGAGAGAACGAAGGCGACCTGATCTTCGCCGCCGAGAAGGCGACGAGCGAGCTCACCGCGTTCATGATCCGCCACACGAGCGGCTACATCTGCGTCAGCATGATGGGCGAGGATCTCGACAGACTGCACCTGCCCCCCATGACCGTGGTGAACGAGGATCGCAAGGGCACGGCCTACGCCGTCACGGTCGATGCGCGTGATGTCACGGCGACCGGGATCTCCGCGACCGACCGCGCCATCACCATCCGCACGCTCGGAAACCCCTCGACCGCCGCAGCCGACCTCACCCGCCCCGGGCACGTCGCCCCCCTGCGCGCCGTGCCCGGCGGGGTCCTGCGCCGGCCGGGCCACACGGAAGCCGCCGTCGACCTGGCCAGCCTCGCCGGCCTGCACCCCGCCGGCGCGCTGTGCGAGATGGTGAACGACGACGGAACGATGATGGACGCCGCCCAGTGCCGTGCCTTTGCCGACGCACATGGACTGCTCTTGATCTCGATCGCCGACCTCATCCGCTACCGGGGTGGGTCCGAGCGCCTCATCGAACGCGGTGCTGTCACGCCCCTGCCTACCGAGCACGGGGACTTCACGATCATCGGCTACCGCAGCCTCGTGGACGGCACCGAGCACGCCGCCCTGGTGATGGGGGACATCGGCGACGGCCGCGACATCCTCGTGCGCGTGCACGTCGAGTGCCTCGCGGGCGACGCCCTGCACTCGCAGGGCTGTCGGTGCGGAGACCGCCTGCGTGATTCGCTCGGGCGCATCGCTGCCGAGGGCCGCGGTGTCCTGCTCTACCTGCGTCCACCCGCGTCCGGCGAGACCCTGCTGGGCGGACACACGTCGACCTCGGGCACGGGAGACTCGCTCGACTACGGCCTCGGATCGCAGGTGCTCGCTGACCTCGGCGTGCGTTCGATGCGGCTGCTCACGGGCAGTCCCGACCGGCGCTATGCACTCGATGGGTTCGGCCTGGAGATCGCGGAGGCGATCCCGCTCGACTAGCGCCTCAGGCGGAGGTCTTCTTGCCGCCGCCGAAGAGGCGCGTGAAGAAGGAGTTGGCCTTCTTCCACTCGGCCATCTCCGCAGCGGTGCACGTGCAGCGCTGATTCTTGGGCACACCCGCGAGCACCTGGTTGACGTGCTGACCGCATCCGGCCCACGACGCCTTGTCACACCTCTTGCACGTCACCTGTCGACACATGTCGAGGAGCATACCCCAGGGGGTATCTAGGGCGCGAGCGGGTCGGGCTGCCACCACACCGTGTTGCGCGCGTCGGCGGCACCCTCGCGCACGGCCTGGACCCCATCGCGATCGTGATAGTCGTTGGCGGAGAGCACTCGCGAAATGGAGGCGAGTCCCCGATGGTCGTCCAGGTCGTCGGCGGACCACTCGACCGGGGCCGCGTGATCGAGCAGGGTGCTGCGCATGGCGATGCCGCCCTCCGCGCGGATGATCTCGATGACACGGGCCTGCTGTGGCCAGTCGATCATCGAGGCGGTGGTGATCTCCCAGAAGCCTGATCCATCGGCGCGCTCGTGCCACAGCGAGGCATGGGCATGCACGTGCCCGCTGAACCAGGCGATGACCTGGGGGTGATCCAGCAGGAGGTGGACGACCTCCGCGGCGAGGTGCCGCGGCTCGTCGAGGGTGTAGGCATTGGTGAGGCACCATGAGGGGTGGTGAGAGGTGACGATGACATGGCGATCCGCGGACTTCTCCAGGACATCCCGGAGCCATGCCAGGTGCGCTGCGCCGATCGAGCCCTGCCAGCCGCCGTAAGGGTTGACCGTGTCCATGGCGATGAACCGGACTCCCCCGACGTCGCGCACCCACGGGGAGTTGAGCTCCTCGCGCTCGAGCAGGCGGCGCCGACCGTCGGGAGCAATGTCCACCGCAGGGGACCCGGGCCCATGCACGTATCGCGCGGGACCAATCGGAGCGACGCCCTCCAGGGTGAGCAGGGGCGTACCGCCGGGAGGAAGGCCCACGATCCGCCTGTCCCCCACAGCGAGCCGGCGCAGCTCGGGGTCAGGTGCGACGGTTCCCTGCAGGAGCGCATCGTGATTGCCGGGGACCGCGAACCACGGCACGGAGACACCCGGCGAGATCACGGGGCGGCGAGCGGCCTCCACGAGCCCTGGGATGCGGGGGAAGCCGAACCTCGCCGTGGGCATGTCGTCGGACGCGCCCGTGGGTGATCCATCGGGATGCCAGTAGCGCGCATCCCAGGGATGGCCTTCGCGGGAGCCCACCCACTGGCTCACCTGCGGATCACCGCTCCAGGGCTCGATGCGGCCGCCATCGAGCACCTGGGCGCACCACGACTGCTCATTCGCCTGGGCATTGTCGATGAGGTCCCCTGTGACGATCACCGCATCGAGTTCATCGGCATGCGCGTTGATCGCCTCCACCAAGGAGGTGAGGACCTGGACGGTGAGGATCTCCTGGGGTCGATAGGTGCCGACCTCGCCGAGGCGCAGGCGGTAGATCGAGTCGGGATCCGAAAGGCGGTCGAGATATTCCAGTCGGGCCGGGGACTCCGCGTCGCACACGTGCGTGTCCGACACGTGCACGACGCGGGCGAGGATCTCGCCCGGGACTGTCTCGGCAACGGACTGTCGGGTGACGGTCAGCTCGGACCAGCCCCGCTCGTCGGGGGGTGCGAAGCCGATGCGGGCCTCAGGATCGATCGTCACGCTCAGCCCTCGATGAGGACGATCTCGTCGACATCGTCACGCAGGCGGACCCGCACGCGGTCACCCGTCGCGGCCCCGCCGAACTCGGAGGTGAGCAGATCGGCGATGAGCGTGGTGCCTCCGTGATCGACCGTCAGCCGCGTGAGCGGGCCGAGGAAGACCACCTCGCGGACGGTGTCGTCCCCGGCGGCGTCCACGTCGACGGCGATCTGCTCGGGCCGGATGGCGGCCAGGGTCGCGCCGGGCACCGTCGGGGTGCCGGGCACCGAGCGATTGAGCACCCGCCAGCGATCGCCGTCGGCCTGCGCGGGAATGCGATTGACCGTGCCCACGAAGCCGGCGACGAAAGCGCTGTCGGGCTGCTCGTAGAGGGCCCTGGGCGGATCGATCTGCTCGAGGCGGCCGTGGCTCATGACACCCACGCGGTCCGCGATGGCCAGCGCCTCGTGCTGGTCATGCGTGACGAAGAGCGTGGTCACACCGATCTCGCGCTGCACGCGCCGGATCTCCTCACGCAGAGAATCGCGCACCTTGGCATCCAGGGCGGAGAGCGGCTCGTCGAGGAGCAGGACGCGCGGGTTCGACGCGAGAGCCCGGGCGAGGGCCACGCGCTGCCGCTGGCCGCCGGACATCTGGTGCGGGTACTTGTCGGCGTGCTGAGTGAGTCCCGTGACCTCGAGCAGTCGGTCGATGGTGTCCTTGCGCTCCGCACTGCCCGCCTTCCGCAGCTTGAGAGCGAACTCGACGTTCTCGCGCCCGGTCATGTTGGGGAAGAGGCTGTACTCCTGGAAGACCATGCCGAACTGGCGCTTCGGCGTGGGGACGAAGGTGATGTCCTCGCCACCCACGGTCACGGTGCCGGAGTCGGCCTTCTCGAAGCCCGCGAGGATGCGCAACGCGGTCGTCTTGCCACAGCCACTGGGGCCGAGCAGGCAGACGAGCTCCCCGGACTCGATCTCCAGGGTGAAGTCGCTCAGCGCCACTGTGGAGCCGAACTCCTTGCGAATCCCGGACATGACTACCTTCGCCATCACACTCCCGCCGCTTGCAGGTCCATGCCGCGCTTACGCAGCGCACGCACGCCGATCCAGATGATGAGAGCCGTGAGGAGCATGACGGCCAGGGCGAGCGCCATGCCGGCCCGGGGCTCGGAACGCTGGAACTCCGCCATGAAGGTTGGCAGGGTCTCCTTGAGCAGCAGCGCCGCGAAGGCGAACTCACCGAGCACGAGAGCCGCCGTGAGCACTGAGGCCGCGATGATGGCGCCAATCATGTTGGGGATGATCACGCGCACGATGATCGTGAACGTCGACGCCCCCATGACGCGAGCTGCCTCGTAGAGCGTGCGGGCGCCTATGGACCTGAGCCCCGCGTCGAGTGCGCGGTAGGAGAAGGGCAGCGCCCACAGAACGTAGAACGGCACGAGGCTGTAGGGGCTTGCGAGGAACCATGGCACGGTGTTGCGGAAGGTCGCCGCGACGCCGACGACGAGTGCGACCGGGGGCACCACCCAGGGCAGCAGCGTGATGGCCGTCATGAGGGTGCGCAGCTGCGGTGCACGGATCTCGACCAGCGCCGCGAGAGGGAGCAGGAGCACGAGCGTGAGCACGATCGCGAGCACCATGAGCTGAAGGCTGATGAGCGTCGCGCGCTGGAACTCCGGATTGCCGAACACCTCGAGGAGCCCACTGATGCTCCAGCCTTCCAGGAGCTTCTCCGGAGTGAGCAGGACGACGGGCACGGACTGGAACGCAAAGCGCGCCATGGCCAGCAGGGGCACGAAGAAGTAGAGCCCGAGCAGGATGAGGAAGATCGCGCGCAGGACCTTCATGCCGACGCCCACTTCGCCGTCCGCCGCTGGAGGATCGCGATAAGGAGAAGGCTGGCGAGCAGCAGGCTGATGGTCCACAGCACGATCGCGTAAGCGAGGTCCTGCTCTCCGGTGATCACGTTGCCCTGGAGGAGGAAGCGAATCTGAAGGGGCACCAGCTGCGCGCCCGGATTGAGCACGTAGGCCGTGGCGTAGGCCGCGAAGGAGTTGACGAAGAGCAGCAGCAAGCCGCCGAGGAAGGACGGAACGAGGAGCGGCAGCGCGACGGAGCGCCAGTAGCGACCCGAGCTCGCACCCATGATGGAAGCAGCCTCTGACCATGTGTTCTTCAGGCCGCCGACGGCCGGCATCATCACGAGGAACATCAGCGGGATCTGGAAGTAGAGGTAGACGACCACCAGGCCCCAGAACTCCGACAGGCTGAAGCCGGAGTCGGTGATGTCGAAGCCGATCTGGTTGAGGAGCTTGGTGATGATGCCCTGCGTGCCGATGGCCGCGATGAAGGCGAACGCCAGGGGGATGCCGCCGAGCTGTGCGGCGACGGCAGACCAGGAGTCAGTCGTGGAGCGCAGCCACTTGGGGCGCCGGAGACTCCTCAGGCTGAGCGCGAGCAGCAGCCCGATGACTCCTCCGAGGATGGCACTCGTCGCGGCGAGCGCCAGGGAGTTGATGAAGGCCGTGCGATAGGTGCCCTCGAGGGCGCGCTGCATGGCACTGAAGCCGAACGAGCCCCCGGGGGTGAAGGCCTTGATGGCCAGGCCGATCGTGGGCACGAAGAGGAAGAGGCCGACGAAGGCGAGGAACGGCACCGCCACGATCACCGTGGCGGTGTCGAACCTCCTCCTCACGTCGGCCTCTTCCCTTCAGTCCCGAATGTGTCGTGTCAGGCGCAGCCTTGCCTCGGATGAGTGCCCTGCGCCAGACAGGGCATGGAGACTACTGGTCGGCGACCATCGGTCCCCACTGCTCGGTGATGAGCGCCTTCGCCTTGTCGACCTGCTCCTGCGTGGGGAACTGGATCGCGGCAATGGTCTCCGCCGACGGGAGGTTGGCCGCGATCTCGTCCGAGATGAGGCCCTTCTCCAGCAGAGCGGCGTAGCGGGCCGGGATGGCCCCGCCCTCGAGGTAGCCGAGCGCACCCTCGTCGCTCACCAGGTGGTTGAGCCACAGGCGGGCGGCGCAGGGGTGCGGAGCCTCGGTGACGACCGACTGGGCGTAGTAGCCGCCGTAGACACCGTCAGAGGGGACGATGACCTGGAAGTCGAAGCCGGCCTCCTCGAGCGCCGGGCGCAGGCCCGGGAAGTTGTACGTCCAGTCGAGGGCGATGGGCACCTCGCCGGAGAGCACGGCCGCCTCGGTGACGTCGATCGTCTGGAGGTTGCCCAGCTTCTTCAGCTCGGCGAAGTACTCGATGCCGGGCATGACGTCATCGAAGGATCCGCCGTTGGCGAGCGCCGCAGCGACGACGGCTGCGAAGGCAGCGCCGGCCTCGCGCGGATCGCCATTGATCGTGACCTGGCCCTTGTACTCAGGCTTCTTCAGGTCCGCCCAGGTCTTGGGGACGTTGGGCTGGATGGTGGCATTGGTCGCGATCGCCAGCACGCCGTAGTAGGAGCCGACCCAGGTGCCGTCCTCGCCCTTGAGTGACTCGGGGATCTCATCCCACACGACGGGCTTGTAGGACTCCAGGTAGCCAGCGTCCTTGGCCTGCTGCACGAAGGACGGGCCGATGTCGAGGACCTCGGGCATGTCGGGCTGGCCGCGCAGCGTCTCGACGGCGGTGAGCTCGTCGGCGGACGACGCGTCGGGGTTCATCACCGGAGCCTCGATGCCGTACTTCTCGACGAAGGAGTCGATGATGCCGCGGTAGTTCGCCCAGGTATCGGGGAGTGCGATGAGGTTGACCTTGCCCTCCTCCTTGGCCTTGGCGGCAATCTCCTCGATCGTCGTGCCGCACTCGGCGCCGGCGGCGGCCGACGTGGCGGCCGACGACTCGGGGGCGGCAGAGCTCGATCCGGAGTCCGACGACCCGGAGGAGCATGCGGCAAGGAGCAGGACTCCAGCCGCGATGGCGGGGACCGCCAGGTTCTTAAACGAGCGTCGCATGATGTCCTTCCTCGGACGGTAGGACCGTCCTGGTACGGCGTGAGTACGTGCCTCGCGATCGTGGTCCGATGAGGTGCCACGAAAGTGAACTCAGGCTAAACGGCTGGCTGCCGCCTGGGGGCAACTTAGGGGACCTCGGGCCGGACCGGCCGAGCGACCCCGACCAGCGTGGGGGCCACCGGGGGGAGCGTGAGGAGTCGCGTGAGCGTGATTTCGGACATATCGAATCCCGACTCGTCGAGGAGCGCGCCGGTGTCCCGGTCGACGCGGCAGCCTCCAGCACACCGCGGCCACCAGGGGCTCACGAGCCGCTGGGTTCCGCGAAGCCAGGACCCCGGCCGCGCGCGCACGTGCTCGAGGACGTGCAGCGTGCCGTCGGGCCTGAGCACGCGGTGGATCTCGGCGAGCGCCGCCCGGGGATCCTGCACCGAGCACAGCACGTAGGCGACCAGCACCGCGTCGACCGATGCATCCGGTAGGGGAATCGACTCGGCGGGTGCGTCGAGCACTTCGATGTCGATCCCGCGGCTCGCCAAGGAGAGCACACGGGGTCGGGCAGCTTCGCGCATGGACGCGCTCGGCTCGAGGGCGACCACGGACGTGACCGCCTCGGGGAGATGATCGAGGTCATGACCGGGACCGAGGCCGACGATGAGGACGCGCCCCCGCGCCTCACCGAGCACGCGACCACGCAGGTCCCCCAGTCCTGCGCGCTCCCCGAGTGCCGCGATCACCTCGTAGGCGCGCGTGAAGACCGGGTGGTCGGAAGCCACGTCAGCAGGCAGGCAGCCGCTCGGCCAGCCATCCCTCGATAGCGCCGAGCGGGATGCGCTCCTGAGCCATGGAATCGCGCTCGCGCACCGTGACCGCGTCGTCGTCGAGGGTGTCGAAGTCGACGGTGATGCAGTACGGCGTGCCGATCTCGTCCTGGCGCCGATAGCGCCGGCCGATCGCCCCTGCATCGTCGAATTCGACGTTCCACCGCTTGCGCAGCGTGGCCGCGAGCTCGCGCGCCTTGGGCGAGAGCTGCTCATTGCGCGACAGCGGCAGCACGGCGGCCTTGACCGGGGCGAGGCGCGGATCCAGGCGCAGCACCGTGCGCTTGTCGACGCCGCCCTTGGCATTGGGGGCCTCGTCCTCGTCGTAGGAGTCGAGGAGGAAGGCGAGCACGCAGCGCGTGAGACCCGCTGCCGGCTCGATGACGTAGGGCACCCAGCGTTCCTCGGACTCCTGGTCGAAGTAGGACAGGTCCGTGCCGGAGTGCTCGGAGTGCGTGCGCAGGTCGAAGTCGGTGCGATTGGCGATGCCCTCGAGCTCGGCCCACTCCGAGCCCGCGAAGCGGAAGCGGTACTCGATGTCCACCGTGCGCTTGGAGTAGTGGCTGAGCTTCTCCTTCGGATGCTCGAGGAAGCGCAGGTTGTCGGGGTTCATCCCGAGGTCGACGTACCAGTCCCACCGCTGCTTGAGCCAGGAGTCGTGCCA